>JAZUDM010000019.1:0-4300 GCA_045639635.1 Saccharofermentans sp. | reverse complement strand
AAATCTTGCAAATATAAGAAAGCATCATTAGCTGTTCAGAAGCAGAATTATGCTGTGAGAATGTATAAAAATGTGGGATTTGAAATAGTTGATGAGAACGAAGAAGAATACATTATGGTTTGCCAGTTGTAGTGGCAAATTCTAATTTTTGAGGGTTAAGGAGACACTATGATATTAAAAGCAGAAGACAAGCATTTGAATATAGTTAGTGAAATAACGCAGCAAACCATAAATGAAATATATCCTCATTATTATCCAATAGGAGCAGTAGAATTCTTTAAGGCGCATCATAAGGATAGTAACATTCTTGCAGATATCCAGGAGGGTATAGTTTATCTTTTGAAAGATAATGGTGATTTTGTTGGAACTGTAACGATTAAAGAAAATGAAATATGCAGACTATTCGTATTACCAAAGTTTCAGCATAAAGGATATGGCAAAGAACTGATTGGTTTCGCTGAGAGTGAAATCCTTAAGAATTATGAGGAAATAATTCTTGATGCTTCTATGTCGGCTAAGAAAATATATAAAATGCGTGGATATAAAGAAACTGAATACAACCAGATTATAACTGAGTCAGGTAATGTACTCTGTTATGATGTAATGAAAAAAGAGCGTTAAAATCAGGTTTGTATGTGCGGTAAAGAAGACTTAATGGAGTTAGACAAATCTGAATTTGTGGAGGGATTTAAAATGAAACTTGGAATGTATGCAAATGGTGCCGTAAGGCAGTTTGCTATAAATTTTGCAAAGGGAAGAATAGGCAATCATTTGTTAAATGGGATAGATTATTTAGGAGATACATTGAGAGAAGAACCAAGTTTTGCGGAGACAGCATTTGCCGTTTTCTTGAACAACTTGGAATTTGATGAAGATGGAAACACTTTGAATTTTTTATATAGTGAGAAAAGAGCTGCACAGTATATCCGCCGTTATTTTGATGGAAACTATGAGGTTGAACCACCATTTGAAATGTGGGAGATGGAGCTAAATCCTGTCAGCAAAGAAGCACATAACAAGTAATATCAATTATGTGCAGATAACTAAATCACAGGTTTGTAGGTGCGATAACGACTTATTTAATTGAAAAAATCTTTTAAATCATCGCAGATTTTGTTTACTCTTCCAGGGGTTAAGTCTCCGTGATCTACGTCTTTCTTGAGTTCTTCTTTGAGTTCGCTCATTGAGCTAATAATACAGAAGTTGAAGCCGTCTCCGTTCGTGGAAGACCACTCTCGGAAGTAAACGTTCTGGTTATTCTTATCTATTAATAATTCAGCATATATTTCTCTATGGTCGTTGAAAAATAAATCAGCGACCTTTTTAAATTTAGAAAGTTCTTCTCTTGTGTATTTGATTCCTGATCCTCTTGTGTCCAGCATGATTTATTCTCCATTTTCTGTTTCTCCAATAGTTATTCTATCAATTATTAACTACAAAGTGGACACTGTAAGTGAAACTGTCTATATGGCTACAAGTCTGTAGACACTTTTGGCTACAGAGTGGGTTCACTGCAAGCTGGGTATAACTTTTGTTTACAATTTGTTCGTCAAAAACATTACATTTTTCTCCGTTATTTAATATTTTTTAACTAGGATATTTATTAGTATCAATTTGTACGACTTTAACGCTGCTAAGCAGCTATAAATATCAGGAGGCATCTATGACAAAGTGGACTAGACACATTTACCAGCCATCACTTCCTATGGGTGAGGATGGAAGACTTTTGACAGGCTCAAAGGAGCATATTGAATTATCAAGAAGCGGTGCTCGTGAGGGTATGGTACTTCTTAAGAACGATAATAAGGTTTTGCCTCTTAATAAGGGAACAAAGGTTGCCTTGTTTGGTAAGGGAACTGTTGACTATGTAAAGGGCGGCGGCGGAAGCGGCGACGTTACTGTTAAGTATGTAAGAAGCCTTGCTGACGGACTTAAACTCAAGGAAGAAGAGGGTAAGGTTTCAATCTTTAATGATCTCGTTGATTTTTACGACAAGGAAGTAAAGGCACAGTACGCTCAGGCAATTCAGCCAGGTATGACAGAGGAGCCAGAACTTCCAGATGATCTTCTCGAGAAGGCTGCAGCATATGCTGACGTTGCTATTGTTACTATCTGCCGTTTTTCAGGTGAAGGCTGGGATCGTAAGGCATCACTTGAGCCAAATGAGGCATTGTGGGCAGGCGAGCTTGAGCAGGCTGAGCGTCAGGCAAAGGTATTCCCAGACGGTGACTACTGCTTAACTTCTAAGGAAAAGGCAATGCTTTCCAAGGTTAAGTCAAAGTTTAGTAAGGTAGTTGTAGTTCTTAACGTTGGTGGCGTTATTGAGACAGGCTGGATTAAGGACGACAGCGCTATTTCATCAGGCCTCCTTATGTGGCAGGGTGGTATCGAAGGTGGCCTTGCAGCAGCCGACCTTTTGGTTGGTGACGACAATCCATCAGGAAAACTCGTTGATACTTTCGCAAAGACACTCGAGGATTACCCATCAAGTTATAACTTCCACGACGATAATGCATACGCTGAATACACAGATGATATCTACGTTGGATATCGTTATTTCGAGACTATTCCAGGCGCAAATGACAAGGTAGTTTATCCTTTCGGATATGGTCTTTCTTATACAACATTTGCTATGGAAGCTGTTGGCTTTGAGGCAGGCGCTGAGGAGATTAAGGTTTCAGTAAAGGTTACAAATACTGGCGATGTTGCTGGTAAGGAAGTAGCAATGCTTTACTATAGTGCTCCACAGGGCGTTATGGGAAAGCCTGCAAAGGAACTTGCTTCTTTTGCTAAGACCAGTGCTTTGAATCCTGGTGAGAGCGAAGTGGTTGAGCTCGTAGTTAAAATTTCTGACATGGCTTCTTACGATGACGTAGGAAAGATTACAAAGTCTGCATGGATCCTCGAGAAGGGTACATACGAGTTCCTGATTGGTAATAACGTTTCTGCTCTTACAAAGATTTCAGATACTTATGTTGTTGACGAGAATAACGTTGTACTCCAGCTTACATCAAAGATTGCTCCTTCTAATTTGAAGGAAAGACTCCTTCCAGACGGAACTATGGAGCCACTTCCAGCAAACGAGGAGAAACTTACACATTCAATTCTTCCTCATATGCCAAACAGGGAGACAGAGGCTGCCTGCCCATACGAAAGAGAGCGCAAGATTTATTCTCTTGTTGAGCGCAAGGAAATTATGTTCGAGGATGTTGCCAGCGGTAAGAATACTCTTGAGGAGTTCATGGCACAGCTTTCACTCGATGATTTGATTCTCCTTTTGGGTGGTCAGAAGAATCTTGGTGTAGCTAATACTTTTGGTATTGGTAACCTCCCTGAGTATGGTGTACCTGATGTAATGACAGCTGATGGTCCTGCAGGTCTTAGAATCCTTCCACATGTTGGCGTTAAGACAACAGCATGGCCATGCGCAACAATGCTTGCATGTAGCTTTAATAAGGATCTTGCTGAGGCAATTGGTACAGCAGCAGCAACAGAGGTTAAGGAGAATAACATCGCAGTATGGCTTGCACCTGCTGTTAATATCCACAGAACTCCAATGTGCGGACGTAACTTCGAGTACTATTCAGAGGACCCTGTTGTTGCAGGTACAATCGGAACAGCAGTAGTAAAGGGCGTTCAGTCACAGAATATCGCTGCTACAGTTAAGCACTTTGCATTCAATAACAAGGAGACAAACCGTAAGAACAGCGATTCAAGAGTATCCGAAAGAGCTGCTCGTGAGATCTACCTTAAGGCTTTCGAAATGATTGTTAAGGATGCAGACCCATGGTGCATCATGACAGCGTATAACAAGGTAAACGGAATCCAGTGCTCTGAGAATGAGGAGCTTTTGAATGGCATCCTTCGTGGTGAGTGGGGCTTCAAGGGACTCGTTATGACTGACTGGTGGACATCTGGTGAGCATTACCTCGAGGCTAAGGCTGGTAACGATCTTAAGATGGCTAATGGTTATCCAGAAAGAGTTATGGAAGCTTATAACGCTGGTGAGATTACAAAGGACGAGATTTACAAGGCTGCAAAGAACGTTCTCTCACTTATCCTTAAGTTAGATTAAGAGATTATTGTGGCATTTATCGTCCGCTGATTGACAAATAATTTATATTTTGACATTCTTTCCGTAAAGGAGGATTTGTTAGATGAAATGTAAAAAAGAAATAATGGGACTAGCTGCATTGATGGTTCTGTTCTTCCATTTTTATATCGCTTTTGGCAATTCGCCAGTTGAGACTTTCATTTACAGAGCCTCCTTTATTGGTGTGGATATGTTCTTCTTTGTATC
>JAZUDM010000018.1:0-25347 GCA_045639635.1 Saccharofermentans sp. | reverse complement strand
CTAATAACGTAGTTGAAAATTCAATTGCCCAGAATGATAATCCTGTCACTGACAGAGAAGGATACCACGGAATTTACGAAGAAGCTTATTATCTTGGTGAGGAAGCTTTTGAACACATCTGCTTTGCTATTACTGATATTAATGGTGACGGAGTAGATGAGCTCATTATCGCTGACAGAATCTTTGACGATGGTGTAACTGAATTCGTAGGACCTGTAGAAAGAGCCGGTTACGGTGTACTTGCAGTTTTTACTCTTAACGGAGATGAAGCAGTACTTCTTGCTGAAGGATGGCCACGTAATAACTGGTATATAAACAGCGACGGCGAATTAATTAACGAAGGTTCAAGTGGAGCAGCATATCACGAAATCGGTGTTTACCATATGGATCCTGAAACATTGGAGCTCGTTAACACTTACCGTCTCTATTCTGATTACGACGAAGAATACGTGAACATCACACTCTACGAAGAAATCGGAGACTCTGTCTCAATCGTTGAAGCAGAAGACTACTGGGACACATTCGATAACGCTCGCGACCAGTTAACAGCAGAAATGTTTGAACTCGAACTTGTTCCTATCAATTCAGCGTTAGTTTAAAATATTAGTTGGATATTAAAGGGCACCTTATAGGTGCCCTTTCGTATGCTTATATTTATAATTACTTTTCCTTGATGCGCTTTCCTGTTAAGTGCTCGATATCAATAACATAAAGCTGAGCTGCCTTGATATCTTTACTGATTTCCTCCTCAACTTCTTCAGCAGTTGGGTAGTACTTAAGCGCGAACTGTCGAACTCTTTCCTCGGTGATTTCCGGATCATCTACGAGATTACATCTTCCAAATACTACAGTACTTGAAACATATGGTGCCCAATCATCCTCCGTGAATTCTTCGTTGCCATAAACAGTAAAACAAACCCTGTTATCCTTCTTTAAAGAATCGAACTTATGGCCTGCCTTGGCACCATGGAAGAAAATCTTGTTCTCTTTCTCGTCGTAAAAATAATTAACAGGAATTGCATAAGGGTAGCCGTCATCACCATTTACAGCAAATACTCCACGCTTCTCGTTCTTTAAAAGAAGCTTTGCATCTTCCTCAGAAATTGCTCTTTTTGTTCTTCTTATTGGTCTAAACATATATCGCACCTCAGATTAATTTAAATAGTTTGCAGTTCTCGATTGAAGTCTCCCAGAATCTTTCGAGAGGGATGCCCTTAATTCTCGTAATGATGCTTAGATTCATGGCGCCGTGTCCTACAATGAGAACGTCCTTTCCTTCCTCTACCAAAGGAAGTGCAACCTCATCAAGGAAGGCTCCAGTACGCGCATATAGTTCTTCAAAACTCTCGCCACCTTCTACTGCCTTATAGTTAACTGGATCCAAGAAAAGTGGTCTTAAAGGGCATTCTGGCTTTTCAAAAACTTTCTCTGTACCTTCGTAAATTCCAAAAGACATTTCCATAAGTCTGTCATCAAAAATAATAGGCACATCTCTTCCCTCAAGAATTAACTCTGCAGTTTCCTTTGCACGGGAAAGAGGAGAACAATAGCAGACATCAAAATTAATGTCCATATACTTATCGTGGGCATCACGAGCCATCTTACGTCCCGTATCGTTAAGAGGAATATCTATTCTTCCCTGAGTCTTATAAAGGACATTCCAGTCCGTTTTTCCATGACGTAATATGTAAAGCATTTCGTATCTCCAAAACAAATCTTTCCTAGTATTATACACAAAACAAAAGCGGCTTCATTACTGAAACCGCCATTTAAAATCAATTTATAACTCGTAGTTACTTTGAAGCAATAGCTGCCTTAACAACGCCCTTTGGATCCTTGATAAGAAGAACTACTGTCCAGATAACAAGTGCCAAAGCAACTACAGACAACCCAAGGAATGTATCATTAAGAACATCTGCTGCAGCTGGCTCAAAGTACTCTGCGCGAAGCTCAGAGAATTCAACCATTGCGTCAACAAACCACATCAAAGATGCACCCCAGAACATATAGCAGAGAGTAGAAACCTTAAGCTCTCTTGCCTTAGGACTTGTATACCAGATAACAGTCGAAACTACTGCTGCAATCACTGCGATTAAAAGAGTCATTATTTTGTCTCCCTTGCTACTGCTACTGAATTTTTCTTTATAACATTAACAACTACGCAGGAAACTGCCCATACAGCAGTAACAAGAACTGCCATCATAACACCTGTCGTAGAGATCTCATGTAACATCTCAGCTGTAGCCTCTGCACTTGAAGCTGCTGTCAAAAATGGTGCGAATGGCTGGAGCTCACCATGCCAAACATGCTCGAAAGCAAGAAGTGCTGAACCACCCCAAAGCATCTTATTGAGTCTGTGAAGTCTTGTTGACCAAAGCTCCTTTGTATGAGCAGAAACAGTCATACCAGTCTCGATTTCTCTCTTCTCAATGAACTTAGTTGCAATTGTTGTAACAACTGCCTCAGTCATAGGTGCGATAAAACAACCCATAATTAATCCTCCCTATTTATAAATCCAATTAGTAACATAATCTAATACATAATAAAGATTATCATCTATGGCTAAGCATAGCAATAACACATATTTTGTATTTATTTCATATTTTTGCTATGTTCTTCCAATTCCTTATAAAGTTGTCTGGCATTAAGCTTAGAATTAACAGGTGTAAGAACTGCCTTACACTCTATTTTCGAAATACCAGCCGCATTATAAGCATCAATAAATTTATCAAGGCTGTCACCAAGAAAACCTGCCATCACCATCATTTCCCCATCGATAGTGATTCCTTTATCACTGGCGCCCATTACTCCCATGGAAACTGCTCCAACTGGAGCTCCGAACTGACTTTGTGGAACGACAACAACCTGATGGCCAAGTCCAGATGCAACTTTAATTATGCTATCTGCCTTCATTAAATTAACGTTATAAAGTAAAACCTTACCCATACTTATCTCCTTGGATTTTCCAAAAGAATTATACCAAAAATTAATCCCTGGATACTTTCATATCCAGGGACAACTTGTAGTTAATCTGGTTTTATCTTAGTCCTCTGCTGCTGGTGTAGGAGCTGGTGTTGTAGGAACATCCAAATCTGTGATATCGATGAATGGTGTTGCATCACCGTCTGTAACCATTGGAAGACGTCCATCCCATCTCTGGAGATACTCATAGTAAAGAACTGTTGGTGACAAAGACTCTTCACGAATTCTGTTTGCATCTGCCTCTGCCTGTGCCTCGATAAGGAGTGCATCAGCCTCAGCCTGTGCATTTGTACGTGTTACTGTAGCATTTGCCTCAGCAAGCTCAATTGCACGCTGATTCTCTACCTGCTGTGTCTGATACTGAATCTGTGCTGCCTGCAAATCAGCGATACGCTGCTTATACTGCTCTTCGTAATCTGCATTGTTAATAACAACCTTAATGATTGTTACCTTATCTGAACCATACTTCTCATTAACAGACTCCTGAAGTGCAAGTGTAACTGCTGGCTCAATGATTCCACGGTTTGTAGCATCTACTGCAGCACACTGCTTTGAAGCTGTCTTAACAGCAGAAGATACAAGTGATGTTGTAATGAGGTTATTCTGATAATCAGTTACATTAGCAAGGAGCCATGAAGATGCACCTGGCTGAATCTGATATGTGATTGTGATTCCCTCATAGTAAAGAGCAGCTCTCTCTTCTGTCTCTGCCCAGTACTGACCCTCAAGTGTCACATCCTGCTGCTTATTGTTTACGTTTCTGATCTGATCTACAAAAGGAATTGCGAAGTGTACACCTGGCTCCAAAGTTGTGCTTGATACCTGACCAAGACGAACTCTTACGCCTGTATAACCTGTTGGAACGATCTTGATTCCTGTAACAACAAGAATGATTGCGATAACTGCAATTACGATTCCAACAAGAAGTCCTGTGTACTTCTTTGAACCGTCATTAACTACTTTTGCTTTTTTGAACTGTACATTTGTTGTCATATTAATCCCTCCATTTCTGAATAGAATTATACATTTAAATCTTAAAGAATGTATAAACGAATATTTTATAAATCTGGTACTTCGTTATTGGCCATTCAACAATAAAAAAATCCCAGGCGCCGCCAAAGCAGCCCTGGGACTAATTAAATAACAATAGTAGAGAACGAGAATGAATTTTCATCGACATGCGCAGGAGCTCGAAGAGCGACGAGGACTGCGATGAAAATTTATTCGAGTTCGAAAGCTCCAGTATAAAGCTGGTAATAAGTTCCCTTCTGAGCGATGAGCTCGTCGTGGTTACCACGCTCGATAATCTTACCGTGATCAAGAACCATAATTACATCAGAGTTCATAACTGTAGACAAACGGTGAGCAATTACGAATACTGTTCTGCCTTCCATGAGCTTATCCATACCAGCCTGAACAATTGACTCAGTACGTGTATCGATTGAAGATGTAGCCTCATCGAGGATAAGTGCTGGTGGGTTAGCTACTGCAGCACGAGCGATTGCAATGAGCTGACGCTGACCCTGTGAAAGGTTAGAACCGTTATTAGTAAGCTGTGTGTTATATCCTTCTGGAAGACGCTTAACAAAATCATCTGCACCAGCAAGCTTTGCAGCCTCCATACACTCTTCATCTGTTGCCTCGAGTCTTCCGTAACGGATATTCTCCATTACTGTACCTGTAAAGAGGTTTGTCTCCTGAAGAACGATACCAAGTGAGCGGCGAAGATCAGCTTTCTTGATCTTATTAACGTTAATTCCGTCATAACGAATCTTACCATCAGCAATATCGTAGAAACGGTTAATGAGGTTAGTAATTGTAGTCTTACCTGCACCAGTTGAACCTACGAAAGCAACCTTCTGTCCTGGATTTGCATATACAGAAACATCGTAGAGAACCTGCTTTTCAGGAACGTATCCGAAGTCAACATCAACCATCTGAACGTCACCCTTGAGTTCCTGATATGTTACTGTACCATCAGCCTGATGTGGATGACGCCAAGCCCAGTGACCTGTCTGATAAGGAACTTCCTCAAGGCTTCCGTCAGCCTTCTTATTAACATTAACAAGTGTTACATATCCATCGTCTGCCTCTGGCTCCTCATCAAGGAGAGCAAATACTCTCTGAGCACCGGCGCCAGCCATAACGATAGCGTTCATCTGCATTGTAAGCTGGTTAAGGTTTCCCATGAACTGCTTACTCATGTTGAGGAATGGAACAAGAATACTAACACCAAAAGCGAGACCTGAAATAGATACGTTCTTGATTCCAACTGCCATGAAGATACCACCAACAACAGCAAGTGTAACGTAAATAAGGTTACCGATGTTGTTGATAATTGGGCCTAAGATATTTGCATAAGCGTTAGCTCTGCTGCTGTTTACAAAAAGCTCTTCGTTAAGGCGATTGAACTCATCAATAGAAGCCTGCTCGTGATTAAACACCTTAATAACCTTCTGTCCGTTCATCATCTCCTGAACAAAGCCTTCCTCATCAGCAACTGACTTCTGCTGTGCACCGAAGTACTTACCTGACTTGCTACCAACCTTGGCAGTTACGATAAACATAACAAATACGCCAACAAAAAGAACAATTGTCATCCATACGCTGAAGTAAAGCATCATGAAAAGCACAACACCTACAACAATTCCAGCCTGGATAAGTGTTGGGAAAGCCTGTGATACAAGCTGACGCAAAGTATCGATATCGTTTGTATAATGGCTCATGATTTCGCCATGCTTATGAGTATCGAAATACTTGATTGGGAGCTTCTGCATCTTCGAAAACATTTCGCGACGAAGATTATCGAGGAAGCCCTGTGTCATATAAGCCATAACCTGTGCCTGCACTGTTGTAAGAATAAGTGCGAAAGCATAAAGACCAATAAGAACACCAATATATTTAAGAATTTCAGGCTTTGCTGAAGCCCAGTCACCTGTTTCATACCATTTCTCGATAAGTGCGATTACATTCTGAGTAAAGAAAGATGGAATGGCACTTACGATAGATGCAAGAATAATACAGACGATTACAAGTGGTGCAAGTCTTGGGTAGTAGCCAAAGAACTTCTTTACAGCACGACCGAGGCTCTTAAAACCAGCCTGTCTGCCTTCTTTGCCCATTGCTGCCATAGCGCCAGGATTTCTTTTAGCCATTATTCTTCACCTCCCTTTGTCTGCTGCTCGTAAATCTCACGATAAATATCGGAAGACTTAAGGAGCTCCTCGTGGTTACCCTGAGATACAATCTTTCCACCATCCATGATGACGATAAGATCTGCATCCATTACAGAAGAAACTCGCTGAGCGATAATAATCTTTGTTGTATCAGGGATATACTCCTTAAATCCCTTACGGATAAGTGCATCTGTCTTAGTATCAACTGCACTTGTTGAGTCATCGAGAATAAGAATCTTTGGCTTCTTAAGAAGTGCTCTTGCGATACAAAGTCTCTGCTTCTGACCACCAGATACGTTAGTACCACCCTGCTCAATCTTTGTCTCATAGCCATCTGGGAACTGAGTAATAAAGTCATGAGCCTGAGCAAGCTTACATGCTTCAATAAGCTCTTCCTGAGTAGCGTCCTTATTACCCCATCTCAAGTTATCGTTAATTGTTCCTGAGAAAATAACGTTCTTCTGAAGTACTACAGAAACTGCATCTCGTAAAACTTCAAGATCGTACTCACGAACATCAACACCTGCTACCTTAACAGAACCAGATGTTACATCGTAAAGTCTTGAGATGAGCTGGATAAGTGTAGACTTTGATGAACCTGTACCTCCGAGGATACCAACAGTCATACCAGACTCAATCTTAAGGTCGATATCAAAGAGCGCGTCGTTCTTTGCTTCTTCTGAGTACTTGAATACAACATCAGTAAACTCGATAGAACCATCCTTAACTTCCATAACTGGATTTTCAGGATTAACGATAGAAGGCTCCTCGAGAAGAACTTCACCGATACGCTTAATAGCCTCAACAGACATAGTAAGCATGATGTAAATCATTGAGATCATCATGAATGACATAAGAATCTGAACACCATATGTAATCATGGCTGAGATCTGACCTACGTCAATTGTTGTGCCCTGATTTGTGATAATGAGCTTAGATCCAACAAAGAGGATAAAGATCATATTAAAGTACATACAGAACTGCATGATCGGTGAAGACAAAGCAACGATTCTTTCAGCTCTTGTAAAGTCCTTACGGATATCGTCAGAAGCTGCGCCAAACTTGTTTGACTCGTACTCTTCACGTGAGAATCCCTTAACAACACGCATACCACGTACATTTTCTTCTACAGACTCGTTAAGTTTATCGTACTTCTTAAATACTGCTCTGAAAGAAGGAAGTGCCTTACCTGCGATAAAGAGAACTCCAAAAATAAGAACAGGAATTACGAAAACAAAAGTCATCGCAAGAGAACCACCCATAACAAACGCCATTGTAATAGCGAAGATAAATGTAAGTGGAGCACGGATTGCGATTCTTGTACACATCATAAATGCCATCTGGGCATTATTTACGTCTGTTGTAAGTCTTGTTACAAGAGATGCTGATGAGAACTTATCAATATTCTTGAATGAGAAATCCTGAATCTTCTCAAACATATCCTTTCTTAAGTTCTTGGCAAAACCTGCAGAAGCCTTAGAACCAGTTACACCTGCAAGCGCACCACAGACTGTTGAGAAAATAGCTGCAAGAATCATAATTGCACCATCTCTCAAAATGGAATTAAGATCAGCGCCAGCCTTGATACTATTTACAAGGTTAGCAGTAATAAATGGAATCAAAACTTCAAGTGCAACCTCACCCATCATAAGAAGAATAGTGATGATTGCAGGAGTCTTAAATTCTCTTACTGACTTAAGTACCCTTTTAATGTAGATACTCATTAATTATCCCCTCCTACTGCATTCAATATCATTTTATCTACTACACGATTCATTATTTCCAACTCATTTTCATCTATACCCAAAGTAAGCTGATCATAGACTTCCTTTGCGATAAGCGGAATAGACTTCAAAAGTCCATTTGCCTTAGATGTAGTCCTGATGTTACGTGATCTCTTATCAGATTCGCTTCTTGAAGTCTCAACAAAACCTTTTGCCTCGAGCTTTTTAATGATTTCTATCATTGTTGGATGAGTGAGATTTTGTGCCTGCTGCAAATCCTTAAGAGTTACTTCCTTTTCAAGAGTATTCTCAAGATAAGAAAGAGTCAGAATTGTATTCGCCTGAACAGCAGTAAGCTCTTCGTCACGGAATTTGTCATCGATACTTGCCTTAAACGAGCGTGCAAGTAAAGAGAACTTAATGCCAAGTGGCGTGTCCTTATTAAACTGGCAATTACTTCCCATAAATACTCCTTTTATGTAGCATGCTACATATTCTATTATTCTTAAAAATAATAGTCAATGTAACAAGTGTGGCAAAAACTTATGGGAACAGCACCAAAAATCAGACAAAAAAGCGACCGGCATCTGACGATACCGGCCATTTGTTAGAAGGGGATTATGAAGTATGCATTACTAGTTTTCTATGGCTGATGCCGCGACCCAAAATGTCTGCCGCCTCACCGAGAGTTAATCCAAAATAAGATGTATATAACCATTCTTCTCCATCATCCGGGAAGTAAAGCGCACCACAGACCTCACGAACAACCTTAAAGAGGTTGATTCTTAAAGCATTTTCGTTTCCGAAAAGCTGACGCTTATGTGCAAGCGCAAAAGTTTCCTGGAAAGCATTCTCAGCGTCTTTTCTGTCTTCAAGATAATAGATACATGCTCTCAAGACATCATCTGCATAAAGTCTAATTAGTTCGCTCTCGTTTCTCATATTAAACACTGTACTCCCAAATTCCGTTTGCCTGCTCGAGGATTGTCTCGATTGGCCAGCTAATGCTTGAATTGTTGTAGCTGTTAGGATCGTTAACAGTTACGTATCCATCGTTATAATCTGTAAGAACAATAAAGTGTCCTTCGCTTGTAAAATCACCAGGGCCCATAATGCAAATTACAGGATGTCCCTCGTTAAGTGCCTCTGCAAGATAATCTGCTTCAGCTGGAACCTCGTTTACTGTAAGTCCCATATTAGTTGCACCCTCTGTCATAAGGCTCCAGAGTGTACCGCTGTTGTTGCTATAGTCGTAATAACCGTTCTCCATGCTGTACTGAGCAACATAAAGTGGGTTATATGTAGCATCATCAAAAAGGTAAGTTGCTACCATTGCCAAAGATGTTGGACCGCAACCTGTAAGTCCCATCATGTCACTTCCATAGATTGTGTAACCCCATCTTGAATCCCACTGCATGTAGAGTGGTACCCCGTCACCTGCCATTCGGATGTCTGAACTGACATCGATTAGGGCTGGGTTAGTATTTGGCTCACGGTGGAATGGATACTGCAAAACAAAATCCTGAAGTTCTGGATTTGCTACCAGTCTTGAAACGAGGTAGTAAGGATAATCATCGTAAGAAAGACCATTCTTCTCAGCATATGCTGTAATGATTTCTCTTGCTGCTGCCTCGTCCTCAATCTGGATTGTTGGGGAATTTCCCATTCCAGATCTGCTTGTTGTTTCAACAGATACATCAAGTACCGTGATTTCTGGAAGATTCTCATCTTCAATTGCTTCTTCTGGTTTCAAAAAATCAAATACAACGTATGTAAATGCACAAATGATAAGTAATCCAAAAAAGCCTATTGTTACCAGGTTTTTATTCATTTAACTGACACCTCAAATCATTTTTCGTATCTTATGCCAGTATGATAAATAACCGATGTATCCAACTTACCCCATAGTTGTGTCAAAGATGTAACATTTTCAAAGTTTTATGGATTTTTTTATTTTTTGATCGCCACAAGCCTATTTTAGGCATAAAAAGTCGAGATATTTCGAGTAAAAGTTAAAGAAAGGGTTAAGAAAGTTAGGCAATTAAAAAACCTGCCTTATTTAATAAGACAGGTCTTATATATATATACTTATAAAACTCTATAAACCCAGAGTCCTTCGAGCCTTGTTGAAAGTTCTGTCCAGGACCAGGTTCTGTTTGTATCGTACTCACTTGTTGGATCGATAACTGTGAACTCATCCTCTTCGTAAGAAACAAGAATAATATAGTGGTCTCCTACGTCACAGATAATTGGATTAGGAACATCAAGGTTACGCTTTATTCTTTCAGGATCGCTTGCAGGAATCTGAGTAACATTGATTCCAAGACCAAATCCACCATCACCTACAAGTGCACTCTCATGAGAACCATCGCAAGTTTCATCACAGTAACCATTATTCATACTATATTCTGCAATCCACTGTGGAGAGAACGCAGCATTACGAAGCAGATACATGGCACAAATTGAAACACATGTTGGAGCGCTGCCTGTAAAGCAGAATGAATCATTACCGTATCTTGTGTAACCCCATCTCTCATCGTAAGTCCAAAGCGGTGTAAGTCTTGCTGTAGAAACCTGGCCTTCAAGAGAAACAATATCCTGTGGCATGGAAGCGTCTGTCTCCTCAGTCTCCCCGCCCTCTTCAACAGGAACATTAGTTGGAGCTGGTACAGCATACAAAGGGTAATCAAGTACAAACTGAAGTGCATTAGGATTTCTATAAAGACCGTTATAGATTCTGTCAGGATAAAGACTGATGTCGATGCCATTAGCTGTTGCATAATTAGCAACATAGTTACGTGCATCTGCCTCTGTTAAAAATTCAACAACCTGTGGCTCGGTAGCAGTAGTAGATTCTGTCTCTACAACTTCAAATGAAAAAGATGCTCCTGTTTCCTTGGTAAAAATGCTACCAAAAACAACACTCTGGTATACCTTAATTCCAATAAGAATTACGCCAGAGGTAAGTATCATTGCTAATAAGAAAATGATTACAGACTTTTTATTCATGGAGATATATTACCACAAAAAGCCTTAGTAAGTATCAACCATGAAATCGAAAGTCCACTCGTACATATCTGTCTCATGCCAGATATCATCATTGTAGCGTGGTGGAGTAAAGTACCATCCACTTGAACCATTGAAATCAACACTGAACTTATTATCTGAACTTTCAAAAACATAGGATTCAAAACTATCTCTATAACCATCTGAAGTAGATTCAGTGCACTCGAAGTCCGTGATTGTAACTCCAATATAATCCTGATAAAGACCAACAGTTTCAGTTGCAATCGAGAAAACATCACAATAGTAACTTGAACGAATAACAAGATGGCCCATTATTGGCGCTCCAGTCTGATTATCAAAAAGGAACCATGAATCATCATCATAAACGTAAGTATATCTTATCTCATTATCAGTACTACAATAGTAATCAACAAAATGAAAATTCTGTGGTACAGATTCTGGAAAATAATATTCCACAATATCCAGATAAGCATCAAGAAATTCTACTCGTGAATTACCATATTCGTCAGACAGAGCAGCCTGAATTCCAATCTCTCCAAAGTTGTTCGATCTGGTTGTGCTTTTAATCATTTCACCAGAATAACAACCATTAGAATAGTAACGGTTAACCGCCTCAAGGAAATCAGACTCACGCTGAATAATATCAGCACCATAAGGATTAATCTGCGCGATATCAACAACACCTCGTGGGAGGTTAGTTCTGGAAGTTTTAATATTAATAAGAATTCCAGGAACACCAATACCAACTGCGATGATAAGAATAGTACTTACTACCACAAGGAAAGAACGAAGAATGAGTTCTATATTGAATTTAATTTTCTTCATCTTCGCCTCCTGTTACAAGCTTAAGCACAATACGAATTGCTGTGCCCTGCCCTTCTGAACTTCTGATATCAAGTGTTGTGTTATGGATTCTGGCAATCTTTTCGCAGAGTGCAAGACCAAGACCTGCACCATGCTCCTTACGCGAACGCGCCTTATCTACCATATAGAAAGCCTCAGTAACTCGCTTAAGCTCAGCCTTTGGAATTCCACGTCCATGGTCAACGATGGCAATCATGTACTCGTCGCCACGTGCCTGGGAAAGAACTGCTACATCAGGGCTTCCAGACTTCATCGCATTATCGATAAGGTTTACTACCAGAGTCTTAAAAAGGTCGAACTCAATACGGCAGTAACCGCCAACATAATCGAAAAATACATTAACGCCTTTCTTTGCTGCTGCAGGCTTAATTGTATCTTCGATGTCCTTAAGGAAATCCTTCATTTCGATTTCTTCCAAAAGGAAGTCGTTGTTATTAAGTGTCATAAGTTCAAGGAGCTTAAATGACAAAGACTCGAGACGCATACCTTCGTTTACGATAAATCCTGCAGCCTCACGAGCTTCGTTCTCGTTAAGATCTTTCTGATACAAAGTATCTGCGTAACCGATAATACTTGTCATAGGAGTTTTAAGCTCATGTGCAAAAGCAGCAGTAAAATCCTCTCTCTGCTTTACTGCAAGCTCAAGCTCATTAATCTTCTCTTCGATTGTATCTGCCATTCTGTTATAAACGACACCAAGGTCTCCAATCTCATCCTTGGAATTAATATGGGCTCTCTTTGAGTAATCGCCTTCGGAGAAGCCTTCAGCAATAGTAGTAAGATTTCGAAGTGGACGTGTGATTGTTCTTGAGAAGAAAATAACGATAATGATACTTACGAAAATGACAGCAAGATAAACTGCAACGCATCGAATCTGCATTGCACGAATGTTGTCATAAATCATAGTAATATCTGTGATAGTAATGATTCGAAGTTTTAAACCGTTCTGGCTAATAAGACTATTCATCTCAAGAAAGTATCTGCCACCTTCAGAAACAGTGACATACTTAATCTGACTTGTTGAAAGCTCACCTTCTGGCTTTGGATGGTGGACAGTCATTGTTCTATAGATTGTAGGCTTATTACCTGTATCGTCTATGATTACAAGTTCAACTGACAAAGATTCAGCTGCATTCTGACCGATTGTTTTAATTACTGACTCACTTGTTGATTCACCTGCCTGATAAGCAGAAAGCAT
Organism: Saccharofermentans sp.; assembly: GCA_045639635.1. Lineage (GTDB taxonomy): Bacteria > Bacillota > Clostridia > Saccharofermentanales > Saccharofermentanaceae > Saccharofermentans. Next base: position 12,376 of record JAZUDM010000018.1, on the reverse strand, counting down.
ATCTGACTGGATGGCATACTTTACAAGCTGATGCTGCTTAAGAGAAATATCAACCTGATTATCGATAGCTGAAGTCAAACTTATTGCCATAATAAAATACTCAGTAAACGCAAGCGCTACTGTAAGAATAATAATCATGACAAAATAAAGTTTGGTAAAAAATCTCATATTAAATAGTTATACAGAAACCTCTTAAATATGATTTGCTGGAACGTAAAGTCTGTAGCCGATTCTAAATACTGTCTGTATCTCGTTTTCCCAGTTAAGCTTCTTACGAAGTCTCTGGATATGGTTATCGAGAGTTCTTGTCTGACCAATGTATTCTTCCTTCCACACAGACTCGTAAAGATACTCACGTGTAAGAGCAATATTACGGTTACGAATTAAAGTCTCAAGCAAATCGAATTCCTTTGTTGTAAGCAAAATCTCAACGTTATTGGAATCGAATACACGTCTGGAATCGAAAAGAACTGTTGCGCCGTTATAAACAAAATCATCATTCTGCTTAATTGTTCTTCTAAGAACAGACTCAACACGGGCTACAAGCTCTGCAATCTGGAAAGGCTTACAAAGATAATCGTCAGCACCCATCTTAAGACCTCTGATACGATCAGATACCTGATTCATTGCAGAGATAACAATTACAGGCGTAGTTGTTGTACGTCTGATGATCTCAAGAAGTTCATAACCGCTAATCTTTGGAAGCATGAGGTCAAGAAGAATCAAATCGAACTGACCTACCTGAAGATGCTGCAAACCTTCTTCGCCATCGTTTGCAACAACGCACTCATAACGCTCAGCTGTAAGCGTCATATAAATAAGATTTGAAATCGCCAAATCATCTTCTACTGTTAAAATTCTAATCATACGCACCCTCACTAACTATAACTTCTATATTCTAATATACGAAAAGGCGTTTGTGTACGAAGGGACGAAAAAATGACAACTTTGACACAACTAGGGAGTGAAGTAGGAGTTTTTCTACTCAGGTCCTCGTGCGCTTCGCTTCTGCGGATGTAGTAGAAAAACTCTATTCACTCCCTCCAAGAGGAACTAGCAGAAAGACATTATTGAATTCCTCTTGAAAATAAAAAAACTCCGGCGCTAGGCCGGAGTTATATTTATTAATCGAAACTACTTTGCTATTAGAGCATGCAGAGGAACTGTGTAAGAAGTACGATTGATACGAGTGCGATTGGGTATGTAGCAGCGTAAGCTGAAGCTACGTCTGATGTACCAGCAACCTTGATAAGAGCACCAAGAGCTGGTGTAGATGTCATACCACCTGTGATTGAACCAAGGTTGTTGAGGATTGAAAGCTTAACAACGTACTTAGCGAACAAGAAACCACAGAGAAGTGGAACGAGTGTCATGATTGCACCCCATACGAAGAGCATTGGACCGTGCTCCTTAAGTGTATCTACGAAAGCAGCACCACCGTCAACACCAGCACCGATCAAGAACATGATGAGACCGAGCTCCTGGAGAAGGCCCAAAACCTCTGATGGAACCTTGAGGCTGAGCTTACCGATGTGGCCGAAGTGACCAACGATAAGACCCATGATAAGAGCACCACCTGTAGCACCGAGGCTGAATGATGCGCTAGAACCAAGAGGGATTGTAATAGCACCGAGGAGAAGACCAAATACGATTGTAAGTGAAAGAGGAGCAAGACCCCACTTCTCAATCTCGAAAAGCTTTAATGTTGAATCCTTTGTAGCAGCTGATGAAGAAGCAGAAGCGATAAGAGCAGCTCTCTCCTCATCCATGTTGCACTTCAAGAACTTAGGCATAAGCTGTACGAAAAGTACTACACCGATAACGCCGAATGGATATGCTACAGCGTGACCTACTGCGATCTCACCGTAAACCTCAGAATCAGCAAGAGCAGCCTGAGCAGCAGCGAAAGCAGGAGTTGATGTAAGAGCACCAGAAAGAAGACCAGTACCCATAGCAGATGTCATACCTGGAACGAGCATGATAATGAGTGCTGTAACACCACAACCAGAAAGAATAATAATAAGACCAAGGAGAATGTATGACTTGAAGTTCTTCTTAAGATTACTGAAGAATGTAGGACCAGCGATAAGTCCAACAGCTGTAACGAAGAATACAAGACCAAGATTCTGAATCAACTTAAAGTATGCATCTACTGAAGAAAGACTTGCAGCCCATCCTTCGATTGCACCTTCGTGACCTGCATAACCTACTGTTACACCCTTAAAGTGTCCAGCAACGAGTGCCACGATGAAGATTGCAGCAGAACCAAGAGTAACACCCTTAACATTAATCTTACCTACAAGGTAACCCAACAAGATGATTGCAAATACAAAGAACAACACGAGAGTTACACCGCTCAAGCCGAAAATCTTTGTCTCTGCAGCTTTGATGATAAATCCAAGCTTATCGTAAAGAATGCTCATAACAAAACCCCTTTTAATTAGTTTCAAAAGTCATTTTCTTTAGTTACAAAAATAACCTTATTTTTTATAACTAATTAAATAGGGCATGTCAATGTGGTTTGGGGTTTTCAAATTAACAGAACTTTACCTAAAATATCCCGATATCTTATGCAGATTTATGCACATTAACAAATACGGGTATCAAAGCTCTGTTTCACCTATTTGTTTGAGGATAGAATTCACATCCATGACTGATAATTTCTTATTAATTCCATAGATAATTGCACTATCTCTTTTGCTCTTAACATATAAAACTCCAGCGTTAGAAATCTCTAATGCTCTTTGAGTTTCTTCGTAAGTCATTCCAATAGCGAGAGCCATAAGAAGAATCTTATCACGCCTTGGATTCTTCTTTCCTGACATAATCTGATAGCAGTAAGTGCGTTCAATTTTACTGATTCTTGCAAGCTCAGCAACGCTGATTCCACGAGCGTCGATCATCTGCTGCATATACTCGCTAAAAGTACCATTAAACTTACCTTCAATTGACTCTAAATACTCGTCAAGAGAAGACATTGAGTCTGCACTTTTTAGTCTGTTTAGTAAATCGCCTGTTGATTCTTCCTGCATTTCTTTCACCCTTTCATTTAAAACAATTCTATCATTTCACTTTAATTAATTGTACTCATCGACAAGAGCCTGAAGCTCACTCTCAGTCATCGAAGTTGCATCGTTACTAACGAGTGTAAATGTCTCGTTATTCCAGAATGCTGAATCACTTACAAAACTAAATGTAGTTGGATTTGCTTCGTCAAAAGTAGCTGTTACTTCTGAAAGAAGGCAGAGAATTGAAACATCCAAAGTTCCGTTCTCATATGTCCATACATTTAATCCATTAAGTCCGACACTCTCGTGATAGTAATCAGCAAGTCCATTGTCATAAAGAATTAAGACACTGCCGTCATCGCCTACATAAACACCAGTTCCGTCAAAACTTGCTGCTAATTCCTGTGCTTCTGATTCGCTTACAGATGCTGAAACAGATGCCTCTATACGGCTTGATTCTGCTGCTTCAGAGGCAGCGATTTCCCTTTCGAGAGCAATTCTTGCTGCCTTAGGTCTTACTACAGTAGAAACATAAAGGCCTACTACGAGAAAGACCAGGGTTACAACGCCTGCTGTAATAAAAAACGCGATTCTGCCTCCGATATATTTAAGTGTTTCCGTAATAAAATTCTTTTCCATATCGAAAGCTCCTTATAAATGCCAGTAGTGATGCTTACTTAATGTGTAGTAAGGAATTGTGATAAATCCGATTCCTACCGAAAGCAAAATCAAATGAATAATAATGCTATGGCCGCGCTGTCTTACCACAACAACCTGAGGATTTTTTGCCTGGTTAATCTGTTGCTTTTGAAGTCTGATCTGTTCCTCCTGAAGCGCGATTGATTTCTCTCTCATAAGAAGATCATCGTACTGGGAATATGCATGCTCCAAAGTATTGGCGCCCTGGCTTCTTACAGCCTTACTAATAAACTCCATGGCACGTGGAGTCTGATACTTTGGTGGAATCTTTATATCCTGATGAGCATTAATAACTTCGTTATATCTGTCGATTGTCTTTTTATCCTCAAGAAGCTTTGCCTCCGTGCTTCCAATACTTGAAGTGATGTTATCCCAGTACTGGTAAACGAGCTTTCCCATAAGAGGGTACATGAGAATGCAGATGATATCGAAAACAATAAAGAATCCGAACTTGGCCTTAGCAGCAACAAGAATTAAAAGAATCAGAATTGTGAAAATGGAAGCGAAAACATAAGGAAAATACTTTCCACCCTTTTTGAACATCTGATCCTGTGTTTTAAAGGCATTAAGCTGCTTTTCAAGCGCACTAACTTCGCTAAGTTTATTCTTCATATCACATATTGGAGCGATGAGTTCAAGGATTACGTCGGCAAGATTATTGGATACATTTGCTCTTGCCTCCATCTTTCCAAGCTCCTGATTGTAGCCTTCCATCTTGGAATCTTCGACTACTACTGAACTTCCACAAAAGTCACAGATAACTCTGGAAGTTCCCTCTTCTGCAGTTAATTTTGAACCGCATCCAGGACACTCGATTTTAACAATTTTCATAACAGCCTCCCCACATCCATTTTTGCTAAATAAATATTACTGAATTCACGTTTTGCTTTGGTGTGCTGCCAGCCTACAAAAGTACGTAGAAGTAGTGCTTTTAACAAAGTGTTCACAAAGAAATGCTATAATCAATTCATGAATATTCCGGGCAATTACAAAATCATTCATCAGAATATAGAGACAGACCAGTATCTCGTTTTAAACGAGATAACAAACGAGGTTTGCCTTCTTAAATTGCTCAAAAATTACGATATAAATGTCTATAAAAAACTTAAGGGAATCACTTCAATTCATATTCCAAAAATCTACGAGATTTTAGAGGATAACGATGAGTTAATGGTAATTGAAGAGTATATAAACGGTGATACTCTGGAGGATAGTCTTCTTAAAAATGCTCTTGATAATTCTCAAAAGCAGAAGATTTTACTCGAGCTTTGCGACAGCCTTGAATTACTCCATAAAGCACCATATCCAATTATCCACAGAGACTTAAAAACAACAAATATTATGCTCACAAAGGAGGGTGTAATTAAGCTCATCGATTACGATGCAGCCAAAATTTACCACGATGGAAATTCCAAGGATACAGTACTTCTTGGAACACCTAGTGTTGCTGCTCCAGAACAGTATGGATTTGCCCAGTCTGATGTAAGAACTGATGTATTTGCCATGGGTAAACTTATCGATAAGTTCTTCCCTAATGACAGAAAATATAAGCCAATAATCCAAAAGGCAACCCGCCTTGATCCACAGGACAGATATCAGAATATTAAGGAACTTAGAAATGCTCTTACTGGAAATAGGAGTGGTAACTTTATAAACCGCCTTCTTACTCCTCCTGGATTTAGAACTTTTAACTGGCTTCATATGGTACCGGCTATTGTCTACTATTTCTTTACTATAGCAATGGTCTATGGAGTTACATTCATGTCTGAAAACTCTCATTACTGGTCTTTTGGACGTCGTATGTACTATTTCTTCCAGACGCTTTTAGTATTCTTATCTATTGTAGATATTGAGTTCCACTGGACTGGTATCTGGGAAAAGGTTCCTTTCGTAAAGAGTAAAGATACTATTACTCACGTACTGTCTGGAATTGGCTACTGGATTATTATTGTTATCCTTTGCAGACTCTCAAACGATTATCTTGTAGACATCCTGTTCCCTTAAAAACCTATTTATCTAAATTCTTTTTCAAAGTATCATAGTATTAGGAATTTGAAAGGGGATTTATATGCCTGTTTGGGAAAATGCAGCATCAGATAAGTGCAGCAATTGTGGCGCTAATATTTTCTTTGATGAAAACTTCCAGAAGCTCACATGTAAATCATGTGGTTCATTTTTTGACCCACATACCAAGGCTTTCGATTATCAGCTCGAAATAAAAGATAAAAATGAAGCAAGTGCTGACGACAGCCGTGTTGAATTTCAATGCAACAGCTGCGGTGCAATTGTAGTTACAGACAGCAACACTTCCGCTGATATCTGCGCTTTTTGCGGATCTCCTTCCCTTATTAAGAACAGACTTCGTAACGAATTTCAGCCTGACGTAATTATTCCTTTTAAAATAAGTAAAGAAGATGCAGAAAAGAGATTTAAGAAATGGGCCTCAGAGTTTAAAAAGGCTCCTAGGTCTTTCTCTTCAGGCGGTGCTGTAAATAAAATGCAGGGCATTTATGTACCATTCTGGCTTATCGATGCTGAATGCCACCTGGACTATAACGAGCAGTATGTTCATATGCAGGAATACGATTTCACACTTAAAGAGGTTCCTTTCGACGGCTCTTCTTCAATTCCTGACGGACTTATGAGAGCAATCGAGCCTTTCAATTACGACGAGCTTGTTCCATATGCTGACGGCTACCTTCACGGTTTCAAGGCCAAACGTTACGATGAGTCTGCTATTTCAATGTCAGACAAAATCTATAAGCGTCTCGATAAATATGTGGAGAAAGTCTATGAGAATTCAATTCAGGTTCATACGAATGAATTCCGTAACGAGAACTACTCTTTTGTAGGTGATTTGAAGCAGAAATATGCTTTGCTGCCTGTCTGGTTTTTGCTTTACGATTACGAGGATCATCAGTATCAGTATGTAATCAACGGCCAGACTGGTGAGATTCAGGGATTCGAGGTGCCATATAGTAAGCTTCACTACGGCAAAGAATACACGAAGAAGATTCTTACAGCGGTAGGCGCAGGCGTACTTACCCTTGCTATTTGCGGTTTGTTCCTCGCTATAGCATGGAATATTCTAAGTTCAGTCAAGTTCCTATGGGACAACCCTGAGGATTCCGAGTTATTTTTAATAATATTCGTAGCAATCGCCATGATTGGTTACGGAATCTGGAAATTTATAAAGAAAATGATTCTGGGCAAGGCTCAGGATGAAATAGAAAAGCCAGTCTATCACCTGATAGACAATGCTCCTGAAGTTGAACAGTATTTCGATACTACTTCAATTAAGAAAACTCCGAAAAAGCAAAAATGGGGATAAAAAATACGGTCATCAGTGATGACCGTATTTTATTTGGTTCTTATTATTTATTACTTACCGTAATGAACGTGAAGCATCTCGTGACTTCTGTTCTTCAGGATACCCTTGTAAAGTTCCTTAACAAGTGGATTATCCTGAGATCTCTTAACAGACATTGAACGGTCTGCCTCATAAAGGCTCTTACCTCTCTCCATACGCTCAACACGTGAAAGATAAGGCTGACCAGCACCAGAGATACATCCACCAGGACAAGCCATAACCTCAACGAGGTCATATGAAACTTCACCTGACTTAATCTTCTGAATAAGGTTATCTGCATTAGCAAGACCACTTACAACAGCAATCTTAACTTCTCTGTCACCCTTCATTACAGTTGCTTCCTTAACGCCTTCCATGCCACGAACACCAACATAAGCAAGAGCGTTCATTGTTGTACGTGAGTTATCGTCAGCAATCATTCTAAGAACAGCCTCTGTAACACCACCAGTAACACCGAAGATTACACCAGCACCAGACATAGTACCGAAAGGCATATCTACTGACTCTGCGTGGAGTACATCAAAGAGAATACCGCTCTCTCTGATCATCTTAATGAGCTCCTGTGTAGTGATAACGATATCAGTATCAGGTACGCCATCTGTCTTAAGCTCATCACGCTGTGCCTCGTACTTCTTTGCAGTACATGGCATGATTGCTACGTGATATGACTCCTTACCATCGAGAACTGAATTCTCCTTCTGGTATGTCTTAATGAGTTTTGCAAACATTGACATAGGTGACTTACATGAAGAAACGTTTGGCAATAACTCTGGGCACTTCTTCTCAACATACTGTACCCATGCTGGGCAGCAGGATGTAAAGAGTGGGAGCTTCTCATTCTTCTCAACTCTCTCGAGGAACTCATTTGCCTCCTCGATTACTGTAAGATCTGCACCAGTACATGTGTCGTAAACCTCATCGAAGCCCATTCTGTGAAGTGCTGCGATGATCTTACCCATTGAGTTCTCACCCTCTGGTACACCGAGCGCTCTTCCGATAGCAACTCGAACTGCTGGAGCAATCTGACATGTTACGTATGTATTCTTATCGTCAAGCTTCTCCCAAACTGTCTGTCTATTATCCTTAACAACAAGAGCACCAGTTGGGCATGCAGCTACGCACTGACCACAACCTACGCAAGGTGACTCAACAAGTGGAACATTAAATGCAGTAGCAATTGAGCACTTTGAACCTCTGAAAGCGAAGTCGATAGCACCAACATGCTGAATCTCATTACACTCACGTACGCAGTCACCACAAAGAATACACTTTGATGGATCCTTGATGATACATGGTGAAGAATCGTCAACCTTAAGCTCCTCAGGTGTCTTTGTCTTCTCGAATCTTACTGTTGTGATATTAAACTTAACAGCAAGTGACTGGAGATGACATGTACCGTTGTTGCTACATGTTGTACAGTCGCTACAATGCTCAGAAAGAAGAAGCTCAAGAATGTTTCTTCTGTACTTTCTAAGTCTCTCTGAATTTGTCTTAATGTTCATTCCAGGGTATGGAAGTGTTGAACATGAAGCCATAAGACGGCCTCTCTCATCCTCTACCATACACATACGGCATGCACCGTAAATAGAAAGATCTGAGTGATAACAGAATGTTGGCATTTCGATGCCGCTCTTACGAATTACTTCGATAAGGTTTCTCTCATTACCCTCAAGAGCAACAGGCATGCCATCGATAATCATATAATCCTGATTCATAATCATACCTCCTTAATTGCCTTGAATGGGCAGTTTGAAACACAGGCACCACACTTGATGCACTTATTCTGATCAATTGTATAAGGGCTCTTAATAACACCCTCGATAGCGTTAACTGGACAGTTACGAGCACACTTTGAACATCCCTTACAAAGGTCTGAATCGATTGTGTAGCTAACAAGCTTCTTACACTGACCTGCTGGGCACTTCTTATCGTAGATATGTGCCTCGTACTCCTCGCGGAAGTTAGCAATTGTAGAAATTACTGGTGAAGGAGCTGACTTTCCAAGACCACAAAGAGCTGTGTGAGAAATTGTGTCTGCAAGCTCCTGGAGAAGTTCAATATCACCATCACGGCCGTTACCAGCAACGATTCTCTCAAGGATTTCGAGCATTCTCTTTGTACCCTCACGGCAAGGAACGCACTTACCACATGACTCGTTCTGAGTGAAGTTCATGAAGAATCTTGCAACCTCAACCATACATGTCTTGTCGTCCATAACTACAAGTCCACCAGAACCGATCATAGCGCCAACCTTCTGAAGTGAGTCGAAATCGAGTGGGATATCGAGATCCTTCTCTGTAAGACATCCACCTGAAGGTCCACCAATCTGTACAGCCTTGAACTTACCGTCACCTCTCATGCCGCCTCCGACATCAAAGATAACCTCACGAAGAGTTGTTCCCATTGGAACCTCGATAAGACCTGTGTTATTGATATTACCTGTAAGAGCAAAAGCCTTTGTTCCTGGGCTGTTCTCTGGTCCAATTGACTTGTACCACTTGGCACCATTAGTAATTACCATTGGAACGTTAGCATATGTCTCAACGTTATTAAGGTTAGTTGGCTTCTCATAAAGACCATGCTCAACTGTACGTGGTGGCTTAACTCTTGGCATACCACGCTTACCCTCGATTGACTGTGTAAGAGCAGAACCCTCACCACAAACGAAAGCACCAGCACCACGATTAATATGAATATGGAAAGCCTTGCCAGTACCAAGGATGTTATCACCCAAGATACCAATCTCCTCAGCCTGAGCAATTGCGTTCTTAAGTCTTTCAACTGCGAGTGGGTACTCAGCACGAACGTAGATATAACCCTCAGAACTTCCGATAGCGATACCAGCGATAATCATACCCTCAAGGAGTCTGTTAGGATCACCCTCCATGATTGAACGGTCCATAAATGCACCTGGGTCACCCTCGTCACCGTTACATACGATGTACTTAACTGGATCCTTCTGACGCTGACAGCTCTTCCACTTCTTACCCATTGGGAAGCCTCCGCCGCCACGTCCTCTCAAGTTAGACTCAATAATCTCATCGATAATCTCGTCTGGTGTCATTTCGAAAAGACACTTCTCAAGAGCCTTATATCCATCAATAGCGATATACTCCTTGATTGAAGTTGCATTGATGTGTCCGCAGTGCTCAAGAACAAGTCTTGTCTGCTTCTTATAGAAAGGAATTTCTTCCTGCTTTGCGTATGTTACGCCATTCTGCTTATAAGAAAGTCTGTCGATGCACTCGCCGTTCTTGATTGTCTTCTCAACAATCTCTTCGCAGTCTGTAATCTTAACCTTGATATAAAGCCAGCCCTGTGGCTCGATTCTAAGAAGTGGACCCATCTCACAGAAACCGTGACATCCACTTGTCTTAAGTCCAACTACATCACCGTGTGGCTCATCTGCGAGCTCAACCTCAACAGGGATATTGCTCTCCTCGAGAAGTGACTTAAGTCTGTCTCTGATCTCAAGAGCACCACCAGCTACGCAGCCAGTACCACCACAAACGAGAATCTTTACGTTCTCGTACTTAATGCTTTCTGCACATGCCTTACGGAAATTAATAAGGTCTTCTCTGGAAGTTAACTTAACCATTAGCGAGTTCCTCCTTAAGTTCCTTTACAAGCTCTGCTACCTTAACAGGTGTCATTGCAGGATAAACCTTACCATTAACTGTAATTACTGGAGCAAGACCGCATGCACCGAGGCAGGATACTGTCTCAACAGTAAATGTAAGATCATCTGTTGTATGCTTTGTTGCTGATAAGCCAAGCTCATCGTAGAGCTGATCAAGGATTGGCTGTGAACCACGAACGTGACAAGCTGTACCGTCACAGCATCTGATAATATACTTTCCCTTTGGCTCAAGAGAAAAGTTCTCATAGAATGTAGCAACACCATAAATTCTTGCTTCACCGAAGTTCATCTTGTCAGCAAGATAAGGGAAAATCTCCTTAGGAAGGTAGTTGTACTTCTCCTGAATGTCCTGCAAAATCGCAATGATTGCGCCATGGTCTGTGCCATGAGCCTCAAGAATTTCATCTATAGGACGAAAATCAAAGTTCTCATTCATTGGAATGGCCCCCACTCTTATTTTTTCATATTTACACAGAATATATTTTGACATCTATATCTTAAGTTGCATAGACAAAGTTTCTTTATGTATTTGACGAAAATTGCTTGATTTTACAAACCTTGCTCTATTCATCTTCTTTTTCTTTAAGTTGATTTTCTTTTGATTTAAAAAACCATTGAATCTCAGGAATTATAGAAACAAAAAAGGAACTGTCAAAAGACAGTTCCTCTTTGAACTTTTGTAGTTTAAATCCCGTTATAGATTATCTCTCGTGACGAGCGTAGTTAGGGAGAAGCTTAGGTGAAACAACACCTGTATCAAGACCAGCAGCCTTGAGCTCTGCATCAAACTTAGCAACGTGATCGATATTCATCTCACCGAGCTCAACTGAAGCGTACTTAGCAGCAGCCTTCTTACCAGCATTTCTACCGAATACGATAACGTCGAGGAGTGAGTTACCCATAAGACGGTTTGTACCGTGGATACCACCAGCAGCCTCACCAGCTACGAGGAGGTTAGGGATAGCGTTTGTGAAACCATCACCGTTGATCTCAACACCACCGTTCTGATAGTGGAGTGTTGGGAAAATAAGGATTGGCTCCTTACGCATATCGATACCGTAGTTCATGTACATACGGAACATAGCAGGAATTCTCTTCTCGATTGTTCCCTCACCACCGAGGATCTCAATCATTGGTGTATCAAGCCATACACCCTTACGTCCGTTAGGAGCCTCAACACCACGGCCCTCACGGCACTCACGGATAACACCAGAAGCGTTAACGTCACGTGTCTCGAGTGGGTGGATGTAAGCCTCACCATCAACGTTTACGAGCTGAGCACCTACAGAACGAACCTTCTCAGTAACGAGAGCACCGAGAATCTGATCTGGGTATACAGCACCTGTTGGGTGATACTGGATAGAATCCTGATAAAGGAGTGGAGCACCTGCTCTATAAGCAAGTACAAGACCATCAGCTGTAGCACCGTAGTGGTTAGATGTTGGGAAGTCATTGTAGTGCATTCTACCAGCACCACCTGTAGCGATAACAACTGTCTTAGCGCGAGCTACTGAGTAATCACCTGTCTCCATGTTGAGGAGAACTGCACCAGCTACCTGACCCTTATCGTCCATGATAAGCTCAACTGCTGATGTGAACTCTACTACAGGAATACCGAGGTTCAATACTTCGTCACGTACTGTGCGCATGATTTCAGCA
>JAZUDM010000017.1:0-5189 GCA_045639635.1 Saccharofermentans sp. | reverse complement strand
CTTTTTAAAGAATATTTAGAACTACTTTCGAGTATAATCTCTTTGTGTGCCTGATATTTGTATTCGATAGGCATCAGAGGGGATTATGGCGAAGAATTATAAATTGTTGGTTTTGCTTATTTCTTTATGCGCGGCAGTAGTCTTTGGTGGTATGACTGCGTGCTCGAAGTTCATAATGGCAGAGCAGAAATTTGAAGAAGTGACTTATGAGCTTGGAGTTACAGAAATTAGCAGTGATCCTGCTGATTATATTTCTGCGAGCGAGAAGACTCTTAGTGAGTCCAGAGTTATTTTGGACCGTGTCGATTTAAGTCATGTTGGTTCCTATCGCGTAATCTGCAGAACTAGTAATCACGACTATGCGTACATGATTAATATTGTTGATACTACTGCGCCTGAAATTTCTATTAAGGATAGTAGCTCACAGCCTTTTTCTACATTTACAGAAATTAGTGCATCTGATATTGCAACTACAACTGATCTTTCTTCAATTGATTCTTTTGTTATTGTTAGCTGTGTAGGTGATAGTGAACAGACCCAGATTGTTGATGGCAAGGCCATAATCGAAGAAGAGGGTTCTTATGAATTAACTATAGAATCAACTGACGAGTATGGTAATGAATCAGAGGTGGTAGTTACAATCGAAGTTTGTGAGCCACCACATTTTCTTATGCTTTCAGACAGACTATATGATATTGGAAATCACTATGGTGTGATGGATTTTGTTTTCGCTGAGGATAGATATGGTAATGATATTACGGAGAATATTACTGTTATCGATGACGGCGGATATGATGGTGATTCCAGAGGCAGCTACGAGGTTACTTACGAAGTAACTGACGGGGATGGGCTAACATCCAGAGAAACAATTACTATAAGAGTTGGCTTATCTAATAATCATTCTTTGGGGTTTGAGGATACGGATTTTATTCCTTTCTATAGAGAGCATGGATACTTTACTTACGATGCTTTGGAAGGTAATGAGGATCTTGATGCCTTAGCTGATCTTACATGCAGAAGTTCATTTGCAGTTAAGAATAATGCCGGATGGTGTTCTAGTTGTCTTTTAAGAATGACTGACGATTATATGTATTTTCTTACTAATAATCACTGCATTAGTTTCTTTACTGAGTATGATCAGTTCTATCTCGTGGATTATGAGGATAACAGATTCACGATTTATAATAGTGATGTAGAGGTTTATACGCACCCGGTAGAGGATGTAATTATATTTAGAATTCCTATTGATGTTATTGAGCCTTATTATCTTTTGAACTACTGTGCTGTTTTATACGACGAGAGTATATGGAGTGAAATTGGACCTGGAACGGCAGTTTGTCTTAATGCTCAGCAGTGGGGATGGACTAATCGTAATGATATTGTTGAGTCAACAACTCTTGCAGAAATGAACTTATCATTCCCAAATGATAATTGTCATTTTATGCGTGCAACAGGTCTTGTTGGAACTCCAGGTACAAGTGGCTGTCCAATTTTTACTTATGAAGGTTATCTGGTTGGAATATGTTTTGGTTCTTGTATTGAAGGTGATCGTGAGACATCACTTTTTGTAAGACTTATTGATATTGCTTATTTAGTAAATAGTGTTGAGTTTTTGTGAATTTTTGCAGTTTACAACAAATAAACTGCAACTCACCACAAAATCAACATAAAAGATTTCATAGGGGTAATATGTCATCGTACAAACTAAATGTAAGGTGACTTTTATGAAAAAGAGAATTATTTCAGCTATTCTTATTGCTGCTATGACTGCTTCATTAATTACAGGCTGTGGCGGAAATGTAATTATTATGGAAAGCAGTGAACCAGCAGCAACTGAAGCTTTTGATGTTTCAACAATTAGAGCTCAGGATGATTTCTTTGGGTACTGTAATGCAGAGTATCTCCTTGATGCTGAACTTGATCCAATTATGGGTTCAACTGGTTCATTCGATATGGTTAATACTCTCGTCGATGAGCAGTTAAATACAGTAATCAGAGAAATTGCAAATGGAGACAGAAGTACATATCTTCCAGGAAGTAATGAACAGATTATTTACGATGCTTACTGGCAGCTCTATGACTATACAACTGGAAACGTAGATTCTTCTGATGTGATTTCTGATTCAATTCTAGATAACGTTAACAGAATTGACAGTTGCTCCAGTTACGATGAATTCTTCGATACATTAATGGATATTACTACTGACTGCGGAAATCCACTTATGTTTGATTCATTTGTTTATGGCAATATCGAAGATTCAACAAAGAAAACTCTTTATATTTATCCAGAAACTTTCGGTATGCGTCAGGATTTTGACGAAGTAAGCAGAGGTCTTTATCAGGCAGAAGCTGTTAAGAACAGAATCAGAGACCGTCTTTATACTTCAGGTGTTGATTATGATGAAGCAACAAGCAGAGCCATTGACTTAACATATATGCTCATCGATATTTCTGCTAATACAGATTTTGAAGTACTGGATGTGTCTGAGTGTTACGAGTACGTGAATATAATGAGTGAGGAAGAAATATCAAGTGTTCTCACAAATATGTCACTTGAAGATTACTATTCAATTTTTGGACTTAGAAATAATCCTGATGGAACTCTTGTAGTTTTTGATGTAAATCAGCTTATATATATCGATAGCCTCATGACTTCTGAGAATTTAAGACTATTTAAGGATCTTGTAATTTCAAAGTATCTCGAGGTATATAGCTTTATTATCCCAGAGGATATGGGTGGACCATTTGTTGTTTACTCTGATGATTCAGGTGCACTTACAGTAGTTAAGCAGTTCCTTTATTATGAACTTGGCGAAGAATATGCAGAAAGATATATGGATCCAGAAGTAGTAGCGGATGTTACTTCTATGGTTGAAGACATGGTCGCTGAATACATTAATCTTGTTGGTAATGCAGACTGGATGGAAGATGAGACAAAGGAAGCAATTATCACAAAGCTTAATGATATGGCTTACTTTATTGGTGCTGGCGAGCCACATGAGATAAATCCAGATGATGCGAACGTTATTGGGGACAATGTATTTGAGACTATCACAAGAATTATGGCCAGAAGCTGGAGTTTGGATCTTGATTCCATTACAAAACCGGTTGAAAGAAACGGTTTTGCCACGATGTATCCACAGGCAGTAAATGCCTGCTATGATACAAGCCTTAATTCAATCAATATTACAGTAGCGATCATGAATGAGCCTTTCTATAGTTCTGACAGAAGCTATGCAGCAAACCTTGGTGGTATCGGCGCTGTTATTGGTCACGAGATTTCACATGCATTTGATTCAACAGGAATGAATTTTGATTATCAGGGTAACTACAATCCTACATGGATCTCTGAAGACGATCGAAATGATTTCGATGAACTTTGTAGCGAATTTGCAGACTACTATTCTGAGTTCGTTGTTATGGACGTGTACCACGTTGATGGAGAGCAGACTATGGGAGAAAACATGGCGGATGCCAGCAGCATTCAGTGCGCTTTAAATATCGTTACAGACGATGAGGGACGACGCGAACTTTTTGAAAGTTATGCAAGAATCTGGGCGAGCGTAATCCCAGACAGAGATGCTTTGGGATATCTCGAAACGGATGAGCATAGTCCAGACAGAGTACGAGTTAATGCTGTTGTTTCAATGTTTGATTGTTTCTATGAACTATATGATGTCCAGGAAGGTGATGGTATGTATATCGCACCCGAAGACAGAGTTTTAAGATGGTAAGGAGGTGTTTTCCATGAATATTATTTTGAAGCATGCTTTAAGAAATATTTCTTCTAAGAAGGGAAGAACATTCCTTTTAATCTTTTGTGTTACGCTCACTTCATTTGTAGCTATGATTGCATTTGATATGACTAATACAATTGAATCTTTAATGAATCAGTATTTCTTCCAGGCTATGGGTCAGGTTGATCTTATGGTTGATTCATCAAGAGATGATGTATTTGATGGGTGCGAGAATTATCATGAGGTTAAATTCGCTTTCGCAGCTCAGTTATACTATGACAGAGACCCGGAGATGTATAGTTACTCTTTTGCCAAGCCAATTAATGTTGTTGCTTTTGATGATTATGAACTTGCATATGAGTTCAGTCAGCTTAGCGATAATGTAGTTATCGGTGATAACGAGGTTTATGTATCTTCTGATTATTCAGAAAGCTACGACGTATCTGAAGGAGATGTGATTACACTTTACGCGAATGATGGTACTTCTTTTGAAGTTACTGTAGCTGGTGTTATGTCACCAACACAGTTTGCGTTTTTTAATGGTCCTACAATTTTTGCAACACCAGAGACTATTAAGAAGATTAACTGCTCTTCAAATATTGAGTATGTAACAAGACTTGTTGCACTTGATGATTATTCTACTGCTGAAGATTTTAAAGAGCAGGTTCTTAAGAACGATCCTACAGCTACAATTGATGATATGAGAGCTGATATGAATGACGCTGATATTTCGAGCCTGTATAACATGTTCTATCTCATATTCCTTTTTACATTCCTTCTCGTTATTTTCGTAACAGTAAGTTTTTCTGAGAAAATTGTTACTGAGAGAATGTCTGTTGTAGGTACATTTAGAAGTCTTGGTACAACTATTAAGACAACAACAATGATCTTGCTCCTCGAAAACGTTTTGTACGGTCTTATAGGTGCAATTATAGGTGTAGTACTTTATCGCTTGGTAAGAATTCCATTCCTTAGTACTTTTATTGTTTTGGAAGATGATTACGGTAATTCTTTTGATGTTGCTTCTATGGTAGGTGCGACAAAGTGGTATACATATGCTCTTGTAATTCTTGGGGCAATTCTTGTTGAGACATTAACTCCAGTTTTTGCAGTCGTTAAAGCATCAAAGATGTCAATTAGAGACATTATCTTTGCAAACAAGGATACAGAGTTTAAATATACCTGGAATAGAGCATACGCAGGTGGAATTCTTTTCATTATCGCTATTGTAGCTTCCTTTATGAATAAGAGTTTCTGGGGACTTTGTGTAAGTATTGTTGCGATTATTTGTTCAATTGCAATCCTTATCCCGTTCCTTTTGAAGGGAATTACTATTCTTGGTGAGAAGTTCCTTAAGACAGAGAAGACTCCTGTTTTAAAGCTTGCTGTAAAGGAGATTTCTAATAACAAGACTCTTGTTAATACAGCTGTGCTTTGTATCACTACACTTAT
>JAZUDM010000016.1:0-29494 GCA_045639635.1 Saccharofermentans sp. | reverse complement strand
GGTGCATACTACATTGGTATTCTTGCAAATGGTCTTGTTGAGATTATTGCAAATGCTGTAGGTCTTTCAACAAGTGATTCGCTTATCTTTATGATCAACGTAGCTGTCGTATTCTGGATGGTTTCTTACGTTATCTCAAATATCAATGTTGTTATCTTTAGATTTAAACTTCCAAAGGCTCCAAGAACTTTTAAGGTTCCATTTGGAATTGTGCTTCCAATAATTTCTGCTATTGGTACAGCTTTTATGATTTGGTACATTTCAGATGATCCATCACAGAGACTTTTAATATTCGCTATCGACGGAGTTATCTTCGTTTTACTTGGTATCTATTCAGTTTTCTGGTGCAAATTCAGAGTTAAAAGACCTCTTTTCAAAGCTATCCCTATGCATGAAGTCATGGCTATGGAAAGTGATATGTACCTTGCAGCAAGAAGAGTAAAGCATGATTAAAAAATAATAAACAGGAGATAAATAATATGAGTGAATTTCCAGCAATTGATTTTATTTACTTGAATGAAGAAGACATGATCAAGGCAGGCGTTAAAGATATGAAGGGCTGCGTTGATACAATGGAAGAGATGTTTAAACTTATGAAGGTAGGGAACTACCGTATGGGTGGCGCTAATGGTAACTCACACGGTACTATGGTTACTTTTCCAGAAAGTTCACCATTTCCTGAGATGCCAGTAGATGGTCCGGACAGACGTTTCATGGCTATGCCTGCTTACCTCGGAGGTAAGTTTGATATGGCAGGTATGAAGTGGTATGGATCTAACGTAGCAAACAAGGAAAAGGGTCTTCCAAGATCAATCCTTATGCTTATTCTTAACGATAAGGACACAGGTGCTCCTCTTGCATATATGTCAGCAAATGTATTGTCTGCTTATAGAACAGGTGCCGTACCTGGTGTAGGTTTCAGATACTTCGCACCTGAGAATTCAGAGGTTGTAGGAATTGTTGGTCCTGGTGTAATGGGTAAGACAGCACTTGAAGCTGCTTTTGCAGTTCGCCCTATGATTAAAACTGTAAAGGTTAAGGGAAGAGGCAAGGCTTCACTTGATAAGTTTATTAACGATGTAAAGACAGCTCATCCAGGTGTTGATGTTTATGCTGTAGAGACAATTGAAGATGCAGTAAGAGATGCTGATATCGTATCTGTTTCAACATCTTCTCCAACTGGAGATCCAGAGTTTTATCCATATATTGCTGAGGAGTGGATTAAGCCAGGTGCAATTATTGGGGCATCAGCGGCTTTAAGACTTGATGATGATTTCATTATCAACAGAGCACGTTCTGTTGCAGATAACATTAAGCTATATGAGGCATGGGAAGAAGAATATGCTCCAAAGGCATATAACACAGTACCAATCCCTGCTGTCCATGTAGAAGATTTGATTGCTGAAGGTAAGATGAAGCCAGAGCAGCTTGAAGATCTTGGAGACATTCTTATGGGTACTGCTCCAGTGCATCGTAAGGAAGGTGAAATTGTTATTTACTCTGTTGGTGGTATGCCAGTTGAGGATGTTGCCTGGGGTACAGTATGCTACCGTAATGCTCTCGAAAAGGGTATCGGAACAAAGCTCAACCTCTGGACTACACCAGATCTTATGAAATAAGTCACCTTTGTTATATATCTTTTTTGAAAACACACCGAATGATTATTTTCGGTGTGTTTTTTTGTAATTACAATCACTCATTTTTTCGCTATAAAAGCGGATTTAACGGTTGAAAAATAAACAAACTGTAAACAGGCGATTAACTAAAAATGGCCTCTTATTGCGAAAAAGTAACCCTTTTGTATACACTGCTCCGGCAAACAAAATTTTTGATAAAAATCACATATTTTAAATATCGCGATATTTTGATTAGTTTAAAATTCACAATAAGTAATTAAGTGCATTTGTGGAATAAGGGGATAAAAATGCCGGATAAAGAATTACGACGTATGTCTCGAAGTGAGTTGATCGAGATTATTTTTGCTTATCAGCAAAATGAAAAGACACTCATTTCTGAAAAAGAAGAGCTTCAGAAGAAACTCGATGACCGTATTATTAAGATTAATAAGGCAGGGAGTATAGCTGAGGCAGCTCTTGAGATTAATGACGTTTTCAAATCGGTCGAAGATGCGGCCCTTCAATATCTTGCTTCTATAAAGCAGATAAAGGAAGAGACTTCTGAAAAATCCCAAAAAATTCTACTTATGGCTGAGCAGGAAGCTTCCAGAATAATTGAGGAAGCAAAGGCGCAAGCCTCCATTATTAGTGGCAAAACTTCTGCTCCTGAAGACAATTCTTCACCTGGTGAAGAAACTATTGAAGATTAAAAGCGAGCAAAAATGAGCAATGACAAAGTCAATTTAAGGCAGGTATCTTTGCCATCCGAGGAGGCTGTACTTAAGGAAAAGGAACGTCTTGCCAATCAGAAGAAATACAGGAGAACTGTATTAAGTACGATATCAGTTCTTCTCGTTGTAGCTGCTGTAGCAGCACTGGTTTCAACTTTGTTGTTATCAGTTCTTCAGATATCAGGCGCGAGCATGGAGCCAACGCTTCATGACAAGGATGTAGTAGTTCTTTTAAGAGGTACGAATCCAAAAAGAGGAGATCTTATTGGTTTTTATTGGAACAATAAGCTTTTACTTAAAAGGATAGTTGGATTACCTGGTGACATCGTGGATATCGATGAGAACGGTAATTTATATATAAACGGAGAACTACTTGATGAACCGTATATAACGGATGAATCAAGAAGTCAGGGACAGTACGATGTAGGTTTTCCTTTCGTGGTTCCTGAGGAGGAATTCTTCGTACTTGGGGATAACAGAGCAGTATCTGTTGATAGCCGAGCAGAGGCTATCGGATGTGTTAGAAGAGACCAGATGATTGGTCGCGTAGTGTTTGAGGTTTGGCCACAGATAAGATTTGACCTGACCGAAGTGGAATAAGGGAGAGGAGACAAGCTATGGGAAATGTGATGCAGGATTATGCACGCATATTTCATGAAGAGCGTTTAAGAAGCAGAAAGCTCTTAAGTCTGTTTTTGTGCTTGTCTATTTTTGTTTCTTCTGGAGTTCTCTGGCAGCTTAAGATGGTTGCAGTATCTGCAGATGATGCTGCTTTGGGCGTTTCATATATTCAGCAGGAAAATTACACTAATAAAGTAGTTGTTCGCGCTAATTGGGATGACAATGGTGCTTCCCATGTAGGTGACAGCATTAAATTTGATCTTATGGCCGATACAGATGGTGACGGCATTAAGGAAAAGGTTAATGTTAGCGACGAGATTCAGTATGAAGTTTTAAGTAATGCAAATAACTGGACTATGACATTTGAGCATATGCCTGATTTGTCTTACGAAGTTATTGTTAAGGAAACCAATGCATCCAATGTTCCTTCTGGATACGCTTACAATGCAAGAGTTACTTCAATAGTTACAACACCTACACCTTCAATTGGTCGTTGGGAACTTGTAACTGGTGATTTATCTAACGGCGAATATCTGATTGTGTATAACAATCAGATTGTTACTCCAAACGCTTATAATAATGTTTGGACAAATAGTGAATTTGGTCCACATCCTTTTGCTAGTAGTGTAGCATTTGATGAAAGTAATGCTGGTTTATCTTCCTACGTACATAGATATTCTGAGGATGATAATACTTTTATTTATAATACTTATAATGCAAGCGGACAGTTGCAGGATTTGTATTTTACAGCTATGTCCTGGAATAACGGACAAGATGGTCAGTTTGTTTATTATACTGGTATTCTCAATACACCAACTATTTCAGGTGCAGATGCTTCTGGAAACCGTACAATTACATACGGAAATATTGGTTTGGATGTAAATAATGATTATTTCGGTGCTGTGTATCCTAGTAGCGATACAACTCAGGTTAAGTTATATAGATATAACTTATCTGTTGATCCAAATGAAGGCAGTACTTTTACATACACACTCACAAACACCTTAAGACCTGACTATTCTGGTTATGGCGGTAGTATGAATGTGCCTGTAACTTATTCCAAGACAATTGACAGATTGGATGATAATTTCTTGGATAATGCTCTCGGTAATAATCCAGATACTGAGGTTTGTGGTGATGATTTCTACAGACTCTATCTTGATGTAACAGCAGGAACTAACCCTCCAATCGGAACTGATCTTGTAATTGTTGTTGATCAGTCATGGAGTATGAATAGTGCTGTTTCAGCAAATGATAGTATGCAGCGTTCACAGGCTTTGTATCAGATTCTTAATGGAAATGATACTACTTCTGGTCTTGTTCAGTCTTTCCTTAATGACAATTCATTGAATAATGTTGCTGTTGTTGGATTTGATGGAATGAGATTCAGAGATCGTGCTACTATGCCACATACTCCAGATGAGTATAGTTCTGGTTATTCAACACATAGTCCTAATTATCTTGAATATACATCAAGAGATGCTGCGACAGGCAATAATACAAGTCCTTTTGATGGTGTTATTACTGGTTATAACGATACATTAGAGTCCTGGGGATATGACTACACTAACGATACTCAGATTTTGTTAGGCTGGTGTAATTCTGACACTCTTCCAAGTGATCCTATTAGAACTGATGCAACTTTGTATAGTGGTACTAATTACGAAGCTGCTCTTATGCGTGCTTACGATATGTTCAATAGTGAAGCAGTAAGAAATGATGGCAATAATAAGATTCTTATTTTTATCAGTGATGGTGTTCCAACATGCTTTATTGCTGATAATTCTAATGGAGGCCGTAGAGAGGGAACAACACTTGAAGGTCCTACTAACGTTTCTTATTGTAGTGGTCCTTCAATTGCAGCTTTTGATGAGTTTATTAGAAACCTCAATACAATTGATGGTTTTAATCCTGCAAAATTCAGTTCTTATGCAATTGGTGTTTTTGATCAGAATTTGTCAAACAACATATCTGTTCTTTCTAATTATGTTGTTGGTGATGGACGTCTCATGTTCTGTAATAATGTTTCTTCACTTAGAAAAGAACTTGAGGACATTATGCTTCAGAATCCATATGAGGTAACTATTTCAGATACTCTGAGTAGTTATGTTGAGTACTATGGCATAAGACCTGATGTAAAGCTTACTATGACTTCTCTCTCTGGTGGTGAGCCTGTAGTTCTTTATGAGAATGGTGCTGTAACAGCTGCTGGTGAAGGAAAACTTCAGAGCATTTCATACGATAGTGCTTCAAGAACAATTACGGCTGTATTTAATCCTGCTTATTATCTTGAGTATGGTTATACTTATACGCTTTCATATAATGTCAGATCAAATGAGTATGCTTATAACGAGTATGCAGAAAATGCTGGATATAATCAGGCTGGTGATTTGAACTCTGATTATTCACATAACGCTTCAAGTTCAGAGCGTGGTGGATTCCGTTCGAATGATTTAGCACAGCTTCGTTATAGATTTAAGAATAGAACTAATCCTATCATTGTTGATTATGATCATCCTGTAATTCAGATTGATTCTGAGTCTTATGTAACAGGAAGTGTAACTGTTAATAAGTTATGGGTTGATGAGAATGGTAATTCAATTACACCTGTAGGTGAGGTAAGGCTTGAACTTCACCAGGTTGGTACATTTGTTGATGGTGTTACCATGGATAGGATTGTAATTGATAATGTATATAACGTAGATGGACAGGATTATGTAGTAATTCCTGCATCAAATAATATGCAGCATCTTTACTCTTCATTGCCAACTGCAGGTTTCCAGGATTATACATTAACTAATGGCCGTACTGAGCGTCTTCGTTTTGATTATACATATTATGTAATAGAAACAAGTTCTTATGATGGATTTACATCTGTTTGCGCAGTGTCAACTGTGGCTGATGCTGTGGATGTATCGACGAATCCTTCTGTTAATGTGATTAATCAGTATGCTCCTACACCGGTGCCTACACCAACACAGACACCTACCAATACACCTGAAGAACTTCCTAGAAATCAGGTAGCGCTTAATAAAACTATTGATGATTTGGGAGATGGTGTAGTTAATCCTGATACAGATCTTAGAGGAACAGATTATTATAGAATCTATCTTGAGGCTATCTCTACATATACTAATACTGTAACAGACAATTCAAGAGGTGTTGATCTTGTTCTTGTTTTGGATCAGTCATGGAGTATGGCAGGTAATAGCGATGCTATCGTCGGAAGAGACGCTGATGGAAATCCTATTACTGTTTCAAGACAGGAAGCTCTTAATCGAGTTGTTAATGGATATGGAACTGAGGATGGACTTATTAAGATGTTCCTTGAGTCTAATCCTTCTAACAGAATTGCTGTAGTTGGATTTGATGGCATGAGATTCAGAGATCGTGCTACTATGCCACATACTCCAGATGAGTATAGTAATGGTTGGGCAACACATAGTCCTAATTATCTTGATTACAACTCAAGACAAAACGCAGATAATGGAAATAATGTACCAGTAGATGATGAAGATATCAGAGCATTTAATGATGCTTTGGAAGAATGGGGATATACCTATGAAAATGATACTCAGATATTGCTAAATTGGAGTAATTCAACTTCTGCAACTGTAGATACAAGCGCAACTTTATTTAGTGGTACTAACTATGAAGCAGCTTTGATGCGTGCTTATGATGTGTTTAACAATCAGTCTATCATTAACGATGGTAATGATAAGGTTCTTGTTTTCATAAGTGATGGTGTTCCAACATGCTTTATTGATAATAGTGGAACTCGTAGAGATGGAACAACACTTGAGGGCGCTGATAATGTTACATATTGTACTGGTCCATCAATTGAGGCATTTAATAATTTCATAGCAAGACTTAATGCGATTCCAGGTTTTGACTCTTCAAGATTCAGTTCTTACTCAATTGCTATCTTTGATCAGAATCTTTATAACAATACATCTGTTCTTTCAAATTATATTGTTGGAAATGGGCGTCTCATGTACTGCGATGATGTAACGTCACTTAGAACCAATCTTTCCAACGCGATGGGTGTTCAGTCAACGGTTACATATCCCAATAATGTAGTTATAAAAGACTCGTTAAGTCAGTATGTAGATTTCTATACAGATAATCTCGATGTTGTAGTTGCCATGACATCTCCAGATGGAGTAAAGACAGTTCTTTATGAAAATGGTGTTGTTACAACTGCTGGTCAGGGCGTGATTCAGTCAGTTCAGTATAGTTTAGGTGATAAGTCTATTGAATGCAGATTTGAACCAAACTATGCATTGCTTGAGAACTATGTATATGCACTTTCGTTTAATACCAAGGTAACAGAAGTAGCGTACGATGATTTTGAATCTAATTCCTATACCTATAATCACGGAACAATCCAGGGAGATCAGAATACTGATTTCGGAGGAAATACAAGTAGTTCAGGTCAGTATGGATTCTATTCGAATACCGATGCTGAAGTTACTTATAAAGATGAGAGGGGACCACATAGTGAGGATTTCCCACATCCTGTAATTCAGGTTGATACTGGTCAGATTGAAGTACATAAGATTTGGTCAGATGGAACATCGATAATACCTCCAAATCAGGTTCCTATACGAAGTAGTGTTAATGTTGAGCTCCATCAGGTAGCAACATTGGTTCCTGAATCAGTTCCTACACCAGGTGGAAGATGGGTACTTGTAGAAGATAATAATTTGACGGATGGAGAGTATCTGATTGTTGCTAATAATCGGATTGTTGATCCTTACTTCTATGCTGATGACTTATGGTCAAGAAGTACTACTGGTCCTCATCCACATACTAATAACGTAACCTTCAATGCTACTAATGCTTCATTAAGAAGTTATGTGCATAAGTATACAGTCGCAAATGGCTTTACATATTACTTGAAGGATAGTGATGGAGAATACAAGGATTTGCGTTTGATGTGTCACTACTGGTCTAATACTAATCCGGAATTTGTGTATGCATCACAACGCGTTAATACATCTACATCGAATAATTATTTCCCAGTGACTTATTCGAGTGCTGATGCTGATGGATATAGAACACTTGAGTCTAGAAACAACAATTCATATCGTGCTGGATTAGATGTAGAAAATGGTAACTCCGGAGCTATGACTGATGTAAGTAATTCGACACGTGTTCAGTTCTATAGATACGTAGTGATACCAGAAATATTGCCGGATTCTATATTCGAAAGAACATGGGGTGAAGCAACAATCACTGCAGAGCATAACTGGACATATACATTCGATATGCTTCCTAAGTCAGGATTCGTAGATGTAGATGGAGTTCCTGTAAAGTACACATTTACTTATTACGTAGTTGAAACTACAACTGGTCCGTTTGATACGGCGATAGACGTAGTAGCTTCTGATTCTGGCATTTATGACGGTAACACAACTCTTGTGGATGGTGTAGTTAATATTACTAATACCATCAATGTAAATTATGATTTCACTCTGCCAAATGCTGGCGGTGTTGGAATATATCAATTCCTTATGATTGGCTCAGCAATCGTAAGCATTGGTCTCTTCTATGATTTGTTTATCAGAAAGAAGAGGGAGAGGAGGCAGTTATCAGGTTGAATTGTCACTCGAATAAAGAAGTTTTTAAAAACAAAAATCAAAATAAAAGGAGAGAAAAGACATGAGAAAGATTAAAAAATTATTAGCTTTCATTCTCACAGTAGTAATGGTGCTTTCATTGGGCATCACTGCTATGGCAGCAACAAGTCAGGGATCGATTACAATTGTTAACGCTACTTCTGGAAAAGATTATAGCGTTTCCAAGATTTTCGATTTAGACAATTCAAGTACTATTAAGTACACAATTGCAACAGATAGCCCTTGGTATAGTGCAGTTGTGGCAGCGACAGATTTATTCCAGATCGTTGACACAAGTGAGGATACTGTTAAGGAAGTATATTTCAAAGATGGTAAGACTGTTGTTGATATTATTTCATGGGCAAGTGACAATGTTCCTTCAACAGACTTAACTACAACAACAGCTTCAAGTGATACAGTTGTATTTAGTAGTCTTGCTTATGGTTATTATTACATTAGTACAACAAGTGGTTCTGTAGTTACACTCGATAATCTTAACGCAGCAAATATTGTTGTTTCTGATAAGAATATTGGACCTAGCTGGGACCCAAGAGATCCAGATCATCCAGATACAACTACAGGTTCACCAGATCAGGGAACAAACCTTGGTAAGTATGTATCAACAAAGTCAAGTTCTGTTGCAACAACAGCTGATTATGGTAAGACAACTACTGCAACTAATGGTGATACTCAGGGATTCATGATTAATGCTTTTGTTCCAAAGTATAATGGTGGATATAAAGTAGTTACATACACAATTACTGATACATTGCCAGCTGAATTATCTTATGTAGAGAATACAGCAACAGCAACAATCACAGGTACAGGTGTTGCAACTCCTATTTCTGTTGATGTTACTGTTGATAACGATGTAATTACTGTTACTTATACTGTTGAAGACATTGCTGGTTATCCTGCAGATGCTCACATCAGCATTAAGTATGATGCTGTTGTAAATTCAGAGTCAACATATGAAATTGTTAACCCTGCTAATCTTTCATGGACACAGGTTGATCCAAATCCAACAGATCCTACATCACCAACTGCTACTCCATATGTACCTGGTTCAAATGAAGATCCATATGATCCAACATCTTCAGATTATCCAGGTGTAACACCTCCAGATGATTCAAAGACAACAACATACGTTTATGGTTTTGAACTTATGAAGACATTTAAGAATTCTTCAGATGAAGATCTTGAAGCTACATTTAATCTTTCTGTTGGTACAACAACTCTTAAATTCGAAGAGATTACTGATGGAGTATATGTAGTTTCTGACGATACAAATGCATCAGCTGATATTACTGTAAAGAATAATCAGACAGTAACAATTTTTGGTCTTGCTGAAGGATCTTATGCTCTCGTTGAGACAGCAACAGCAGATGACTACAATCGTATTGAAACACCTATTGATGTAGAAATTACTGCAAGTAATACTACAGATGGCTGGCTTAATAATACGGTAGAAGTTGAGAACCTTATGGGTACCCTTCTCCCATCAACAGGTGGTATTGGTACAAGAATTTTCTATATCACTGGTGCAGTTATTATGCTCGGTGCAGTAGTAGTACTCGTTTCTAAGAAGCGTTCTAAGACTGAAAAGTAAGATTAATTTTTGCTTGAAACGGTCCGGAGGATGTCCTTCGGACCGCCGATAGCATTTTAGGAGAGAAGATGAAAAAGCATTTATCTAATATAATTTTGGTTTTTGTTTTTTTTATTGGCTTTTTTATCATGCTCTATCCATTTATTAGTGACTACATAAATCAGAAGAATTCCAGTAGAGCAATCATTGAATATGAGCAGGCTCTCTCTGAGATGGAACCTATAGATTTTGTACCTTATTATGAGAGGGCAGAAGAATATAATTCTCTTCTTGCCGCAGATCCTATGGCTTATTATGAGCCATCCAGAGTACCAGGATATCTTGATACTCTTGACCCAACTGATACCGGGATTATGGGATATGTATCCATCGAGAGAATCGGTGTTGAAATTCCTATTTATCACGGAACTTCTGAAAGTGTTCTTCAGCATTCTATTGGACATTTGGAGGGCACATCTCTTCCTATCGGAGGAGAAAGTACACATACGGTTCTAGTAGGGCACCGAGGACTTCCTAGTGCAAAGCTGTTTTCTGATTTGAATGAACTTGAAATCGGAGATACTTTTAATATTTATGTTATGGACAGAGTCCTTACATATGAGGTTGATCAGATTTTGACTGTTCGTCCTGACCAGACAGAGGATCTTCAGATTGTAAAAGGTGAAGATTACTGTACTTTGCTTACATGTACTCCATATGGTGTTAATACACACAGACTTTTGGTAAGAGGCACAAGAGTATATGTCGATAGTGACATTACTTCAGAAAGTCGTGTGATTATTGTATCTAACGCATCGCCAATAGATGATGTTCTTGTAGCGATTGTCGTTTCTGTGCCTATGCTTATGATCTTTTTGATTGTTATAGCAATCAAATATCGAAACACAAAAAAGAGGTCTGAATAATGAAAAACTGTTTGTTTAAAAGAATATTTTCAGTTATAACCTGTGCCGTTCTTTTGATCGGTTTTATGGGTATTGCTGTTAATGCGCAGACTTCTTTAGATCCTAACAGGTTAGGATCAATTACTGTAACCTTAAAAGACACTTCCGGTAATACTATTTCTGGTGGTGAGATTACAATGTATCAGGCAGCGTATATGTCTTCTGATGGCACAACTATGATTTATACAGATAGTTTTGCAGATTGCGCAGCTGATATTAATAATTTAACTTCGAATACTCTTGCTGATGAACTTTGTGAGTTCGTTAGCAATCGTAATATAACTGGTGATACAAGATTTTCGGATGATTCTGGAAGAATCTGTTTCGATGGTTTAAGAACAGGTGTATATCTGTTTGTTCAGGAGAATGCTTCTGAAGGATATGAAATTATGCTTCCTTTTGTTGTTATTCTTCCTTTATTTGATACAGAGTACATTTACGATATTGATGCTGAACCAAAGATGGATTCCATTGCAATTATTCCTACAGTAACACCAACTCCTGTACCTCAGGATACGGCTACACCTACTCCAGAAACTGGAATAGCAACAAGTGTTCCTTCGAATACACCTTCAACGAATCCAAGACTTCCTCAGACAGGTCAGCTTAACTGGCCAATTCCGGTTCTTGTTATTTCTGGATTGTTCCTTATAATTGTTGGTGGAATAATGATTAGGGCTAAGGAAGATTAATGTATAAGAAAAGTGGATATACAATAATTATAATTGGGGTAGTGCTACTGTTTGCGGCACTATCCCTATTCTTATATAACGAAGCTCAGAATATGAGAACTGAGGAAGCGTCTTCCAAGGCTTTGAGCAGCATTAAAGAGCACATTATTCAGGAATTGAAGACGGGTAGTATAGATGTTCACGAAATAGATTCTGGAGAAACGTCTGAGGATAGTTCTATTCCTCAGATGTATTCCGTAAATATTGATGGTATTGATTATATCGGGTATATTTCCATACCTTCGCTTGGGATAGAACTCCCAGTAATTTCTGAATGGGGATACGACGAACTTGATATCGCTCCTTGTAGATACACTGGTTCTACTTATGAGGGTAACTTCGTTATAGCTGGCCATAATTATCGTAGTCAGTTTAGTCCTCTTAAGAATATCGAAATCGGATCTGAAGTTATTTTTACTGATATGCATGGCGTTACATGGAATTACACTGTCTACGAAGTAGAAGTAGTTAATCCTACTGATATAGAGCAGATGACAACAAGTGAGTATGAGCTGTCCTTATTTACCTGTACTTATGGTGGACAGGCAAGACATACAGTAAGATGCGTTCTTAATGAAGATTAAGGTTCATTACCAAAAACAGTAGAACCGCCACTTCTTATTACAATGTTCTCAGTATCCTGTGCTGAATAGTCATCGGAGGAATTGAATGTACTCCAGTCAGCGTAGTGGATAGCAAAGCTGATAGTAAGAGTACTTCCAGCACCTAAATCAACACTCTCACTAGTAGAGATAACAAGCACAGTATCAGTCATAGTCCCACTTGCAGAAGTAATATTAGCACCGACATTTTGAAGCTGGGTATAGTTGCCGTTACTTCCGTTTATTGCAGCGTGATAGCAGTCGAATACGATAGATCCGTTTCCTGAATTAGTTATGTAGTAATTAATATCAAGTGTTGATACATTTATCGATGAGGAAGATGTGTTAGTTACTTCAATTGTTCCAGAGATGCTGTTACTATTAGCACCAATACTGTCGTATCTTACGTTAACAGAGAGGCTTCCGCTTGAAGCAGAACCGCCAGTGCTTCCACCAGTAGTTGTAGTTGCACCAGTTGTTGCTGCAGATGAAGTATCAGTTCCAGTGCCTGCGCTTGTTCCTGCAGACGCACCACCTTCGCCAGGCTCATTACCATAGATTAATACTTCGTCCTCGTATAAAGCGACAGACATTGAATCTCCGCCGTTTAAAGAAGGGTAGGAAGGATCGTTACTATTGTCCCAGGCTCCGTTAGGATTTCTAAGTCTGATCTGAAGCTCTGACTTATAGTCACTTTGTCCTCTTGGGGCAAGTCCGCCATCTTCGAAAGTAACGCTTACATAATAAATATGCGCATCTTCGTCCCATACATAAAGACCATTGCAGGTACCATTCTGCATATAGTTTGTAGTAACTTCAATGCTGTTTACAGTGCCTCCAGCAGCATAAACTTCGCTTAAGTCTACGAAATATCTGTACTCAAGATTTGTAGCTTCACGTGCAGGCCAAGCTGTCATGTTGTAGACGAAAGTTCTCATTTCGATGAAATCGTCGCCGGAAACATTTACTGAACCTTCAACAGAGTACTCTGGAATAGTTATTGGTTCTACAGCACCAAAGTCGATAAGAGTCTGACCATGGTATCTGCCGTACATGCCTGCAAGAAGTCCTACGAAGCCTGCGTTATAGTCACATGCTACTTCGTTTGTATTGTAGTTATTAACTTCGTCAGTATAGCCGTCATTTGCATCAGGGCCACCAACCAAAGCACCATAGAGTGTATGTCTTGATGTACCAGGCTCATTCATGTTATCGCAGTAAGATCCCTGGGAAGTTCTGTGGTGAGGATGCTGAGGGTAGTTATCGCCAAAACCGATAAGATAAGAAAATCCTGTTGATCCTAAAGCATAGTCAGCCTGACTTAATGCGAAATCCCAGTAAGTATCTACTTTGTTGGATGGGCATCCATCCCAGCTGCTATAAACAGTTGCGATATATGCTGTAGTTGTTGCGTATCTTAAAGAACCCCATGAATCAAGCCATGCAAGTCCTTCTGGTGTGTATGTAATTCTTTCTCCAGAAGATGTACCGCAGCTCCAGTAATCGAGGTGCTCTTCAACGGCATCCTTATATACTGATTTATTTGTAATCTTTGCAAGCATAACTGCTGCACCAATATGAACGTCATCCCAGCACATAGCCCAGTCGTAGTCGCTGTTTGCCTGTGTATAGCAGTTCTCAGCATTATCTAAGTAATCACTGTCATTTGTAGCGATATAAAGCCAGGCGCCAGCCCATGCAAGCTCATCGTAAAAACCACTCCAAGAGTCGTAGAAACCATTAGCTGCAGTATAGCCTGCGTCACTTCTTGTAGAATCAGCGAAAGCATAAAGACTTTCTGCATGCTCAAGGCAGAGGTTACTATACTGAGGGTCGCTATCGCGGAAAATAATGCTTGCAACTGCAAGGCAGGCTGCTGCTTCACCAGTTACAGCTGAACCTGGATTTGAGCGTGTTACAGCGTAAGATGGTCTATCCATATTTATAACTTCAACTGGTCCCCACCATGAGTGGTCAGTGCCACCGTTACCAACCTGATAGTAGTAAACTTCATCTTCAGGATGGCATCTGATGATGTAATCTGTAATCCATCTTATGTTATCGAGAATATATGGAAGCTGACCAGACTCTTCGTAATTCTCAGGAAATTCGTAAACAGACCATCCAAGCATAGATGCAGTGTAGGCCATAGGGAGGTTGAATTTTACGTGATCTCCTGCGTCGTAAAGTCCGCCCGTAAGATCAAGTCCAACGTCGCTTCCATCACTTAGGCAACTGTCTGCACGCCAGTTACATCGGACATCTTCAGGAAGGTCACCAGATCTTTGAAGTTCGTAGAAAAGAATTGCTTTCTGAAGTGCTTCGCCGTAGTTAAAATTTCCAGTTCCAACTATTCCTTCGTAGCCGTTTCCTGTCTCTGTTAAATTACCAGTGTTAATGCTTGAAGAACCATATGTGTTCTCGATAACAGCAGGTGTGACAGGTGTTCCGGAAGAGGAAGTGTTTCCTGAATTTGAAGTCTCTTCCTGATTTTCGAGGTTTGTCTCCTCATGGGATTTTCTATCTTCCTTATTTTTGCAGGCACTAACTGAGCCAAGAAAAAGGGAAGCAATAAGCATAAGACATGTAATTCGTTTTAAAACGTTTCTATTCATAAAATATCCTCTGATATATATTTGTTTAATTAGCTTTTGAAATTATGAAGTATGTCCAAAAGTCAGGGAAGAATAAGCCTATGATTACGGCAAGTACTGTATTAGCTTTTCCTCGAATCATGGCAATAAGCTTAATGATTCTAATTACTATGTCACCAATAACAAGTGTAAGAAGCATTATTACCATAACATAATCTGAAAACTGCATTTCCGGGCCAGGTACATGCCCGCTGAAATTAATATCCCAAAGTAAAGCGAGATAAAACAAAGCTGGAATTATTCTTAATACGAGAAATACAATAGGCCAGAGTTTCTTCCTGCTGTTCATGAAATGGGAAACAATAGAGCCGTCATACCAGGAACCAACGAAAGGAATCCACAGAAGCCCCCATTTTTTAAGACCGATTTTTGGGGACAAAATGCTCATTCCAATCTTACCTATAAAGGTTATGGTAGCAATAATTACTATTGCAAGAACTACGAAGAACATCGATAAAAACAAAGCTGGAATTAATGCCATAAAAATTCACCACCGTTTAAAACTAATATGGATTATATCAAACGACATACTATTAAATAATATAAATACTAAACAAAACTTAACGAATATTAGGGGACAACATGGCTCTAAGTCTCGTCTTATATTTAGGATGGCGAGGAGACTTAAGTTATGGGTACAGTATTAGATTCAAAATGGGCAAAGCTCTTCCTGGTAAGTGTTTTGGTTTTATCAGTATTATGTAATAGTGGTTGTGTTAAAAAGGGTGATGATATAGCTGCTTCAAGTGAGAATATTACATCAGGTCTAAGTGAAGCAATTGAATCAAGTGTAAATACAACAATAGAAGTAGATATCCCTGAAACAAATAATGCAGCAAAAAAAGAGATTACTGTAGATTTTTATAAAGTTCCAGAAATGTATTCAAACTTCATAACAGATGAAGAATTTGAGTTTTACAATAAGTTTGTTACTGCCTGGCTTGATTATGAGCCTGTAGTTGAGGTAGAGAATCCAGAGGTTTTAGGACATGTGTGGGGAATGGTTCAGGAATGCTTTTTTGTAGCATATGGAGACCTTGATATGGAGTCTGGATATGATGTAGTTGGTAACACCGTATATTTACATTATCTGTCTGATAGCAAAGAGGAGCACGATGAAATTGTTCGTCAGTTTAAAGAGCGTGTTCAGTTCTTCTTTGAAGATATTGATGCGGATGTAGAAGGCGTTGATTTAGCTTATCAGTTATATGTTAAGTTAAATAGCACTGTTGAATATAGCTACTTTGTTGTAGATAGCGATAATTTTACATATGAGAATTCCAGTGGATATGCAGCATTAATGCGTGGCGAAGGTGTTTGTATGTCCTTTTCAAAGGCTTATGCATATTTGCTAAGACAGGCTGGCATTGAAGCGTTCTATGTTTCTGGTTCAGGTCATGCCTGGGGTGCAATTGAAGTAGATGAAAAATACTATTTCGTGGATCCTACATGGAATTATGTAAATGAGCCAGCATATTACTACTATTTCTGCTTTGGTCTTGATAGGAGAGAAGAAGACGGATATTTAGAAGACAGTATGTATCTTTGCTGTAGCGATGACTTTAGAATGAGCGATTACGTTCAGATAGAGCGTGAGAATTACACTAGATAACGTAGTTTCCTAATAAGTAAACAAGTTGTAAAAACCACGTAAGTTTGCGTGTGATTAGCGTATGTTTTTGTTATGCTAACAGCAGTAGATTATTGTGGATAAGGGGAACTATGCTTTCGGCTGCTAATACTGATTATATTCAGGCAACGATAGAGATATTTGGCGCAGTAATAACACTTGTTCTTGGCATTATGCTTTATGTTATTACTGGCAACAAAAGAAAGAGCGAGAAGAATCTTTTTGGTTTGATTCTTCTTGCTGGTATATCTTTGCTCGTTGATGCCGGCTGGTACATTTTTGATGGTAGCTCTTCAGCTGTTGGTATAGTTATTAACTTCGTCTGTAATTTTGCCATCTTTATTATTAATCCTTTATTGCTTTCGTTCCTTTATGGATACCTTAGTTGTCTTATTGAAGAGGATCGCGGTAAAGTTCCCAAGTTTATTCATTGGTGCGTTTATGGCCTGGCTGGATTAGGTGCAGCAATTGTAGTATCCAACTTGTTCTATAACTGGATGTACACTATCGATGAGATGAACATCTACCATAGACTTGATGGATGGGCTATATATGCCATTGTTAACTGTCTTGCTATTGTTTTAATTATCCTTATGGTGCTTATCAATATTAAGGTTATTCCTGGCAGACAGCGTGTTGCTCTTCTTATATTCTTGCTTGCACCATTTATTGGTATTGCGCTTCAGTCTAATTTGATTGGCGTTTCTTTCATTCAGATCGGTATTGTAGTTGGCTGCGTTGCTATCCTTATTAACTATGTAATTGAAATGATTTCCAAAGAGAATTCTATCAATGGACTTAGTAATGAGAGACGTAATTTCCTCCTTATTGAGTGCATTTTGCTTATTATGATTCTCTGTATCAGTGCATCTATTATTTCATGCATTATTTCAATAAATCTGGTTGCCAATGAGAATTCTGAGCAGAATAGTACAGCTCTTACTTATATGGTTAGTGATGCTGTAAACACACATCTTTCTGAACCTGTAAATGCATCACGTACAATGGCCAAGTCTCAGATTGTTATGGATGCTTTAACAGAGGAGAATCTTCAGGGAACAGATACTGAAGAAAAGCTTATTGCTTATATGAATCGTATTAAGAACGAGTATGGATTCCAGACTGTCTTTGTAGCTTCAGAAAGTACTTATGCTTATTACACTGAAGACGGTTTTTCCAGATATATGGATGCTTCGAGAGATTCGGAGGATTCATGGTATGGCCGCTTCAGAAACAGATATATTGAGTATGCTTTGAATGTTGATGCTGATAAAGATAACGGCATGTCACTTTGCATCTTTGTAAATGTAGCAGTATATGACGATGATAATAATTTCATTGGTGTTTGTGGAGTTGCTCTTCCAGTTGATGATTTTATTGATTTGCTTTCCGAATATGAGAGTGAATATAATCTCGATATTTCGTTAATTAACAGCGATGGTCTGATTCAGATTGATACTGACAGAAGTAAAATTGAACAGGATTTTATTGATATTCCAAAACTTCAGCCAGGTTCTTCTTATGAGATTTACTATGAGAGAAATTCAATTCAGGCTGTAATGAGTAAGTATATTGAAGATCTTAACTGGTATCTTGTAGTTGGAGATAATGCTCCTGATAAACTCAATGTTTTCCAGATTATTCTTCCTAGCCTTATTATCTTCGCGTTAGGTATTGTTTTACTTTTGGTGTTTATCATTATGTATAACAACCATAATAAGAAGAATCTTGATGATTTACGTGCCAGCAGAAGACTTTCTGAGACTGATGGACTTACTGGTCTTTTCAACCGTTATGCACTTGAAGAGTATACCGAAGAAGTTGAGAAGAATGGATTACCACCAAAGATTACTGTTTGTATGGTAGATATCAACGGACTTAAGTTTGTTAATGATAATCTTGGCCATGAAGCAGGTGATGAACTTATTAAGGGTGCTGCAGACTGCATGACCAAGGCAATTATGTCTGAGGGAATGATTTACCGTTTCGGTGGTGATGAGTTCGTAATTATTATGGAATGTGCTCAGGAGAAGGCAGAGGGAGTACTTGATAATTTTAAAAAGCTTACTGAGTCATGGCATGGAAAGCTTGTAAAGGAATTATCTGTATCTATAGGCGTTGTTTCAAATGAAACATATCCTGATATGGATTTAATTGAACTTAAGAATGAAGCGGATAAGCTTATGTACCAGGATAAGAATCTTTACTATGAGAGAACTGGTAAGGCCCGTCGTTCTGAATAGTGTTTTTATTTGGTTTTATGGTGGAATATCTGGTAACTATTATTTATCTAATTCTGTTAGTTTTACTTTTTTATAAAAGTAAGTTCTTTGGTAGCAGGGAATATAACGGGGACTATCTTTCCAAAGATACAATGAAGGCTCTTCAGGGCTTTGCTTCAATTGCAATTATTGTTCATCACGTAGCTCAAAAGACATGTGCTTATGGAATTCCTCCGGAGTACGTAAGACACGGTCTCGAGCCATTTTTAAATATTGGATTCTTACTTGTTGCATTATTTTTCTTCTGTTCAGGATATGGTCTTACTGTAAGCGACATGAATAATGTTAATTATATGGATGATTTTATTAAGAAAAGAGTCGTTCCATTAATTATTCCATTTGCATTAACTAATACTGTTTTCTTAAGTTTGGAAGCAACAAGAGGCATTGATTCTAATTTCGGATTATTACCTAATACTTATTCCTGGTTTGTAATTGTTATATTTGGTGTTTATATTTTGTTCTGGCTTGTATTCAGAACATATATTAAGGAGCGTTTTAAGTTCCTTCTGGTAACACTTGAGATTATTGCTTTCATTGGTGTTTTATATGTTTTGGGAAGTGGAGAGTGGTGGTATAACTCACTTCCAGCATTCCTTCTTGGAATGTTCTATGCCAGATTTAATACTAAGATTACATCTTTCATTCGTAAGTGTTATCCGTTTGCGCTTATTGTATTTTCTGTTTTGTTTGCTGGCATGTTTTATGTTTCAAACTATACGGACAAAGATTTCTGGGGTGTAGGTTTATATACTTTCCCATTAGTGAAATCTATTCTTCAGATGGTATGTTCATCTTTGTTTGTTCTTTTGGTATTTACTATTTTGATGAAGATCAGAATTGGAAATCCTGTCTTAGGTTTCTTTGGGAAATATACACTGGAACTTTATTTGTTTCATGTAGTATTCGTTGAGATCTTTGGATGGTGTTTTATTTACCAGAGCAGTAAGCCTTATTTATATATAAGTAGCAATACACTTTATCTGTTTGCAGTAATTCTTGCAGCGATTCCTGTTTCTATTGTTATTAATAAACTTAATAGATTTGTGGTAAAGCTCGTTTATAAGATTAATATAGATATATTTGAATTTACGGGACACTATTATCGTAAGTTTGTTATTGCGCTCCTTGTGATAGTGATTCTTGTGACGGGTATGACTTTCTATGTTA
The DNA here is from genome assembly GCA_045639635.1 of Saccharofermentans sp. Taxonomy (GTDB): domain Bacteria; phylum Bacillota; class Clostridia; order Saccharofermentanales; family Saccharofermentanaceae; genus Saccharofermentans. Next base: position 9,283 of record JAZUDM010000016.1, on the reverse strand, counting down.
ATAAGGATGACGTAAAGGCTGCACGCGAGGCTTACGATAACTATATTGTTGAGAACGATATTAAGCTTATTGATGTTGGTAATGGTAATACTGTTGCCGCAAGTGTAAACGGAGAGGGAAGGACGATAGTTTTACTTGATTTCTCTGATTTTACTTCTCCCATTTTTTACTATAAGCGCGTAGCGAAGATAATGACTGATAATTATAGAGTAGTTATTTTGGAAACACCTGGATTCGGCTTTGCAGGGGAAGCAAAAACAGAGCAGAATATCGAAACTGTTGTTGATGAGATTCATACGGCACTTAATTCTCTTGGCATTAACGAAGACTATGTTATGTTTGCCCGAAATGAAGGCTCTTTTGTAGTTGATAGTTATATTAGTCTTTATTCTGACGAAGTATCAGAGATAATTACACTGGATGGAAATCTTGTTAATCAGTATCAGGAAATCATCAGTGCTACTAATAGTTACTGGGATGGTTTCTGGTATGGTTCATACCGTTCTTTAAAAATCAGATCGTCAGCGATTAATTCTTTTAAAGTGACGGGGTACATCTCATGGTTCTGGGAAAGCTTTTCGAGATATCTTGAATTCCTGTACTTTGATTCAAAAGAAATAGAAGCAATGCATTATATTTATGTGAATCAGTATTATTCAGATGGATTTGTTGATCTATATAATGATCTGCCTTTCTATTGTGAGAGGAATATGGATTTTAGTTATAGTGAAGATACTGAAGTTACAATGATTGTCTCTGGAGGCATGTGTGATAATTTAAGAAGAAATTTCCAAATCGATTGGGAAGAATTGCATAACAGAGTGATCACAAATTGTGACAATCAAAGTGCCATTTATATGTATGGAACTTCGGATACTCCGATGGCAAAACAAACTGATTTCTGTAATTTATTGGTAGATATATTAGAAAGTTAATCAATAAGTAATTTGTACGAAGCCTGTAGACTTAATGTTTACAGGCTTTTTTGATAAGTTAAAGAAAAATTCTCAAATCTTGCTCATAAATTAGCAATAATTGCATTGTTAACAGTTAGGCAATATTTTTTGCTAATATTGTTCATTTTCTTCTCAAAATGTAAATGAGTGTATGAATGATTATTAGTATCATCAATACATAGAAAAGAAATGAGTCTTCGAGAAGGAGGGAATGGGTATGAAAAAGAATATGAATAAAATGGGTTTTACATTAGTTGAGATGATGCTTGTTGTCGCAATTATCGTTATGTTTGCTGGTATTACACTTACAGTTTCATCTGTTAAGTTACATGACTACCAGCTTAAGACTGAGATCTACTTACAGAATAACAGCGGTTTCGAGGCTGGTGCATTTGATACAATGAATCATTTGCATGATAATGAGCTTCCTCCTCTCACAACTGAGGCTGTTGCTAACGATGTTGCTAACGATGCTAACGTTGCTGCTTCTGTTGGAAACGTTGAGAATTTCAATTCAATGCAGACAAACGTTAATGGTAAGGAAGCTGCACTTATGGCAGCTATCTCAAATGCAATCGGTACTGACGATTTCTTCTGTGAGGTTTACCACGATACAACTACTAATACAAAGACTTTGTATATCTATGTTGGTGATATGGATGCCATTACAAATAGCGAGGAAGTAAGCGTTGCAATTATCAATTACGCACAGCAGCATGGTGAGTTCTTATGGGCAGCAACTGGTGAAGTTCAGCTTGTACAGGCTCATCGTAATGAAGATCGTGGTTATGTAGTACAGAACCATACAGTATCAAATCTTACTTATACAAATACTTATGATTCAACAGTAGCTCCTATTTCACCTTCATCAGGTAACCATAGTAATTCATCATCTAATGGAAATAATAGACCTACAGCAGTTGTTCCAACAACAGCACCTACAAACACACCACGTCCTACAGTTGCACCTACAAATACACCACGTCCTGTAGCTACAAATACACCTGCACCTACAAATACACCAGTTCCTACAGTTGCTCCTACAAACACACCACGTCCTTCTTCAGGAAGTAATACTGTATCAACAAATTCAAACGTTTCAGCTAATATCTGGTACGGTGGTGGACAGGTTATCCTTCCTAGACCTGCTAACTACAGTAACTATTCACAGATTGTTTATGTAGTTGAATTGGAGAATGCTAGTAACATTCGTTCAAGCGGTGGATGGAACTATACAAATTACACTATTGATGGAAACATTGTAACTATTACAATCGATAATCCTAATACTGATAGCATCGGTGTTCAGTTCAATGGTAATTTCTCAGGTGCTACAGTAGTATCTATCACTGGAACATTAAAGTAATTTTGCACACATAACTTTTAGGTATTGAAAGGAGGTATCCATATGGATACCTTTTTTCAATTTGATGAAGAAATGCATAGATGTTTAGTAATTTTTAATTTGGTAAACAAGTTGTTAAAACGGGCTGATTCGCCTTAAAAAACGCTGGATTTTTGGTATTCTTAAGTCAGCAAAAAATGCTTTTGGAAGAGGGAATATGGAAACAAAAACTTTGAAATTAATGAAGAAAATCGCTTTAACTGCCAATACATGTCTTATTGGCTGCGTTATTGGTTTGTTCCTTGTTTATTACCATTTCAATATTGATATTATGGTATCAATTAGTATTCCTATTTTTTGTGTGTATCTCATTTATTATGGAGTGATTCTTTACAACAGACTGAATTACTATTTTTGGTTTGTATATGCGACACTTGCCATTTATATGTGCTCTGCGACACTTTGTCTTGGTGTTGGCTATGGATTTAATCTTTACTGTATGTCATTGATCCCAATCGGATTTTTCTGCCAGTATCTTGCATTTAAATTGAAATCCAAGTCTTTTAGTACTGGTTATGCGAGCCTGATTCTGATTGTTCTTTATTTCGCCAGCATTATCGTAGTATTTAATCGTGGACCACTTTATGTTCTGGATAAGAAGGCGGAAATGATTTTCTACGTAATGAATTCATTTTTCGTTTGTATGTTCCTTGTTATGTATTCATGGATTCTTGTTAAGCTCGTTATCGATTCAGAGAAGAAGCTCGAGCATATTGCCATGCACGATAAGCTCACAGGTCTTTATAACAGACATAGTACAAGAAACAGGCTTGCAGCCCTTGAAGAGCAGAAGGCGATTAACTGGATTTCCATTGTTGATATTGATAAGTTTAAGTCTATTAATGACGTTTATGGTCATACTGCAGGTGATGCAGTTCTTCAGGCTGTAAGTAACATTATGACTGAGACATGTACTGATTGTCATATTGCCAGATGGGGTGGAGAGGAATTTTTAATCTTCCCATTAAACTTCTTTGTTAAGGAAGACATACTTGAGACTTTACGTCAGAAAATAGAAGAGGCTGATATTACTTTCGAGGATATGAAGATAAAGGTAACAGTTTCAGCTGGTGGTGCTTACTATTCAGAATCTTCTAATGTTGAGACATGTATAAAGACTGCAGATAAGAGACTTTATTATAGTAAGGAGAATGGACGTAATCGCATTACTTGGAATAGAGATTAGTAATATATAAATATTGGAATGGGATAGAATGGAACAATTTGATATTCAGGAATACATGACAAAAGGCGTGGAGAATATTGTTAAGGGAGCGCTTCGAGCAACTTTAACAAATCCAAGAGTAAGCCTTTTTATGGCTCAGTATGCCAAGGCGAGTAAGGCAGCATCTAAAATCAGAGCAAAGTATAAGGAAGAAGGGGAGAACATCCCTCCATTTTTGATTTGCAGTATTACTTCAAACTGTAATCTCCACTGCGCTGGATGCTATTCAAGAGCAAACCATGCCTGCTCTGATGAAAAGCCAATGAATCAGTTAACTTCAGATGAATGGAAAAAGGTATTCTTAGAGGCAAAGGATCTTGGAATTGGTTTTATTCTTCTTGCAGGTGGCGAGCCAATGCTTCGTAAGGATGTAATCGAAGTAGCAGGTGAAATCCCTGAGATTTTATTTCCGGTATTTACAAACGGTACTATGATGACAGAAGAGTATATTAAGGTCTTCACAAAGCATCGTAATTTAGTCCCTGTCATCAGTGTAGAAGGTCATAAGGAAAAGACTAATGACAGACGCGGTAAGGGCGTTTACGAGCGTATAGAAAAGGCAATAGATCTTATGCGCGAGAAGGGTGTTATCTACGGAACTTCAATTACTCTTACAACAGAGAATATGGAAGAGGTTACATCCGATTCTTATATTGAGATGCTTAAGGAAAAAGAAGCAAAAGTTGTATTTTACGTTGAATATGTTCCTGTTACAGATGAGTCTTTGAAACTTGCTCCAACTGATAAGGAGCGTGAGTACATGGATCAGCGCCTTAAGGTAGTTCGTGAGAAATATCCAGAGATGCTTTTCGTGTCTTTCCCAGGTGATGAGAAGACTTCAGGTGGATGCCTTGCAGCTGGAAGAGGATTCTTCCATATTAATTCTCATGGTGGAGCTGAGCCTTGTCCATTCTCACCATATTCTGATATAAATGTTAAGAATACTTCGCTTCTTGAGGCGCTTCATTCTGAACTTTTTACAAAACTTAGAGACAGTGGTGCACTTAACGAGAGTCACGAGGGTGGATGTGTTCTTTTTAATAAGAAAGATTATGTGGAGGAGATTGTTAATGAAGGTTCTGATTCTTAACGGAAGTCCAAGGGTTAATGGCAATATTTCACTTGCAATAAATGAGATGTGCAAGGTGTTTGAGGCTGGTGGGGTAGAGGCAGAGGTTGTTTCTATTGGTACTAAGGATATTCGTGGCTGCATTGCCTGCGGACGTTGCTCTGAACTTGGTAAGTGCGTTTTTGACGATGCTGTTAATGAGGTAGCAGCAAAGTTTATGGAGGCAGACGGACTTGTTATTGCAAGCCCTGTTTATTACGCTTCAGCTAATGCGACTTTGATTGCGCTTCTTGATCGTCTTTTCTATAGTTCATCTTTCGATAAGACAATGAAGGTAGGTGCTTCAGTAGTTTGTGCCAGACGTGGTGGCTGCTCAGCTACTTTCGATGAGCTTAATAAGTATTTTACTATCTCTAATATGCCTGTTGCTTCAAGCCAGTACTGGAATTCAATTCATGGTGGTGCGCCAGGGGAGGCTGACCTTGATGAAGAAGGTAAGCAGACAATGCGAGTTCTTGCGCGCAATATGACCTTCCTTATGAGAAGTATTGAGCTTGGTAAAGAGAAGTATGGTCTTCCTGAAAAAGAAGAGCATGCATGGACTAATTTCATCTGAGTTATAGGTTATTTATGAGTAAAAAGAAAGTTGCATTTATATGCGTCCACAATTCCTGCAGAAGTCAGATTGCTGAGGCTCTTGGTAAGAAACTTGCATCAGACGTGTTTGATTCATATTCAGCAGGAACTGAGACTAAACCAAAGATTAATCAGGATGCCGTTCGTATTATGAAGGATATGCATGGTATCGATATGGAGCTTACGCAGTATTCCAAACTTCTAAAGGATATTCCAGAACCTGATATTGCTATCTCTATGGGATGTAATGTCAGCTGTCCTTTTATCGGAAGAGATTTTGACGATAACTGGGGATTGGATGATCCAACAGGGAAGGATGACCAGGAATTCATTAAAGTAATTAAAAGTATTGAAGATAAGATTTTAGAACTTAAGAGCAAATTAAAAGAGACATCCTGAGATGTCTCTTTTTGTTTGTTCTGATTATGTGTTGAATTAAACTTCTGCTGGCTTTTCCTCAGGTAACTTAGTTGTTGCCTCTGACTCGTACTTAGCACGAAGTTCTGACTTAGCGATAGCATTCTTTGCTTCTTCCTCAGCGAGTGCAGCAGCAGCGCGTGCCTCTTCCTCAGCCTTACGAGCAGCAGCCATAGCTTCTTCAGCTCTCTTAAGAGCTTCCTCGGCTCTCTTTGCAGCAGCCTCAGCAACAGCCTTTGCCTCAGCCTCAGCCTTCTCGGCGTTGAGGATTGCTTCTTCCTCAGCAAGTGCCTTAGCAGCGATATCGAATGTCTCCTGAGCTCTAGCTACCAAATCCTTAGCCTCTTCAGCCTTAGCAGCAGTAGAAGCAGCTAATTCCTCAGCATGTGCACAAGCTGTCTTTGCCTCAGTCTCAGCCACCTCAGCAGCCTTACGAGCATTTTCCTCAGCTCTCTGAGCAGCAACTCTTGCGTCCTTCTCAGTCAACTTCTGGTTAGCTGTTCTTGCAGCTTCGTTAGCTCTCTCTGCAGCAACTGCAGCAGCGGCAGCAGCCTCATTAGCGATAGCCTGTAATTCCTCAGCCTCTCTCAAAGCGATTGTATATTCTTCTTCTGCAACGCCAGTTGCCTCAATAGCAACCTTCTCTGACTCGATTGCAGCAAGTCTGACTTCCTCAGACTTCTTTACAGCGTTTCTGGCATCCTCAGCCTTATTAGCAGCAGCCTCTGCCTCTGAAATTGCCTTATCGTTTCTCTGCTGAGCACGCTCAAGATCCTTCTTAGCTGACTGAGCAGCAAGCTGAGCTGCTGTCTTTGGCTGGAACTTATTAGGTGTTGAAGAAGTAGAAGAAGTTTCCTTATTCTTATTCTCATTCTCTTCCTGCTGAGCTCTTGCAATAGCCTGAGCACGATTGATAGATGCTGAAGGTGGTCTCTTAATAGGTGGACGAAGTCCTGAAGGAGTTGTAGTTGCTGGTTTCTTCTCCTCAGCTTCCTTACGAGCTTCGCGAGTTTCTTCCATAGCCTTACGAGCTTCCTGCTGAGCCTTAGCTGCAGCAGCTCTTTCACGAGCGTAGTTAGCAGCTGGATTATTAAGCATTGCCTGTGCAATATTACGCTGCTCATTATTCTTATCAGATGAAGATGGTGTGGACACTCCGCTAGTAGCGAAAGCCAAATTATCTGATTTGCCTCTCAACATATGTTCGAGAAAGTTTGCCATTTACTTATACCCCTTTATCATAGATTTATAATACTTGTTAATAAAACATGACAATTAAATTATATAATGTTGCTAAAAAAATACAAGTTTTAATATGCGATATGTGAAAAAATATACAAATTTACGAAAGTGTTTGTAACATATGTGTTAATAAGCCGAAAATTAAGGTGTTGCAATCATTGATGATATAATTAGTAATGGATTTTTGGCTTAGGAGTAGTAGTAATATGCCTGATTTAAGTGTAAGAACAGAAAAATTCACGGATTCTGTAATCAGAAGAATGACCAGAATCTCTGATGAGCATAACGCAATTAATCTTTCTCAGGGATTTCCTGACTTTGATCCACCTAAGGAATTAACAGATGCTTTGGCACGAGTAGCTCCCGTAGGTCCTCATCAGTATGCACTTACATGGGGTGCCAAGAATTTCCGAGATGCGTTGGCAGCTAAATATAAGCACTTTGCAAATGTAGATATAGATCCTGAAAAGGAGATTGTTGTTACATGTGGTAGTACAGAGGCCATGATGGCAGCAATGATGTCAGTTGCAAATCCAGGTGACAAGGTAATTGTATTCTCACCATTTTACGAGAACTATGGTGCTGATACTATTTTGTCTGGTGCTGAGCCAATTTATGTTCCACTCGTGCCACCACTTTTTAATTTTGATCCTGAAGTATTAGAGGATGCATTCCGTCAAAAGCCTAAGGCGATTGTTATTTGTAATCCTTCTAACCCTTGTGGAAAGGTGTTTACAAGGGAGGAACTCACATTTATTGGTGAGCTTGCAATAAAATACGATTCCTGGATTATTACAGACGAAGTATATGAGCATATCCTTTATAAGCCACATGAGCATGTTTATGCCATGACTTTACCTGGACTTCGTGACAGGGTAATTGTATGTAACTCACTTTCGAAGACATATTCTATTACTGGATGGAGACTTGGATATGTTATTGCTCCACCTGAAGTTTCTGAGAGAGTAAAGAAGGTACACGATTTCTTAACAGTAGGTGCCGCAGCTCCTCTTATGGAGGCAGCAGTAACTGCATTGAAGTTTGACGATAAGTATTACGAGGACCTTCAGAATCACTATACTCATATGAAAAATGTATTTGTAGGTGGAATGAAGGACTTAGGTCTTAAGTTTACTGAGCCACAGGGCGCTTACTATGTTCTTATGGATATTAGTGAGTTTGGATATAAGGACGATAATGAATTCTGCGTTGACCTTGCAAGTAAGGTTGGTGTTGGTGCAGTTCCTGGTTCAAGTTTCTTTAGAGAAGATGTAAATCACCTTATTCGTTTCCATTTTGCAAAGAAGGATGAGACACTCCTTGCCGCATTGGACAGACTTTCTGAGATTAATAAGCTTAAGAGATAAGGGGTAAAGACTATATGCAGATTCAAAAAGTAACTTTGGAAGATGCTCAGGAATTACTAAATATCTACGCGCCTTATGTAAAGAATACATCGATTTCTTTTGAGTATGAGGTGCCATCATTAGAAGAATTTTGTAGCAGAATTACTGCCATTTCTTCGAAATACCCTTATATCAAGGCGGTAGACGATGACGGCACTATTTTAGGATATGCCTACGCAAATACTTTTAAGGGGCGTAAGGCATATGACTGGTCAGTTGAAACTACAATTTATGTAAGGGAAGATAAGCATAAAGTGGGCGTTGGACGTAGTCTTTATGAGGCTTTGGAAAAATCTTTAAAGGAAATGGGTATTTTAAATTTAAATGCCTGCATTGCTTATGCTACTTTTGAAGATGAATACCTTACAAACGACAGTATGCGTTTCCATGAGAAGATGGGTTATAATCTCGTAGGAACATTTCATAAGACAGGTTATAAGTTTGGCAAATGGTATGACATGATCTGGATGGAAAAATTAATAGGCGAGCACCAGGGTAGGCAGCCTGATGTTCGTTTTGGATCCTGGTCTGTTTAATAGTTAATTGTTTTGAAGTTTAAGAAGTTGGAGCAAGTGATGAACAGTTCAGCAAGGATTTCTTCTGAAATAGCTGATTCGATTAGAAAGTATTTTGATAATTTTGATGGCAAAAGAGTTATTTTTGCTTCTAATTATTATCCTCCAAAATGCCTTGGCGGCGCTGAGATTATTGCGCATAGTCAGGCGAAGGCAATGCTTAAGGATGGGACTATTAAAGGCGTATCTTTTTCGCTTGAAATGACTAATTCCAAGACTCCTGGTTCTGTCATTTATGAGGAATACGAAGGAATTATTGTTATTCGTGTAGTGGTATATAGTGACATTGCTGAGAGTAACAGAATTAACTTCTATAACAGAGATATAAACGAAGTGTTTGAGGAATTATGTA
>JAZUDM010000015.1:0-3502 GCA_045639635.1 Saccharofermentans sp. | reverse complement strand
GATCAGAATGCTTACCGTGTTGCAGAAGAAGCAGTAAACAGCACAGACTCAGAACTTACAGAGCAGTTCATAAGAGACACTCTTGAGCCACACGGCTTTACTGAAGAAAACATTCAGTATGTTCTTTCTGAGTATGGTCTTGTTGAGAATTAAAAGTTTATAAAATTTTGACACAAAAATACCCCGAGGTTCTCGGGGTATTTTTTTCTTTAATTCATATATCCACAGTTCTGCTTTGTTGGAACTTCTTCTCCGGAGATGTAGCCTCGTCTGAAGTTCATGTTAACTTCTCTAAGTTCCATCTTGCCATCGATGTAGTCCTGATACATTTCAAGTAATCCAGGAGCGCATCCATCGCAGGCTGCTCCAAGGGAACCGATTGATTCAGCGACAATCTGCTCGCGCTCTTCCTTTGTTGTATCCTTAATGAGTAAAGATTTCATGTGCAATACCTCGTATGTTTTTTCTACGGTATTATAGCAGATTTTCTTCGAAGAGCTCCTTTAAGTTGCCATCTAATTTAACGCCAAGTTCAGTTAAAGTCTCTGTCAAAGCCTCGAGAGTTTCCTTAACATTTTCCTCTGTTGCGTTAGAGCCCATATGACCGATTCGGATGATCTTACCTGCAAAGCAGCCGAAAGAACCAGCGATCATGATGTTATGCTTTTCGCGCATTGTTGTAAGGATTGCCTCAGCTGTAGTGCCTGATGGAACTTCGAAAACAGTAACAGTATTTGAATATCCGCTGTTGCCATAGAGTTTAAGGCCAGCTTTTACCACGGCATTACGTGTCGCATCAGCGATTCTTGCGTGACGCTCGTAGATTTCTTTGTCGTCTGCAATGTTATCGATTGCTACCTTAAGTCCCATAATGTCGCTGATTGGCATTGTGTAAGGGAACCACTTTTCCTCGTAGTAATTAAAGAAAGTCTTGAGGTTCGCGTAGAAAGCTCTAATTGGAGTCTTACGGTTATTGATTGCGTCCTTTGCATCCTTACTCAAGACATTAATAGTAAGTCCTGGAGGCGCCGAAATAACTTTCTGGGAACCACCGCAGAGGATGTCGACGTAAGTGATATCGAGCTCCTCTCCAAACATAGTTGATACTGCGTCAACTACGGTTAAAATGCCATAACTTTTAAGAACCTTTGTGATTGAATAAACGTTATTAAGCATGCCACTTGGAGTGTCGCCATGAACTACAGTTGCGTACTTAAAGTCGTGGTTTTCCTTGAGATACTCCTCGAGCTCAGGTACGGAGATTGTCTCTCTATAGTCCTTTGTATAAAGAGTAGGAACGCCGCCGTACATAGTAACGAAGTCCTTAAATCCTTCACCGAAGATTCCGTTATCGATTACAAGAACTTTGTCTCCTTCTTCTGTCAAAGAAGCGCACGCTGCCTCAAGTCCTAAGATTCCTTCTCCTCCAAGAATAAGTGTCTCGTTACTTGTATTTAAAAGAGAACTAATCTTGAGGCAAAGCTTTTTATAGTCTTCAACGAAGCTCACATCCAGATCAGGATTAGTGAAGGGAAGACTTCTTGCTTCCAAAACATTAGGAAGAACCTGAGTAGGTCCCGGAGTCATGATCTTATACATTCTTAATACCTGCCTTTTTTGCTGCAAGCTCAATTGGCTTAATGATTATAAGTACAACGACTGCTGCTGTACCAACCTGGAGAATGTTTCCAGGAATAGACGCCAACGGAGCGATAGCATTCTTATAAAGAATAAGCTCTGCAAAATAGTATCCAACAATTTTAATTACCAAAGCAACACCAAAAGCTAGTGCATACCAAGGGAGCTTTCTTCTGTTTTTTGTAATAGCGCCAACACTAAATCCCATAGCGGCAACGATAACGAGCGTAAATGGCGCCCATGAAACCCATCCCGAAAGAAGGTCAAAAAGTCCCATTCCAATTCCACCTGCAATAGCGCCGCTCTTCTTTCCAAGAAGAATAGCGCAAACGAAAAGTGGCACGTTACCAAGGTGGATAAGCCCACCATTGCCTCCGATAGGAAGCTTAATGTTGATGAGAGCAGTGAAGACATATGTAAGCGCAATGAAAAGCGCAGTGAGTGTCATAACCTTAATCTGATCTCTGCTTTTTGTATTTGTACTCATTTCTATATTTATCCCTTATTCTGGTTGCTTGGTGGTTTGGTACTCAATACCCACCAAAACAGTAGCATTATAGTTTAATATCTGGTATTTGGTTATACTCAAAATGGAACAAAAATATATAACCAGATTGTGAGTTTGTTGTGCTGGCGTGGATTGGCGACGTCCCCACTACGAGGGATGGGGCAAAAACTTATATAATTTTGCAAGTTTTGCTCATTTTATATAGTGGATTTTTTCTGCAAACGCCGATTTCTTATATAATTTCAGCATTTTCGGCGATTTTATATAAGTCATCTCATGCGAAAAACTGGAAAACTTATATAAAACCGAAAGAAACGTCAATTTTATATAGGTTTGAGAATGAAAAACTTATATAATTTTTTCGAAACTTAGAGATTTATATAAGTTTTGAAAGAATTCTTCGAAAAAGACTTATATAAAATTTGCAAAAACCTCGTTTTTATATAAGTTTTTGGGGAAATCACGTGCCCACTACCAACCATCAAACCAAATGTAAATAATGCATTAATACCTCCAATCCTTGTAGTGAATCAGAGTCATTTAGAGTAGAATCGAAGACGGATAGATTTTTTTGGAGGAATTAGCGATGGTTTATCACGTATCAGTAGCAGCAGGTCAGGATTATTTCGAGGGCACTTTGGAAAAGCCTTTTAAGACTATTTCCAAGGCAGCAAAAATTGCAATGCCAGGTGACACTGTTGTAGTTCACGAAGGTACTTACCGTGAGTGGGTAAGTCCAGAAAATTCCGGTATTAACGAGCAGTCACGTATTACTTATATTGTTGCTGAAGGAGAGAAGGCAGTAATTAAGGGCTCCGAGAGAATTACTTCCTGGGAAAATGTTGAAGGTAATGTATGGAAGGTAGTTCTTCCTAATTCTTACTTTGGCGACTTTAATCCTTATAAGGAAAAGCTTGAAGGAGACTGGTTCATCTACCCTGATGCAACTAAGGCTCCACACGAGGAGAATGGCGTTCTTGTAGATTTTGACCTTCACTTGGGTGACGTTTACATGAATGGCAAGTCTTTCTACGAGGCAGGAAGATACGAAGATTTAAGAGAGCCTATAAGAAGAGAGACAGGCGTTGCTCCACCTTGGACAAATAAGCCAGAGCCACTTTTGCATCCTGAGGATTCCATCTATCAGTGGTTCGCAGAAATCGATAACGAGAACGACAACACAATTATTTATGCTAACTTCCAGGGCAAGAATCCTAACGAGGAGTTGGTTGAGATTAATGTTCGAAGATCCTGTTTCTTCCCAAAGAGAACAGGCAGAAACTACATCACAGTAAGTGGTTTTGAGATGTGTCAGGCAGCGTGCCCTTGGACTCCGCCAACAGCAGATCAGCCAGG
>JAZUDM010000014.1:0-5707 GCA_045639635.1 Saccharofermentans sp. | reverse complement strand
AATAAAACCGCAGACATTAATCTGCGGCTTTATGTATTAATTTCCTTCTTTATATTTACGCTTAGCTTCATACATCAGTCTGTCAGCCATCTGCAGGTGCTCTACAGATTTATCTGCAAGACTACTTGCTACAGTATAAATACCTACGCTTGCATGGAGTGAATACTCCTTATTAAGCTCAGCATTCTTAATCTCAAGAAGTTCGTAGAAACGCTTAAGCGTACTATCCTTTGTATTAGGATCAGTAGAAGACATAATTGCGTAGAACTCATCTCCACCTACTCTTGCACAAATATTGTTTGTCGCACAAACCTCAGCAAGAACACTGGCTACAGACTTAATTGCAATATCACCTTCTGCATGTCCGTATGTATCATTAATAGTCTTAAGATTATCAAGATCCACACTAAGGAATGAAATAAACTCATTCTCCTTATGCTTCTGTGTAATAAGATTATTAAAACTCTGCTCAAATCCACGTCTGTTACTGATACCAGTCAATGGATCAATAAGATTCTGCTTTCTAATCTCAACAAGTTCACTGGACTGAGCCTGGAGAAGCAAGTCGTTATAAGCATGTGCGAATCCCTCACCATAAGGACCTAAGAAGATTGTAATATCTCTGTCGCACCATTCTGTTACAAGATATCCGAAAGTCATATTCTTATAGTGAATAGGACATACAATATGAATTGTAGGCTCATCGTAATTAAAGAACTCGTCAGGAATAATATCCTTTCTTGGGAACTTAAAGTTAATAAGCGGATCCTTAAGTCTGTCGTCGTTAAATGGATAAATAGTCTTAAGAAGCATTGTCTCACTATAAGGGTTATCGTCCTTATGATCTTCATCAAGACAAAGGCAAAGGAACATGTTCTTTACTCTGAAAGTATGGTTATAACCATTTACAAAGTTAAGCTTATCAACCTCAGTAACCTGATTCTCGATATCAGTAATAAACTGAGTAGATCTTCTAACATTTACATACTCATCAGTTAATCTGTTAACGAATGAATTGTAATCGATTTCCGGTCTGTCAAAGCAGCATCCGCAACTACCCTTAGGAAGAATTCTTCCTGTAAGACCAGTCTCAGCTGGAACTTCCTTACCATTAATAACATCTTCAATGATTTCAACTGACTTAGCTACCATTTCCTCAACAGGAATTGCAACTGTAGTAAGAACTACCTTTGAAGCCTCACCCTCAATTACCTCATCGAAGCCTGAAATACAAATATCTTCTGGAACCTTAATTCCTCTTAACTCCAATTCCTCAATAAGACCAAGTGCCATATAGTCGTTAGCACAAATAATAGCCTCTGTCTTACCATCGTAAGCAGCGAGGAACTTGTCTGCAGCAGCCTTACTTACAAACTTCCAGAAGTCACCCTCGATAATAATATCGTCTGTAACCTCAAGACCTGCATCCTTCATGGCAGCCTTAAAGCCCTCAAGTCTATGAACTGAATCCTCAAATCTCATAGGACCTGACATATAACAGATATTCTTAAATCCATGGTGCTTAATGAAATGATTTGTCATCTCATACAAAGTACCAAAGTTATCGAAAACAACTCTATATGTCTCAATTGAACCATTACGAACAGAAACTACAGGACAATTAGTTTCCTTTCTAATCTTATCGAGGAGCATCTGCTCCATACCATCGATATCGAATGTATCTGGAAGGGAAATAATTCCATCAAACTCTGAATATACAGGGATATTAATGACGTCACGCTCACCCAAATCAAAGAGAGTTGTACTATTGTAAGCACCAAAATCATTGAACACAAAAACATCATAGTCCTTAGGACGGACTACTTTCTGAAGTTCATTAATGAACTGCTTTTGATACTCTCTTCCGATTTCACCAAGGAAAACCGCTAATCTTTTACGTCTTTTCATAGAAAAATCCCCACATGGATATTATAAGTCATGAAAAGCAATAACTTAATAACTGAATTTTGAAGAAATGAAAACAAAAAGTTAATAAATACACAAATTAGTACGATTTATTTCTCTTTTCAAAAGCGACTCTTCAGAATATCCCATTAGCAAAAAGCCCAGATTAATGAATAGCAGATTCTTCTCTTTAATGTATCTCCATTATCCTCAAGATCAACACCATTTGCTGCTGAAGTAAAGATGCGGCGTGCAAGATTTGTCTCACGAATCTTTGCTGGAAGAAAACGGAAGTTAAAGAATACAAACGCATGTGTATAGATTTCCTCAGCAACCTGATGTACTGTCATGCCTGTAATCTTCTCTGAATCAACAATCTCCTTTGCTTCAATGAGGCAGTCAGCCTTGTTGTAGAAGCTCTCCTTCATCTCAAGATTTAATGTCTTTCTTACTGTATTTGTCATTTTGTTTATCCGTCCTTAATCTTTCTTATGGTTTAATTTTACGAGGATTAAGGCTCACAAAACATCGAAGCATCTTTCATTTTCGAGGTCTATTCTTACAGTTTTGAAAGAAACGAAAAATGCGAGCCCAAAAAGGACTCGCATAAATCAAATTCAACTCGTTTAAGTGTTAAATAACGCCTACTGCCCAAAGAATCATCAACAATGCTAATAAAAAAACCACAAAACCAACAGCTACAATTACCATATAGATTTTCTTAACCTGAGTTTTACTAACCTGATCGTTTAACTGCTTTACTGAAATCAGGCTCTTGATAGCATAGATTAAGCCAAGTGATGAGCAAAATGCTGCAACAGTAACAAATCCATCCCAAACCCTGATTAACTGTAAAGCGTTAATTAGTCCAAGTACAATAAATAGTGGAATTGAAATCGCCAGCATTGTAGTCAGCTCTTTCTTGATCTTCTCTTTCTCAACTGAAGTATAGTCTGCCACCATTACCAATGTTTCTTTTAAATCTTCTTTCATAGTTTCTGTTTTCCTTTCGCCGTTTATTATCTCGCGAAGGTCAACATCGTAAAAGTCAGCCAATTCAATAAGTATACTGATATCAGGCATTGTATTTCCGTTTTCCCATCGTGAGACAGATCTTTGTGATACACCGAATTTCTCGGCAAGTTGTTCCTGAGTCAAATTATTGTTGTTTCTTAATTCCTTAAGAAAGCTGCCAATTCTAATCTGATCCATCTTTGTACCTCCTTACGACGGGAATCTTACTAATTTTCAGCCTAGTGTAACATGTCACAGAGTGAGTAAACGCCCAATTTTCAGGGTGGACAGCCCTGTCTACCGTACAATTATATTCTAATCAGGCAAAAAAGAAGTACCACTTACGTGATACTTCTTTCGCTTAAACTTCAACTTTTCTGCCTTTATACAAAACCTTATACACAATAATGAAAAATACTAGCGCATATACAGTAAGAATCATTTCAGTTATTGGTAATGTAATAACACCTGTCTGGTAAAGTGCTGCAGGCACATCGAAAAGGCCATGTAAAACAATTGCGAGAATATACATCCAGGTTTTTCTTTCTCTTACAGCGTAGAAAACAAGGATTGACAAACCAACATGAAGCAAAATAGCGAATACTCTCTCATAAAGACTAAGTCCTACGCTCACAAAGGTAATTGTTTTAATGGAATCAACAACTGCATTAACCTCATCGATTGACGCACCCTGAGAAGCTGCCTGATCAATAATTTCCTGAATCTTTCCAGTGTTAACAAGAATAGCATAAGTTATATACTGCATTCCCAGTGCACCCATAAGGAACAATGCCTCGAAGCCACCATGACCAATTCCGTGAGAAATTGCTGTCTCCTTGTTAGTGCGATTCTTAAGAACTGTCTTAAATGCTACAAATCTACCTGTCTCTTCAAAAACACCAGCCAGAAGACATCCAACTAAAGTATAAAGAAATACACTTCCTCTAATTGTGCTACTAATTTCAAAGGCTGGATTAAAGAGAATCAACTTAGGAATAGTTTCAAGAATCTGAGCAAAAACAAACCATGTAGCTGCACCAACTAATACTGTAGTAATTCTCTCATGACGTGTCTTAATCCAAAAAATTGCAGGTATTACTGCTAAGAGAACACCTCCAATAATCATAACTACCAGCCAAACAAAAACGCTATTTGAAACCATAATATGCCTCCTTCGCTTTAAGAAAATTATCGCTATGAAAGTTATGCACTTTGACACAACGTTCATCTCCTTGATGGTGCCACTATACCCTATTACGTAACGTCACAAACAATACATTACGTAAGGTGATTTTTTGTTGCAGACTGTTATTTATGCCAACTTGATGTGTTTGAAGCATCAAAATTATCGAAATCTACATCATCAACTGAAAATGATTCATCTATTTTATCATCTGATGGAGTTAGTTTACTTTTTTCGAAAATTTCAATATACGCATAATAAATTAAAAGATGAACTTAATGAGAATCACCATTAAAACCATATAAATACTTAACCCTATATAAGCTCTAACCTTTCGAGATTCATTGTCGCCTTTATACTTTTGAAATTTGCTTATCAATCCAGTTGTATAGCAAGCAATCATTATCATAAGTACATATGGTAATAACTGACAATACCTTACTATCTCACTCACAAAACCATTGGTCATTCCTATTTGAGTAGCATCAAAGAATATATAAATAAAAACCAATACAGTTCCTATTATGCTGAACCTTCTTATTTCTTTAACAAGACCTTCTTTTTCTGTTGTTGCATAATCAGACATACTCTGAGCTAATTCTTTTGATTCGCCATTCATTTTCTCGCTTTTCCTTTCCGCATTAATTATCTCAGGAATACTCACATCTAATATTTCAGACAATTCAACTAGTATGCTTATGTCAGGCATATTTGTTCCTGTCTCCCATCTAGATACAGTTCTATTTGACACATTTAATTTTTCTGCTAATTCTTCCTGAGTTATGTGTTTCTCTTTTCTCAACTCTTTAATGAATTGACCGATCATCTTCTGATCCATTCTCAATCCTCCTTTCAACAACAGAGTACAGTTCATATTGAAAACAAAACACGACGTAAAGCGAGAAAAAGCCGTATTTTCAACATTAGACATATTTGTCTAACAACATTTCCAATAATTTATTGAAACCATATATCCTCAAATCTTATACCGCAGATTACTCCCTTAATAAGTCTTTTGTTAGGGTTCAGTGAGGTGTATTCAAAAAGAATTCGCCATAGGTTATATCTAAGTTAATAGACATCTTTTTCACAACAAAAACTTCATGTTTTCCATCTCTTCGACCTATTCGAATTTACCGTTACTCTGAAATCAGAATTTTCACGTCAGCTACAAGCCGTGTCAGATGGCATAAATGGGTCCGGTGGGAGCTTGCTCACACAAGGACACAATTATGGCATATGATAGGGCGACAGCCCGTGACCGAGTAAGCTCTGCTTACGAGGTTGGGCTTGTAGCGTTGTTCGATTAACTTTGAATTTAATCTAACTACTCTACACTTAAGTATCTATTTTAAAATTAAGCATTTCAAAATACAAATTAATTAATAGTAAATATATAAATGCATTCTCCCATATAAATAATGTCATAGTAAAGAATTTCAATCTAAGAACCAAATATGAGACTATAAAAAATAATGCATAGCATATTGATACTATCGAAACAATACGTTGTACTGAAAATCTAGCTTCCATTAATCCCAATCCAAATGATATTAACACCATAAGCATCAATCCAATTGCAAATAGATTATGTAGTTTAAACAT
>JAZUDM010000013.1:0-81336 GCA_045639635.1 Saccharofermentans sp. | reverse complement strand
CATTGAAATATTATCAATCGCAAGCCCGCTGTCCTTATCGTATGAATGTGAAAGTCCTTCTACCTCGAGAATTACTTCTCCGATATTCTTATCGTCATCTTCGTTTTCGTCTATAGAAATCTTATTCGTATCAAGTGCCTTAATTTTACTAACGGCAGCCTTAATTACAGATTCATCAGTCTTTAAATCATCTACATTAATCTCTTTGTTAATTGAATCGCAGATGTTCTCGTACAAATCAATAAATTCAGGGACATCGAGACCTGCTGCGCGGATTCTTTCGGCCTGCATAAAGATTTCTGCAGGTGTGCCGTGCATTGTCACATTACCCTTTTCAATTACGAAAATTTCGTCTGTTCTTGCGGCCTCACTCATATCGTGAGTGATTGTAATAACTGTAAGGCCTTCTTCGCGATTCATTCTCTCGACAATAGTTAAGAATTCTTCTCTGCTGTCTGGGTCGAGCATTGCTGTAGACTCGTCGAGAATCAAAATATCTGGCTTCATTGCAAGGGCGCCTGCAATTGCAAGCTTCTGCTTTTGTCCTCCAGACAAATGTGCTGCCTGCTTCTTTGCAAACTTTGTAAGACCAACATATGAAAGAGCATCGTCTACTCTTTTTCTTAATTCTGGATTAGGTATTCCAAGATTTTCAGGACCAAATGCGACGTCCTCTTCTACGATTGTTCCTACAATCTGATTATCAGGGTTCTGGAATACATAAGCACAGTGCTCTCTGATGTCCCAGAATCTTTCTTCGTTCTTGGAATCGATGCCAAAGATAACAATCTTTCCCTTATCAGGCTGCTCTAATACATTAATGAGCTTGGCAAATGTTGACTTGCCTGAACCATTTGGGCCTAGAATTGCTGTATATGAACCCTTACGAATATTTAAAGACAGGTTATCAATAACTGGCTTTACATCTTCCAGCTCAACTAATTCATCAGTCTTATAAGCAAACATTACATCTGATGCAGAAACTATAATGTCGTTCTTATCAAAAGGTTCATTTTTCATCGCTTCATTATAGCAATTTAAGTCGCACTATTACTATTACTTTATATGTCAAAAATTTAACGAAAAAAGTCCGCTTCGAAAAGCGAGCTTTAATTAATGTGAGCAAAAAAACAGGGAATGACTAAGTCATTCCCTGATATGTTTTGATTAGTATCTTAAGTCGATATATTAAACGAACTCAAGGATAGCCATCTCAGATCCGTCACCACGACGTGTACCGATTCTGATGATTCTTGTGTATCCGCCCTCACGGCCAGCGTACTTAGGAGCAATCTCATCAAACATCTTGTTAACTGGGTTAACAACATTGCCCTCAGCATCGTGGCTCTTCTGGAGCCAATACATCATGTTCTTACGAGCAGCGAGTCTTGAAGGTGCATCAACTGTAACAGTCTTTGTCTTAACTTCACGATCTACTACATCGTACTTATTACCATTCTTTGAAGTCTTAGAAACAAGAACCTTCTTGCCCTTACCATCAAGCTTAGCAGCTGATACTGTAACTTCCTTAGTAGTAAAGTTGTCCTTCTCCTTGATTGCGTCAGAAACGAGCTTGTCAACGATTGCGCTAATTTCCTTTGCACGAGCAACAGTAGTCTCAACCTTACCGTTAATAACGAATGCTGTTGTCATGTTACGAAGAATAGCTGTACGCTGATCAGCAGCACGACCCATTTTTCTATTAACTGGCATCTTTATTTCCTCCTATTAGCCTTCTTTATCTGCGAGATGCAATCCCATCTGCTCAAGCTTGAAGATTACTTCATCAAGTGACTTCTTACCAAGGTTTCTAACCTTGATCATCTCGTCCTCAGAACGTGAGATAAGATCTCCTACAGTGTTAATAGCTGCTCTCTTAAGGCAGTTATATGTACGAACTGAGAAATCGAGGTCCTCGATGAGCTTACCAAGCTCAGAATTCTTCTCGCTCTTTGTCTCGATACTCTTAAAACTCATTGTGTTATCTGTCTCTGTGAGACCGTTAAACAAGCTGAGGTGGTTGATAAGAATATCAGAAGCAGACGAAAGTGCCTCGTCAACAGCGATTGTACCGTCTGTCCAAACCTCAAATGTAAGGCTGTCATAGTCTGTACGATCGCCAACACGAGTATTTTCAATAACATAGTTAGCCTTCTTAACAGGTGTAAAGATAGAATCAATTGAAATGATTCCGATAGCCTGTCCGGCAACCTTATTCTGCTCAGCTGTGTTATATCCACGACCAGCGCCGATTGTGAGCTCCATGAACACCTTTGAATCACCGTTAAGGTGAGCAATTACGTGATCTGGATTCATAATCTCAACTTCATCATCGTGAACGATATCACCAGCTGTGAGTTCACCAGTCTTACCCTCAGTAACACTGATGCAAACTGTCTTTGGAGAATCAGTATGAAGCTTTGCACGGATACCCTTAACGTTAAGGATGATCTCAGTCATATCCTCAATGATTCCTGGAACAGTTGAGAACTCATGGAAAATGTTATCAATCTTAATAGCTGTAACTGCAGCTCCCGTCAAAGAAGAAAGCAGAACACGACGAAGTGAATTGCCGAGTGTTGTACCGTAACCACGCTCAAGTGGTGATACAACGTACTTGCCGTAAGAACCATCTTCACTTAACTCTTTGCATTCAATGGTTGGCTTTAAAATATCGTTCATATTTTCCTCCTACTTGGTTAATGCTTTGATGAAATCAGCTATTACTTGTTGTACAACTCGACAATAGCAACTGCGTTTACAGGTGTATCGATCTGCTCTGCTCTTGGAAGTGCGTTAACCTTTCCTGAAAGCTTCTCAATATCAGCTGTGAGCCACTCTGGTACGAGTCTACCGCCAGTTACCTCAACGATATCCTTATATCTCTGTGAGCTCTTTGCGCTTTCCTTAATCTCAACTACATCGCCAGCCTTAATCTGGTAAGAAGGGATGTTAATGATCTTGCCGTTTACAGTTACGTGTCTGTGGCTAACAATCTGCTTAGCCTCGTCTCTTGTACGTGCAAAGCCAAGTCTGAAGATAACATTATCAAGTCTTGACTCAAGGAGAATCATAAGATTGTCACCAGTTGTGCCAGTCTTAATTCTCTCAGCCTTCTCAAAATAATTTCTGAAAGGCTTCTCAAGAACGCCATATACGAACTTAGCCTTCTGCTTTTCCTTAAGCTGAGCACCATACTCGCTCATCTTCTTAGGTCTAGCGTTCTTATGTCTATTGGATTTCTTATCTATTCCAAGAAACATAGGCTCAATATCAAGAGCTCTACATCTCTTAAGGACAGGTGTCATATCTCTTGCCATCGCTATATCCTCTTTTCTAAATCTAAAAAACTATCCGTTACGGAATTATACTCTACGACGCTTAGGTGGACGGCAACCGTTATGTGGAACAGGTGTAACGTCCTTGATCATAGTAATCTCAAGACCTGCTGTGTTAAGTGCACGAACAGCAGACTCACGACCAGCACCAGGACCCTTTACGAAAACTTCAACAGTCTTCATACCGTGGTCTACTGCCTTCTTTGCAGCCTCTTCAGCAGCAAGCTGAGCTGCGAAAGCTGTTCCCTTACGTGAACCCTTCATGCCCTGCTGACCAGCTGATGCCCAAGAAATAGCATTTCCTGCTGTGTCACTAATTGTAACGATAGTATTGTTAAAAGTTGCGTGGATATGTGCATGTCCGGCAACTATGTTCTTGCGCTCACGCTTCTTTGGCTTTGCGCTTGTTCTCTTTACAGCTTTTGCCATTTTGCATATCCTCCCTTACTTCTTCTTACCAGCAACAGTACGCTTTGGACCCTTACGTGTACGTGCGTTTGTCTTTGTACGCTGGCCTCTTACTGGGAGTCCGAGTCTATGACGACGACCACGGAAGCATCCAATATCTGTAAGGCGCTTGATGTTTCCAGCGATCTCTCTCTTAAGATCACCTTCTACTGTGTATTTGTTCTCGATCTGATCACGAATCTTAGCTACTTCGTCCTCTGTCAAATCCTTAACTCTCTTATCTGGGTCAAGGCCTGTCTCTGCGAGGATGTCGGAAGCACTTTTCTTACCAATGCCATAGATGTATGTAAGAGCAATCTCAAGTCTCTTATCATTTGGCAAATCAACACCGGCAATACGAGCCATTTTTGTTCCTCCATTTGAGTAATTAGTAATTGAAATCTATATATAAGACACGTGATATCAGGATCTCTTCGTGTTAGGAAGAGCAGCCGCCCCTCTAGTACGCGTTATATTTTAATTTCGCTTGTTTTGTTTCTGTTCTTTTGTTTATCGAGACAGAGCAGTGTCTCTCGCGACGTGGACAGGGCTAAAACTGTCCGCAGCCCGGTTTTCCAATCTCTTAGCCCTGCTTCTGCTTGTGCTTAGGATCGGAACAGATGATCATTACCTTGCCATGACGACGAATTACTTTGCACTTCTCGCACATTGGCTTAACTGATGGTCTAACCTTCATTGTTACCTCCTGCTGTTTTGTTCATCACAAAATTTGCGCGCTTTACGCGCACGCTAATATATTTTAGCAGAATTTTTTACATCCGCAAGTGCTTTTTTCATTTTTCAGAAAAATCTTGCGGATGTATTAATTCTTAAGCTATTTAAGTAGTTTTACTGATGTTTATCAGTTCTTACCTCTCCATGTGATACGGCCTCTTGAAAGATCATATGGTGAAATCTCAAGTGTTACCTTATCGCCCTGGAGAATCTTGATGTAGTTCTGGCGAAGCTTACCTGAAATGTGTGCGAGTACCTCGTGTCCATTTTCAAGCTTAACCTTGAACATTGCGTTTGGAAGTACGTCTGATACGATTCCCTCTACCTCAATAATATCCTCTTTAGCCATTATTCTTCCTCCTCATAAGTTGTCATGACTGGTCCATTCTCTGTGATGAGAATTGTGTTCTCATAATGTGCTGCAGGCTTTCCGTCTGCTGTTACTACTGTCCACTCATCAGAACAAAGCTCAACTCTCTCTGTTCCTAATGTAATCATTGGCTCTACACAAATTGCCATACCGACCTTAAGTCTTGGGCCTTTGCCAGGCTTTCCGTAATTAGGAACGTCTGGTTCCTGGTGAAGTGAAGTTCCAATACCGTGACCAGTAAGTGGTCTTACAACGCCGTAACCAAAGCTTTCGCAATATTCCTGTACGGCATGTCCTATATCACCGATTCTGTTTCCTGCCTTGCAGAACTCAAGTCCCTTGAAGAAAGATTCCTTTGTTACTTCACAAAGCTTCTTAACTTCTGGAGCAACTTCGCCTACATAGAAAGTACGGCAGGCATCAGAATGATAACCATGTAAAATCGCGCCTACGTCGACAGAAAGTATATCACCATCTTTAAGCACGCGCTTGCTTGATGGGATTCCATGCACGACCTCTTCATTAACTGAAGCACAGATTGAACCTGGGAAAGGTGGCTCTCCGTAATTCAGGAAAGATGGGATTGCATCGTGACTTCTGATAATGTCGTATACAAGCTTATCTACGTCGTGTGTTGTTACACCTGGCTTAATAAACTTACGACACTCGCGAAATACCTCTTTCAAGATATCTCCCGAAGCCTTCATGTATTCAAATTCTTCGCTTGTGAGAATTTCAATTGCCATAAAAGCTACCTCTTTTAATTAGATGATACCCTTAGCCTTAAGGCCGGATTCGATCTGAGCGATACATGTATCTGCATCCTTACCATTATCACCCTCTACGATAAGATCCTTCTTAGCATAGAAATCGATAAGTGGCTGTGTGTTCTTGTAGTATGTCTCAAGTCTTGCTGCAACTGTCTCTTCGTTATCGTCAGCTCTCTGAACTACGTTACCACCGCAAACATCGCAAACGCCCTCAACCTTTGTTGGCTTAAAGCGAACGTTGAAGCTTGCACCGCACTTCTCACAAACACGACGGCTTGAAACACGATCCTTAATGATCTCATCATCAACAACGATAGAAAGAACTGCGTCAATCTTCTCGTTCTTCTTTGCAAGAATCTCATCAAGAGCCTCAGCCTGAGCGATTGTTCTTGGGAAACCGTCAAGGATATATCCCTTATTGCAATCATCCTCGTTGAGTCTGTCAGCAACCATGTTGATTGTTACTGAATCTGGTACCAACTTACCAGCATCAATATAGCTCTTAGCCTCGAGGCCCAAAGGTGTTCCACCCTTGATATTTGCTCTGAAGATATCACCTGTTGAGATGTGAGCAAGATTGTACTTCTCACGAAGTACTGTAGCTGAAGTTCCCTTACCTGAACCTGGGGCACCAAGAATAATAAGTTTCATATTACGTTCCTTCTTTCTTAAAGATAAATATATACCATAGATATATTTACCACATTTTCAAAATAAAACAACGGTCTGATGGCAAAAACCATAGACCGTTGTTAAATATACTTTAATATTAGCTCTTAATCAAGGAATCCTCTGTAATTTCTTGTTACAAGCTGGCTCTCAATCTGTACTACGAGATCGTTAGCTACGCCTGTAAGGATAAGAACTGAAGTTCCTGCGAACCATACATTCTCAAGTCCAGTAGCAACACCTACGAGTGTTGGGATAAGACAAACTGCTGAGAGGAATAAACCGTCTGCCCAGTTAAGTCTGTTAGCAACTCTCTGGATGTACTCTGTTGTTGGCTTACCTGGTCTGATACCTGGAATGAATCCACCGTTCTTCTGAATGTTATTACTAATCTCAATTGGATTGAACTGAATCAATGAATAGAAGAAAGTAAACAAGAGAATAAGGATGAAGTATGAGACATAGTAGAAAGGTGAGCCAGTAAAGTTTCTAAACCATTCTACAACTGGATGTGTGCTTGTTGAGAAGAACATAGTCACAATCATAGATGGAAGAGACAAGATTGACATTGAGAAGATAACTGGCATAACACCAGACTGATTAACCTTAAGTGGAATATTTGAACTCTGTCCACCGTAAAGCTTACGTCCAACTGTCTTCTTTGAGTACTGTACGTGGATACGCTTTTCAGCATTCTGTACATATACTACAAATACGATGATGCAAACAGAAATTAATGTTACTGCGAGGAATACGAGAATTCCTACGATTACACCAAGTACTGCGTTAGGTACCTTACCGTTGATCTCAACAGACTTGTAGTACAAAGTACTTGCCATCTGTGGAAGTCTTGTAACGATACCAGAGAAGATAATCAAAGATACGCCGTTACCAATTCCCTTATCATTGATACGCTCTCCGAGCCATACTACGAAACATGTACCTGCTGTGAAAGATACAACGATCAAAACAGCTGTAAGCCACTTTGGAATTGAACCAATCATTGCTGTACGTGTTGAATAGCAGAACAATGAAGCCTGTAAGAAAGCAAGTCCGATTGCACAATAACGTGTAATCTTAGCCATCTTCTTACGACCAGTCTCACCTTCCTTAGCGAGGTTTTCCAATGGTGGAATAACTACAGTAAGGAGCTGAATGATGATGGAAGCGTTGATGTATGGAGTAATACCCATAGCAAAGATTGTTGCTGAGTAAAGACCACCACCAGAGATGATATCCATCATGCTACCGATCTGACCCCAATTTCTAACAAGTGAGGTAAAAGCCTCACGGTCAAGTCCAGGAACTGGAACAAGACCGCCAAGCTGATACAAAGCCAAAATTAAAAGGGTGAAAAGAATCTTCTTACGAAGTTCTGGTAAACGGAATGCCTTGATCAAGGTGTCAAACATACCTGTCATGATCAAACCTCCTCAGCCGTTCCACCAGCCTTTTCAATCTTTTCCTTAGCTGAAGCAGTAAACTTTGCTGCCTTAACAGTAAGCTTCTTTGTAAGCTCGCCGTTACCAAGGATCTTAATACCATCATTTACCTTTGGAAGGGAAATGATGCCTGCATCTGCAAGAATCTGTGCTGAAACCTCAGCACCGTTGTCAAACTTCTCGAGATCTGCAACATTTACCTCGATGTAATCGAGTGCGAAACGCTTATTGTTGAAACCTCTCTTTGGCATACGTCTGTAAAGAGGCATCTGACCACCTTCGAAACCAGGACGTACACCACCGCCAGAACGAGCGTTCTGACCCTTGTGTCCGCGGCCAGCTGTCTTTCCGTTTCCAGAACCAGCACCACGGCCCTTACGGTATGCCTTAGCATTACCTGCAGAAGTCATTTCATTGAGCTTCATTTTTCATACCTCCAATTACAATTAACGGATTTCCTCAACGGACTTTCCGCGAAGACGTGCAACCTCTTCAAGAGACTTGAGGCCCTGAAGACCTGCCAATGTTGCGTTTACCATGTTGTTAGGGTTGTTTGAGCCGATAGACTTTGTTCTGATGTCTGTGATACCTGCAAGCTCACATACAGCACGAACTGGACCACCAGCGATAACACCAGTACCACCTGCAGCAGGCTTCATAACGATCTTTGCTGCTGAGAACTCACCGAGTGTCTCGTGTGGGATTGTACCATTAAGAACTGGAACCTCGATAATGTTCTTCTTAGCTTCCTCGATACCCTTACGGATAGCATCTGGAACCTCAGCAGCCTTACCGATACCCTTACCTACATGACCGTTCTCGTCGCCTACGATTACGAGTGCAGCGAAACGGAAGTTACGTCCACCCTTAACTGTCTTAGATACACGGCCAATGTGGATTACTTTTTCCTTTAATTCTACGTTAGGATCTAAAGCCATTTAATTTACTCCTCCTGATTAGAATGAGAGACCAGCTTCACGAGCTGCCTCTGCGAGAGCTGCTACTCTTCCATGATAGAGGTATCCACCACGGTCAAAAACAACCTCTTTGATGTCCTTAGCAAGTGCTCTCTCAGCTACGAGCTTACCAACCTTTGAAGCAGCCTCTACGTTGCTTCCGATTTCAATAGCTGCTTCCTTATCAAGTGTAGAAGCGCTGCAGAGTGTTACACCATTAACATCATCAATAACCTGAGCGTAAATGTGGCTATTACTTCTGAATACACAAAGACGTGGGCATTCTGGAGTACCAGAAATCTTCTTACGTACGCGGAGGTGCTTTCTCTTACGAATTTCATTCTTATCAATATTCTTAATCATAATTCTTTACCTCCTGTATTACTTCTTAGCTCCAGTCTTTCCTTCCTTAACTCTTAAGTGCTCATCAGCATACTTAATACCCTTGCACTTATAAACATCAGGAATTCTGAACTTACGGATCTTTGCTGCTGTCTCGCCAACGAGCTGCTTATCAGCACCCTTAACGATGATCTGGTTCTGTGTAGGAACCTCAATTGTGATACCCTCTGGCTCAACAATCTCGATTGGATGTGAGTAACCGAGGTTAAATACAACCTTGTTTCCCTGCTTTGTTGCCTTATAACCAACACCGTTGATCTCGAGTGTCTTTGAGAAACCCTCAGAAACACCAACAACCATGTTGTTGATAAGAGAACGTGTAAGACCATGGAGAGCTCTGTTCTCCTTCTGGTCGTCAGGTCTTTCTACTGTGATAACGTTTCCATCAACCTTAACAGTCATAGCTGGGTGAACGTTCATAGAAAGAGTTTCCTTAGCGCCCTTAACAGTAATGAGCTGGCCATCGATCTTTACGTCAACGCCTGCTGGAACTGTTATCGGCTTTCTACCGATTCTAGACATAATATTTTCCTCCTGCTCTTTAGATTATGTGTGTCCCGCCATGTCTTTGCGAGACACGCTTTTCAGAGTGTATATAAACTTCTTTAATTAGAAGCTATTACCATACATAAGCGAGAACTTCGCCACCGATACCGAGCTTTCTAGCAGCCTTATCTGTCATAACACCCTTAGATGTTGAGATAATAGCGATACCAAGTCCGCCGAGTACATAAGGAAGGTTTTCCTTATCAGCGTATGTTCTAAGACCTGGCTTAGAAATTCTCTTGATGCCTGAAATTACATGCTTCTTACCAGAATACTTGAGTGTTACCTCGATTGTACCCTGCTTGTTGTCCTCAGTAACGTCAAACTTTGCGATGTATCCCTCGTCAACCAAAATCTGAGCGATAGCCTTC
This sequence comes from Saccharofermentans sp., assembly GCA_045639635.1. Classification (GTDB taxonomy): domain Bacteria; phylum Bacillota; class Clostridia; order Saccharofermentanales; family Saccharofermentanaceae; genus Saccharofermentans. Next base: position 71,290 of record JAZUDM010000013.1, on the reverse strand, counting down.
TTAAGGTTAGAAGCTGGGATAGTTACTGTAGCATGACCGGCATTACCAGCGTTACGAATTCTCGTAAGCATATCTGCAATTGCATCTGTGATCTGCATTATTTTATCCTCCTATAATTGCTGATTACCAGCTAGCCTTCTTAACACCTGGGATCTGGCCCTTGTAAGCCAAATCACGGAAGCAGAGACGGCAAATACCGTACTTACGCATGTAAGAATGTGGTCTACCGCAAAGCTTGCAACGGTTGTGCTGCTGTGTTGAGAACTTTGGAGTCTTTGTTGCCTTAAACTTCATTGATGTCTTTGCCATTTACTTATCCTCCAATCACTTGCGGAACGGCATGCCCATGAGGTCAAGAAGCTTCTTAGCTTCCTCATCGGACTTTGCTGTTGTAACAATAATGATATCCATACCACGGATCTTATCAATCTTATCGTAATCGATTTCAGGGAACATGAGCTGCTCCTTGATACCCATAGCATAGTTACCGTGACCGTCGAATGAGTTAGGGTTTACACCACGGAAGTCACGAACTCGTGGAAGAGCGATGCTGATAAGCTTATCGAGGAAATAGTACATGTTCTCTCCACGAAGAGTTACCTTACATCCAATCTTCATGCCGTCACGAAGCTTAAATGCAGCAACAGACTTCTTAGCTGTTGTAGCGATTGGCTTCTGACCAGCGATGATTCCCATATCACGCATAGCGTTGTCGAGAGCCTTAGGGTTATCCTTAACCTCACCAACACCCATGTTAAGAACGATCTTCTCGATCTTAGGGATCTCCATTACTGACTCATACTTGAAAGCTTCCTGCATTGCTGGAGCTACTTCAGAGATATACTTTTCTTTTAATCTTGACATCTACTTACGCCTCCTTGCTAGCTTTCTTTACAGTGTCAATAACAGCTCCGCACTTCTTACATACGCGATCCTTGGAACCGTCTTCGTTAACTACGTAAGCAACACGTGTTGCCTTGCCACACTTAGGGCATACGAGCTTAACGTTTGAAGCATCGATAGAACCTTCACGCTCGATGATGCCGCTTGGCTCATTCTGTGATCTAGCCTTCTGGTGCTTCTTTACCATGTTTGCGCCTTCAACAAATACACGACCTGTCTCTGGCTGAACCTTAAGAACCTTACCAGCTGTACCCTTGTCCTTACCGGAAATAACTACAACCTGGTCATTCTTCTTAACGTGAATCTTATTAGCCATATCTCATAGACCCCCTATTAAAGTACTTCTGGAGCAAGAGAAAGGATCTTCATGTAGTCCTTATCTCTGAGCTCTCTAGCGATTGGTCCAAAGATACGAGTTCCCTTAGGGTTCTTATCTTCTTTGATAATTACTGCAGCGTTCTCATCAAACTTGATGTATGAACCGTCTGCTCTTCTAACGCCTCTCTTTGTACGTACAACTACTGCACGAACAACGTCGCCCTTCTTAACTACGCCGCCTGGAGCAGCTGTCTTTACGGAGCAAACGATGACGTCACCGATATTAGCGTACTTACGCCATGAACCACCGAGTACCTTAATGCAGGCAAGCTCTTTTGCGCCTGTGTTGTCGGCAGCTCTAAGTCTGGATTCAACCTGAATCATCTGATATATCCTCCTTTAGCCTGCATTACTTAGCCTTCTCGATAATCTCAACAACTCTCCATCTCTTATCCTTTGAGAGTGGACGTGTCTCCATTACCTGAACCTTATCGCCCTTAGCGCACTCGTTGTTCTCGTCGTGTGCCTTAAGCTTATATGTTCTCTTCATAATCTTTCCGTAAAGAGGGTGCTTAACGTGCTCTACTACAGAAACTGTAACTGTCTTGTCCATCTTGTCAGATGTAACAATACCTACTCTATTCTTTCTGAGGTTTCTTTCAGCCATTTTGCATTTCCCCCTTAGTTAGCCTTAAGCTCATTCTCACGAATGATTGTCTTAACTCTAGCGATGTCTCTCTTTACGTTAACAATCTGCTGAGGATTCTCGAGCTGATTTGTTGCGTGCTGGAAACGAAGCTTAAAGAGTTCTTCCTTCAAAGAAGCGAGCTCCTTCTGAAGTTCTTCAGTTGTCTTATTGCGGATATCTGTAGCCTTCATTATACCTGCTCCTCCTTTGCCTTATATACGAACTTAGTCTTACATGGAAGCTTGTGACCAGCAAGACGAAGTGCCTCACGAGCCTGCTCCTCTGTAACGCCAGCGATCTCAAAGAGAACTCTGCCTGGCTTAACTACTGCTACCCAGTAATCTACAGAACCCTTACCTGAACCCATTCGAGTCTCAGCTGGCTTTGCTGTGATTGGCTTATCTGGGAAAATCTTGATCCAAACCTTACCGCCTCTCTTAACGTATCTGTTAATAGCGATACGGGCTGCCTCAATCTGATTTGACTTAATCCAACATGGCTCTGTTGCCATGAGACCGTAATCACCGTAAGCTACGAAGTTACCTCTTGTAGCCTTACCTGTCAAACGACCACGGTGCTGCTTTCTGTGCTTAACTCTCTTAGGAAGTAACATTAGTTTTCGCCTCCTTCTTTAGTTGTAGCAACCTTCTTCTCAGGAAGAACTTCGCCGTTGTAGATCCAAACCTTAACACCGATGATACCGTATGTTGTGTTTGCCTCAGCAAAACCGTAGTCGATATCAGCACGGAGTGTCTGGAGAGGGATTGTACCCTCGTGGTATGACTCTGAACGAGCAATCTCGGCACCGCCAAGACGACCAGAACATGTTGTCTTAATACCCTTGATGCCCTGCTTCATTGCTGAAGACATAGCCTTCTTCATAGCTCTTCTGAAGCTAATACGGTTCTCAAGCTGTGAAGCGATACCCTCAGCTACGAGCTGAGCATTTGTATCAACAACCTTGATTTCCTTAACCTCAACCTTGAACTCCTTCTTGAACTTCTTGTTGAGTGCTTCTGTAAGAGCTGCGATACCTGTACCCTTTGAACCGATTACAAGACCAGGTCTTGCAACGCTAAGGATTACAGTTGTCTTTTCAGCGCCCTTACGCTCAATACCGATTGTAGCGATACCTGCAACATTCTTACGGCTCTCATCGATAGGCTTCTTAGAATTCTTAGAAGCATCCTTGATGATCTCATCAGCCTTCTTCATGATGAATGTACGAATCTGCTTGTCCTCAACGAGGAAATCACTGAATGTCTTCTTATCAGCGTACCAACGTGTATCCCACTCCTTGATAACACCGACTCTTAAACCATGAGGATTTACTTTCTGACCCATGTGTTCTCCTCCTTATACTCTTTCCTTGAGAACTACAGTAACGTGACTTGTTCTCTTATTGATTCTATTAGCTGAACCTCTAGCTCTTGGCATAATTCTCTTAAGAATTGGACCTGGGTTAGCGATTGCATCTGCTACATAGAGATCTGCTCTGTTAAGAGCGTTGTTGTTAACTGCGTTAGCCTCAGCTGACTTCAATACCTTAAGAAGAACTGGAGCTGCTGCCTTAGGTGTGTATGTAAGGATTGCGATAGCGTCATCGAGTGACTTGCCCTTAATAAGGTCTGCAACAATCTTTACCTTTCTTGGAGTAATGCGTACATACTTAGCTGTAGCAATACCCTGATCCTTACCAATACCAAGAAGCTTCTTCTGCTTCTTTGTTGGAACTGGAAGCTTGGAGCTCTTCTTTGTAGGAGCCGCATAAGCCTCGAGAATAGCCTCGCGGTTCTTCTCGATATTCTCTTTGCTTAAAATAATCTTTTCCACAATAGTTCCTCCTTATCAGCGTCCGCCGGCTTTCTTCTCGCCTACGTGTCCGCCGAACTTACGTGTTGGAGCGAACTCACCGAGCTTATGACCAATCATGTCCTCTGTTACATATACAGGTACATGCTTACGTCCGTCGTATACTGCGATTGTGTGTCCTACGAACTCAGGATAGATAGTAGAAGAACGAGACCAAGTCTGAACGATCTTCTTCTCATTAGCTGCGTTCAAAGCCTCGATTTTTTTCATAAGGGATTCTGCTACGAAATAACCCTTTTTAGTAGATCTTGACATCGTGCTTCACCTTAACCCTTTCTGCTCTTAACAATATACTTGCTAGACTGCTTCTTCTTGTTACGTGTCTTCTTACCAAGTGTAGCAACACCCCATGGTGTAACAGGACCTGGAAGACCGATAGGTGACTTACCTTCACCACCACCGTGTGGGTGATCACAAGGGTTCATTACAACGCCTCGTACAGAAGGTCTAACGCCCATGTGACGCTTACGTCCAGCCTTACCGATGTTAACGTTCTCGTGCTCTGCGTTTCCGATTTCACCAACCATTGCGCGGCACTTAACAGATACCATACGAACCTCACCAGATGGGAGTCTAACCTGAGCGTAGTCGCCTTCCTTAGCCATGAGCTGAGCAGAAGCACCAGCTGTTCTAACCATCTGAGCGCCCTTACCTGGCTTAAGCTCTACACAGCAGATTACTGTACCTACTGGGATATTAGCGATTGGAAGAACGTTACCTGCGATGATATCAGCCTCTGGACCACTTACTACTGTATCGCCAACCTTAAGACCGTTAGGTGCAAGGATGTATGACTTAACGCCATCAACATACTGGATAAGTGCGATGAATGCTGTTCTGTTTGGATCGTACTCAAGAGCAACAACCTTTGCTGGTACTGTATCCTTTGTTCTCTTCCAGTCGATTACACGAATCTTCTTTCTGTTTCCGCCACCCTGGTGACGAACTGTGATGCGGCCATATGAGTTACGACCTGCGTGCTTCTTACCTGTTGTAAGAAGTGACTTCTCTGGTGCCTTCTTTGTGAGTACAGAGTAATCTGTTACTGTCATCTGACGAACAGCAGGAGAAGTTGGATTAAATGATTTAACTGCCATTTTTATTCACTCCTTATCTGACTCTTATGAGCCGAAACCAAACTCTTCGATAGATGTCTTGTACTTAGTAGCAACCTTAGTTGACTTACCACCCTTACCAAGATATGTCTCTGCTGTACCCTCTGTATCGATTGTTACAACAGCCTTCTTGTATGAAGGTGTTCTACCGAGCTGATAGCGCTGTCTCTTAACCTTACCGTCAAAGTTTGCTGTGTTAACAGCTGTTACCTTAACGTTGAAAAGCTGCTGTACAGCATTCTTTACATCAATCTTAGTAGCGTCCTTAGCCACCTTGAATGTGTACTTACCTTCTGCGATCTCACCAGCTGACTTCTCAGTGATTACTGGAGCGATGATGATGTCCTGTGGAGCCTTACTCATACGTACACCTCCTGAATCTTCTCAACAGCGTCCTTTGTAAGAACGAGGCTGTCATGCTTAAGAATATCGAATACGTTGATTGTATTTACGAGAGCTGACTGAACATCTGGGATGTTTCTTACTGAGAGGATTGTCTTCTCATTCTTCTCACCAGCAACGATGAGAGCCTTCTCTGCCTTGATAGCTGCGAGAGCCTTAACTGCCTCAGCTGTCTTGATCTCTGCGAGATCGAAATTCTCAACAACGATAATCTTGTTCTCTGCAAGCTTTGAAGAAAGTGCAGACTTCATAGCGAGTCTCTTAATCTTCTTAGGAACTGTGTAGCTGTAATCTCTTGGCTTAGGCCCAAAGATAACGCCGCCTCCTACGTACTGTGCAGAACGAGTAGAACCGTGACGTGCACGACCTGTACCCTTCTGACGCCATGGGCGCTTACCGCCGCCTCTTACTTCGCTTCTTGTCTTTGTAGATGATGTTCCCTGACGACGATTAGCGAGCATGTTACGGATAACTACTGCAATTGCGTTTGCATTTGGCTCAATACCAAAGATCTCATCCGCAAGCTCGATTGAACCAGTAACAGCACCGCTAAGATTTAAGATATCTAATTTAGCCATTATTGTTTACCTCCCGATTATGCCTTAACGGATGACTCAACTGTAACGAGTCCGCCCTTAGGTCCTGGAACCGCGCCTCTAAGAACGAGGATTCCTCTGTCGCCGTCAACCATAACGACGCTCAAATTCTGAACTGTGCAATTTACTGCACCCATGTGTCCTGGCATCTTCTTGCCTGGGAGTACACGTGCAGGTGTTGAGTTAGCACCCATAGAACCAACTCTTCTGTGGTACATAGAACCGTGTCCTGAAGGACCACCCTTCTGTCCGTGACGCTTGATGTTACCAGCGTAACCCTTACCCTTGGAAACACCACTTACATCTACGTGATCGCCTACTACGAACATGTCAGAAACCTTGATTTCCTGACCAAGAGCATACTCATCGTCTGTCTTGAACTCACGGATGTAGCGCTTTACCTCTACCTCAGCCTTTGCAAACTGACCAGCGTCTGGCTTGTTTACAAGCTTTGGACGTACAGAACCTGTACCTACCTTAACAGCCTTGTAGCCGTCATTCTCTACTGTCTTGTTCTGAAGTACATACATTGGTTCTACTTCAATGACAGTTGCTGGAATTACGTTGCCTGTCTCGTCGAAAAGCTGTGTCATTCCGGCCTTCTTGCCAATAATGAATTTCGTCATTCTCTTTTCCTCCTATATGGTTATTGGTTCACCGCAGTGAACATGACCTCAGTTAAGTGACTTGGCGATCTCCTAACTGATTAAACCAGTAAACAATTTCTATTAAGCCTTAACTTCGATAGAAACGCCTGCTGGCAAGTCGATCTTCTGAAGTGCATCAACTGTCTTAGCTGTTGGTGCATATACATCGATCAAGCGCTTGTGTGTTCTCTGCTCGAACTGCTCACGAGAATCCTTGTACTTGTGAGGTGAACGGAGAATTGTTACGATCTCCTTCTCTGTTGGGAGTGGGATTGGACCACTGAATGAAGCACCTGTACGCTCGATTGTAGCGATGATTGATGCTGCGCTCTCGTCGAGGAGCTTGTGATCGTAAGCCTTGATCTTGATTCTAAGCTTTGCGTTTGCCATTGTTTTATTCCTCCAATATGCTGTTATTTTATCTCAACCCTTCCGGGCGTTTCTTTCTGTCCCATTCAAAAACCCAGACATCCAGTTACCACCCTGATCAACAGGTAGCACTTTGGCTTCTGGGCAGACAGTCAAAATAAACGCTGCCGGCTTTGGCCGAAATCGCCGGATTCTTGTCCGACTCGCTCTGTCGAAGTTACCCGCATCCAGTGTGCAGCCCACGCTTGTGCGGCAATCTCCAACTTCCTAGCTAATACGCAGACTACGGCTTTCCGAAGTCGCGCGAGTAGTATAATACACTCGAAAGTCAATTATGGCAAGCATTATTTTATAAAAATTTACTTTTTTACATATTGTCCAATAAATCTTTAATATCAGCGGGTGAGAAGTGATACTTTGAGTCACAAAAATGGCATTCTGTATCGATTCCACGCTCATCTTCGAGCAAAGACATAAGGTCGCTCTTACCAAGAGCTGCAAGTCCCTGGCTCATTCTTTCTCTTGAACAATTACACTTATAAGCTACAGGATAACCGTTCATGTAAACCATATCTGGGTCACCCATAAACATATCGAGAATCTTTGCAGGAGTTAAACCCTCCTCCATAAGGAAAGTAATTTCTGGAAATCCTCCGTTAACTCTTTCCTCTACATAAGTAATATCTTCTTCGGTAGCACCTGGCATAAGCTGAATCATCATGCCACCTGCGTGACTTACAATTCCGTCTGTACCAATCTGAACACCAAGAGACACAACTGTAGGTGTCTGCTCTGAAGAAGCAAGATAGTAAGTAAAATCTTCAGCAATCTCACCTGATACAAGTTCAACTGTACCTGCAACAGGCTCCTTAAGACCAATATCACGAATTACTGTAAGTGAGCCCTCACCTACTGCGGCACCGACATTAAGCTTTCCTGGTCTGTGGTAAGTTGACTCCACATTCTTTTCGACAGCATATGCCTTCGCATGTCCCTTGCTGTCACAAACGCATGTCATGCCTCCGATAGGACCATTAGATCTAATGATTGTAGTCTGAGTGTCGTCCTCATTCTTCATATTAGATGCAATGAGAAGAGAAGCTGTAATAAATCTTCCAAGAGCTGCTGTTACAACGTTTGTTGTTCCGTGAACTCTCTGCATTTCCTTTATAGCTTCTGTAGTATTAATAGCAATTGCCTTTACGTGTCCCTTGAGAGCTACGGCTCTGATCAAATGATCTTCCTTAACGTCTGTTGGCACGCCTGAAGCGTAATAAACATCATTTTCCATATTCTGTAATTCTCCTGAATACAAGAAAAATTCTTTCCTCATCGCCCTTTATAGGCTCATCCTTTAAATCAGTAGTTACTGCCTCGAGCTTAAGACCGAATTTAGAAGCTACTTCTTCCAAATACTCTACTGAATAATAACGCTCTTTAATGGAACCATCCGTTCTTCTATAACTTCTGCCATCCGCTGTATAGAAAATAGTCATGTCAGAAGAACTTAAACCAGAATCCTCTTCGTAGGAATTTGCCCAAAGCAAAGTGTAGTCATCGTCATCTGCAAAAAATACATTATTCCCCAAAGTCTCTGCAAAATGCTTATAGGTACCAATATCGAAAACAAAAACTGCACCTGTAGCCATGTAGTTTACAAAAGATGCGAAAAGTTTTTCTAAGTACTTACTATCAGTAATGTGATTTACAGTATCTAATGTACTAATAAAAGCATCGGCAGCACCATAAAGTTCATAGTCAGTAATATCCTGATTAAGCCAGAGAATATCAGGTGCTTTTTCTGCTGAGTAATCGCGAGCTTTATTAAGCATCTCGTAGGAACGATCAATTCCGATTGTCTCGTATCCAAATCTTACCGCCATCTCAGTAGTGATTCTTCCGCTACCACAACCAAGGTCAACTAGAATAGGTGTGTTATTCTCGCCTTCACCTACAGCTGTCTTATGCTTTTCGATAAGTTTATGGAGAAACTCTGCCCATTCTACTGGATTGATATCTTCCTGAAGGCCATCGTAATATGTGGCCAATACATCATAAAAATCCTGCATATATAAAGATAATAATATTCTTAATTATGGAAGGTAGTTAAGTGGATCTACTCTCTCTCCGCCTGAACGAACCTCGAAATGGAGGTGAGCGCCAGTTGAAGAACCAGTTGAACCAACTACACCGATTGCCTGACCAGCAGATACATATGTACCAGAAGATACAGTGATGTCTCTTGCGTGACCGTAAAGAGTTACAAGTCCATTATCGTGCTGAATCATACAATAGTTACCATAACCTGAACCACCATAGTTCTGACCTTCAACAGGCTCTTCAACATAAATAACTGTACCTGAAGCAGCAGCCATAATTGTATCGCCAAAACCTGCAGCAATATCAAGACCAGAATGGTACTTGTACTCACCTGTAATTGGGTGATATCTGTAACCAAAATAAGAAGAGATTGCATGTGTCCATGTTGGCCACTGAAGCGCACCGTTTCCGCCGCCTGATGGAGGTGGAGTCTGTGGCTGAACCGGAACAGTCTCACCTGTCTCTGAATTTGTAGCAGAAGACTGTGGCTGTGGATGTGTCTGAGCATAAAGCTCTGCCTGAAGGGCATCAATCTGTGAGTTAAGCTCTGCAACCTGCGCATTAAAGCTATTTGCTGAAGCCTGTGCTGAACTAATCTGTGAATCGAGGTTCGCAATAGAATTAGAAGTAATACCAATCTGCTCCTCGAGTTCCATAAGTTCTGCCTGCTTTGCAAGAGCAATAGCTTCCATTTCTTCTGCCTCAGCAAGAGCCTCATCAGCAGCATGCTGTGCTACCTCAAGAGCAACCTGCATTGAATCTACTGCCTGATTATCTGCATCAGCAATAAGAGAAATAATCTCAATATTTGTAAAGAAACCTGCTAAACTGTCTGACTCCAAAAGCACCTCAAGAACAGACTTATTCTGGTACTCGAACATTGTAGCAACACGCTCTTCGAAAATACGCTGTGTCTCTGCCAAATTGTCCTGAGCCTGCACGTATCTATCAAGTGCCTCAGCCTTTGCAACAAGAGCTGCAGCATACTGGCTTGCGAGAAGCTCGTACTCAGCTGACATAACTTCCTGCTGGCTATTAAGTTCCTGAAGTTCTGAATCGAGTTCAGCTCTTTCTGAAGAAAGGCTTGAAACTCTTGAGGCAGCAGCCTGTGCCTGAGCCAAAGCCTCATCACGACGACGTCTTGCTTCTTCTACATCATCCTCAGTTGTAAACTTCAAATCAGATGGCTTGTCAGCAAAAACACTTCTAACAGGCATAAAGAGCATAATGCTTGAAAAAGCGAAAACAATTACAAGCAAAGCTGCTACCAAAGACTTAAAATTCACTTTTGAACTATTTACCATCAACACTAAATATCACCTACTTAAACCTTGATATATTTTCTTACAGAAATTCCACTACCAATTCCTCCGATAAGTACACCGATAAGGATAACTATAAGGAGAACCCACCACATAATTGCGCGGGCTGGAAGCAAAGCATAGAAACTATTAGGATCCATATTTACCATTGCCTTATAGTAAATGGCACGGTAAGAGAAAACAGTAATAGTCCATGCACAGAGGGCACTAATTAAACCTACAATTGCACCTTCAATTACGTAAGGCATTCGAATGTAGAAATTCGTAGCACCGACAAACTTCATGATTTCGATTTCGCTTGATCTTGAATAAACAGAAATACGAACCATGTTTGAAATAATAAACAAAGCAATTACAAAGAGTACGATAAATGCAGACACAGTAGCTACATTTACAATCTTCTTTGTCTCTGTAAGGAACTTCATTACATTACTTTCCTTGGAAACCTTATTTACTCCAGGGAAAGTACTAATCTTCGCACAAATCTCATCAGCAGCACCTGGGTCACTGAGCTGAATGCTGAATGTATATGGAAGGTACTGATTGTAGTCAAAATCATCAAGTACAGATGAACTTGAACCAAGATTAGCCTTAAAACTATTGTAGTTAGTTTCAGGAGAATTAAGCTCACAGTGAATTACTCTTGGATCAGAAACAATAAGCTGTGAAGTTGTATTAATCTCCTCAACAGAAGCCTGAAGTTTCATATAAACTTCAATTGGTGGCTGCTGTGAAAGTCTTCTCATCATAACTCTGGCATTAGCAGAGAAAATAAAGAACACACTCATAATAATGAGCATCAAAAGAATAGTTGTAACAGAAGCAACTGTAACGAGTGGGTGTCTGTAGATACCCTTGAAACCTTCTTTTACTGAATTAAAAAATGCACGAATACTCATTAGTCATCATCCTCCTGAATATCAAGATCGATATCACTGAGTCCGATTTCCTCAATCCAGTTATCGTCATTATCTTCTTTTACTTCTTCTTTAGTACCTTCTACTGCTTCTTCAGATTCTTCTTCTGAAGGCATAGTTTCTTCTACTTCTTCCTCGGAAGGAGTCTCAACAGTTTCCTCTACCAAATCTTCAATCAGAGTCTCTTCGATTTCGTCTCCATCTACAGGAAGCGCAGAAACCTCGTCTTCAGTAACAACCTCGGCACTTACAGTAGCTGCAATCTCTGCTACTTCTTCGTTAACAACAGACTCTTCTGCTGCTGGAACTTCAGGAAGTAATGGAGACTCGCCAAAGAACACCTCTGTGATTGGTTCTTCTTCGATATAAGAATCCTCATCAAAGTTGTCGCTATATTCTCTGTCAGAATCAAATGCTGGATCGTCACCGAAAGCAACGTTCATTGGATTTGTATCAATCTTAGGTGCTTCATTTGCTGCCTCAACTGCAGCCTGAGCCTCTCTGCTATAAAGGCTGCCCTCAGCATCACGGGCAATAACACCATCACTGATCTCAATAACTCTCTTCTTCATTCTGTCTACGAGATTACTATCGTGAGTACAAACAATAACAGTTGAACCATTACGATTAATCTCCTGGAGGAGAGCCATAATATTCTCAGAAATTTCAGGGTCCAAATTACCAGTAGGCTCGTCAGCAACAATAATCTTAGGATTATTAATCATCGCACGTGCAATAGCTACACGCTGCTGCTCACCACCAGAAAGTTCCTGTGGATATGCATTAGCCTTATCCTTAAGTCCAACTACGTTGAGCATAAGCTGAACACTCTGGTTCAAGTTCTTTCTTGGGATACCAATAATCTCGCCTGCGAAAGCAACATTCTCGAAAACAGTCTTAGACTCAATAAGTCTAAAATCCTGATAAATCATACCAATCTGTCTTCTTAAAACTGGAACAAGACTACGTGACATAGCGGCAATGTTAAAGCCGTCGATAGTAACAGTTCCTTCTGTTGGTCTTTCCTCGCATGTAATACACTTCAAAAGTGTAGACTTACCAGAACCAGACTTACCAATAACGAAGACGAACTCGCCATCATCGATGTCAAAACTGATTCCCTTAAGAGCTTCAACTGAGCCAGACTTAGACTTATAAGTCTTATGTACATCAGTAAATTTAATCATCTAATCATGTTGTCCTTACTTGTCTCGAGATACTCAAGGTATGTACGAACCATAGATGCCATCTTAAACAAAACAGCATCATCAAAAGATCTTAAGTCGAGACCTGTATTTTTCTTAACCTTATCAAGTCTATAAACAAGAGTATTACGGTGAACGTAGAGCTCACGGCTTGTCTCACTACCATTAAGGTTATTAGCAAAGAAGCTTTCAATCGTAGCAACAGTATCCTCATCAAGAGTTCTGTATGCCTCATTAGGGAAAACCTCATCAATAAACATCTGACACAAAGTAGCTGGGAGCTGATAGATAAGTCTACCAAGACCAAGCTTGTCATAACGTGAAACAGAACAGTTCTTCTCAAAGATCTTACCTACACGAAGTGCAAGCATAGCATCTCTATAAGACTTTGAAATGTTCTGGAAGTGGTTAACGAATGAACCAACACCAATATAAACAGTAATACCTTCGTTGCTTAAGCAGTCAATTACAGAATTAGCTGCCTGATCAACAAATGCATTTCGGTCAGTTTCAGAAGAGATAGATTCATCAACATTAAGAACTACGATAGCTGTAGCCTCATCCATTGCAAGAACAGTTGCAGCCTCAGAATCAGCATAGAAATTCTGAAGGATAACAAGAGCCTCTGCTCCTTCTTCCTTAATGCTTCTTACAACCATTACAATTCTAGGGATATTGCAGTTGATCTTATACTCTCTTGCCTTAATTGGAATCTCACCCTGAAGCTCGTTCTCAAGAAGAACATTCTTTGTGAAAAGCTCCTTCTCAGCGTCTGTTCCGCGCTCCTTAATTGCTGTCTTAATCCACTCAGCAAGAAGTTCAAGATAAATACGTGCAGCTGGTTCATCAGAAGCAATGTAAATAATGTACTTATACTGCTCTCCGATGGCAATCTTCATATAAGTCTTCTCAGCAGTGCTTGAAAAAACATCATCTGACATCATGACAGCTCTGGCAGAAGAATCTACAGTACCTTCGATCTCTGGCTCAGTAGCAGCAATTACAAGTCCAGTTGTGTCCATAACTCCAACGCTCTGCTTAAGAATTGTCTTAGCCTGGCGCATACACTTCTTAATCTCTTCCATTCTTGCCCACTCTTTCTGTACTCTCTATGCAGAATACCTATTTATACGAATAAATATTAACTTTTTTCGTATAAACAAGCAAGTGGATACATCAATTGCAACAAAAGAGTAACTTCTAAACGCAAAAAAAGACCGGATGCCTTGTGGCAATCCGGTCTCATTAAACTCTGGAGAGTATTAATTAAGAGATAATGCTCTGCTCTGTATCCTTATCGAAGAGGTGGATACGGTTTGTGTCGATAGCGAGGTCAACAACCTGACCTACTGTTGACTGAGATGTTGTTGGGTCAACTCTACATGTGAGTGGGAGTGAACCGTTAACTGTTACATAGAGGTATGTCTCAGCACCGAGCATCTCAACGACATCAACGTCAGCAGAGAAAGCTGTCTCTGGGTGATCAGATACGAATGTTGCTTCATCTGTGATAGCCTCTGGACGAACACCGAAGATAACTTCCTGTCCATCACGATCCATAACTTCCTCAACAGCGTAACGATCTGGGAGCTTAACTGTTACATTCTCGAATGAGATATAAACATCAGAACCCTCAACGTTGATTGTGGCATTGATGAAGTTCATTGGTGGCATACCGATGAATCCAGCAACGAATGTATTAACTGGGTTATCGTAGAGCTCTGTTGGTGAGTCTACCTGCTGGATGAATCCATCCTTCATAACAACGATACGAGTACCCATTGTCATAGCCTCTGTCTGATCGTGTGTTACGTAGATAAATGTTGTCTTAAGTCTGTGGTGGAGCTTTGTGATCTCAACACGCATCTGTACACGGAGCTTAGCGTCAAGGTTTGACAAAGGCTCGTCCATAAGGAATACCTTAGGGTCACGTACGATAGCACGGCCGAGAGCAACTCTCTGCCGCTGACCACCTGAAAGAGCCTTAGGCTTTCTCTCAAGGAGGTGCTCGATCTCAAGGATCTTAGCTGCTTCTGTTACACGACGAGCGATTTCTTCCTTAGGCATCTTCTTGAGCTTAAGTGAGAAAGCCATGTTCTCGCGAACTGTCATGTGTGGGTAGAGAGCGTAGTTCTGGAATACCATTGCGATATCTCTGTCCTTAGGAAGAACGTCGTTGATAAGACGATCCTCGATATAGATCTCACCCTCTGAAATATCTTCGAGACCTGCGAGCATACGAAGTGTTGTTGACTTACCACAACCAGAAGGTCCTACGAGGATAACGAACTCCTTATCAGCTACTTCAAGGTTAAAGTCAGAAACAGCAACTACGCCGCCGTCATACTTCTTGTAAACATGCTGGAAAGATAAACTTGCCATAAATTAATAACCTCCAAAACGCTCCAATGAGCTTTTTCATACCGATACTATATCAAAACGAGTACTTCGTAACTATATGACAACTTTGCCAAATTACAAAAGGGTATTTTGTATTTAATCTCTCCGTTACATCAGGGTATTTTTACTTTTTGCACCAAAGGGTATTTGGCCGTTTGTGCACATATTACAAGGAACCTTAAATCTGAGGCAAAACAGGCTCAAAATATAGGTAAAATGGGCGTTGTCAAATTGCACATCCTTCCTGATTTTTCGCATGTAATACCTGCATTTTACACCAGTTATAAAATCGTCTTGTGAATATTTATGCATAATTTTGCATAATACTCTTGTAAACGGCTTTCAAATGTTATATAAATACAGAGTGTTTTCACATATCTATTTAATGTTAATTATTTTAAATATAAGAATTAAGAGGTTATATATATGAATAAAATCAAAGTCAGCATTATCGGAAGCACAGGTTACGTGGGTGCAGAACTCGTTCACGGTTTCCTTAATCATCCAAATGTAGAGCTCATTCATTTGACATCTCAGTCATTTGAGGGCCAGCGTTTCTCTGACATCTACCCTGTATATAGCGGTCTTTGCGATAAGGTTCTTGAGAACCTTGATCCAGCTGATGTTGCCAAGGATTCTGATCTTGTTATCACAGCTCTTCCACACGGCGTATCTTCAAAGACAGTTCCAGTTCTTCTTGAGAACGGCACAAGAGTAATCGACCATAGTGGTGACTTCAGATATAAGAACCTCGCTACATATGAGAAGTCTTATAAGCTTGATCATCCACATCCAGAACTTTTGGCAGAGGCTGTTTATGGTCTTCCTGAACTCTATAGAGATCAGCTCAAGTCAGCAAAGCTTGTTGCTAACCCTGGCTGCTACCCTACATGCTCACTTACAGCACTTGCTCCTTTCCTTAAGGCAGGACTTATCGATAAGAACTCAATCATTATCGATGCAACTTCAGGTGTAACTGGTGCAGGACGTAAGGCAGACCTTGCTTATTCTTTCTGCGAGACTGATGAAGCATTTAAGCCATACGGTGTAGTTGGTCACAGACACACAACAGAGATTAACGAGCAGTGCTCATTTATTTCTGGCGGCGATGGAAACGACATTAAGGTTTCATTCACTCCTCACCTTGCTCCTTTCAAGAGAGGAATGCTCGCATCAATCTATGTAAGACCAAGCGAGAAGTTCTCAGATGTTTCTACTGAGAAAATCAACGAGATTTATAACGAGTACTATAAGGACGAGCCTTTCGTTCGTGTAGTACCTGGCAAGAACTATCCTGATGTTAAGGCAGTTAACGGTTCTAACTACATTGACGTTAAGGGTGCTTACGACGAAGAGACTGGTCTTATCAAGCTCTTCTCAGCTCAGGACAACCTTGGTAAGGGCGCAGCTCTCCAGGCTATTCAGGCATTCAACGCAATGTTTGATCTCCCTGAGACAACAGGACTTAATACAATTATCAGAGGTGTTTAATATGGCAGACAGCAAGATTATGCCTGACGTTTCAGGCGAGATGAAAAATAAAATTGACCGCGCAGCAATCCTTATCGATGCTCTTCCATATATGAAGAAGATGCACGGACAGACTATCGTTATCAAGTACGGCGGAAACGCTATGGTTAACGAAGATTTAAAGCAGTCTGTTATGGATGACATCACACTCTTAAAGCACATCGGTATCAACCCTGTTCTTGTTCACGGTGGCGGACCTGACATCAACAATATGCTTAAGAGAGTAAATATCGAGTCTCACTTTGTTAATGGCCTTCGATACACAGACGAGGATACAATGGGCATCGCTCAGATGGTTCTCATTGGTAAGACAAACAAGGAGATTGTTTCTGTTCTCAATTCCAAGGGTTCAAAGGCAATCGGTATCTGCGGTATCGATGGTAACCTTATCGAAGCAGAAAAACTTACAACAGATGCTAACGGCAACGAAGTAGATATCGGATACGTTGGTAAGATTAAGAAGATTAATACTCACGTTATCGAGATGCTCGCAAGCGATGAGTTCATCCCTGTAATTGCACCTATCGGTGTTGGCGAGAATGGCGAGAGCTATAACATCAATGCTGATACAGTTGCAGCAGAAGTTGCAGTTGCACTTGGTGCTTCAAAGCTCATCACTCTCACTGATGTTCCAGGCGTAATGCGTAAGGACGAGAACGACGAGATAAAGCTCATTTCACTTCTCGATGAGAAGTCAATCAAGGAGTGCATCGAGGATGGCATTATCACAGGTGGTATGATTCCTAAGATCGAGGGTTGCCTCGATACAGTTATGAGAGGCGTAAGACGCGCACACATCATCGATGGACGTGTACCACACAGCATCCTTTTGGAGCTCTTCACTTCTAAGGGTATCGGAACAATGATTTTGAAGGACAAGGAGAATCGAGTATGAGTATCGAATACAATTTTGATTTAATTAAGAAATATGACAAAGAATACTGCATGCAGGTATTCGCACCACTTGATGTAGCTTTCGTTAAGGGTAACGGCGTTTACCTTACATCTACAGAAAAGAAGAAGTATATGGATATGATCGGTGGTATTGCTGTAAATACTTTGGGTCATAACAACAAGGCTCTTACAAAGACAATCAGCAAGCAGGCAGCAAACCTCATCCACTGCAGTAACTATTACTACATTCCTGAGCGTTCTGAACTCGCTTTCCGTCTTTGTCGCATGAGCTTTGCTGATAAGGTATTTTTTGCAAACTCTGGTGCTGAGGCTAACGAGGCTGCTATTAAACTTGCTCGTGGCTACTTCTACCATAAGGGCGTTGACCGTTACGAGATTATTTCAGCTAACATGAGTTTCCACGGACGTACTATGGCAACTATCGCTGCAACAGGTCAGGAGAAGTTCCGTAAGCCATTTGCACCTAACGTTCCTGGCTTTAAGTATGTTGACTACAACAACATCGAGCAGCTCCAGGAAGCAATCACAGATAAGACTGCTGCTGTTATGCTTGAGCTCGTTCAGGGCGAGAGTGGTGTTCACCCAGCAGATAAGGACTACATCAAGCAGGTTCGTTCACTTTGTAACGAGAAGGGCATCCTTCTCATCGTTGACGAGGTTCAGACAGGTGTTGGACGTACAGGTAACATGTTCTGCTACCAGAACTACGACATCACTCCAGACATCATGACACTTGCAAAGGGTCTTGCTGGCGGTGTACCTATCGGTGCATGCTGCTGCTCTAACAAGGTTGCTTCAGGATTTAAGGTTGGCGACCACGGTTCAACATTTGGCGGTAACCCACTTGCTTGTGCTGCTGCAAACTGCGTTCTTGAGCAGTTCGAGACAAACAACTTAATTGGTAATGTTCGTCTTTCAAGCGAAGCTGCTTTTAGTGGACTTGAGGATCTTAAGAAAAAGTACCCTTCTATCGTAAGCGTACGTGGATGCGGTCTTCTTATCGGTATTGAGTTTGATTCTTCAATCTCAGCTGCAAAGATGCGTACTGCACTTTTCGAGGCAGGCTTCCTTGTAAGCGCAATCGGAACAAGCACAATCCGTATTGCTCCACCTCTCATCATTACTCCTAAGGAGATTAAGTCTTTCGTTAAGGCTTTGGGCTCAATTCTTAAGGAGTTAAAGAAGCAGCCACTTATGCTTTCTGCAGCACAGGGTTCTACACCTGCTCCAGAAGTTAAGGAAGAAGTAAAAGAAGAAGCTAAAGACGAAGAATAAGGATTTTAATGGCAGATAACTTCTACTTAAAAAGAGCCGTCGATTCTGACGCCAGTGCGATTTCAGAAATCGTTCGCGAGTCAATGGCATACTATAAAAATGAATCTGGCATCGAGGGTGATGTTCTTGAATCTCTTACAGAAAGCATTGAATCTGTAATTCAGAGAATAAGAACACAGCGTTGCCTATGCATTTTTGAGCATAACGAAGCCGAAATGGACGTCTCTGACGGAGTAGAAACTGCCGACATTCTTCTTGGAACAATTACTATCAACGAAGTTTCTAATCCTTTGAAGTATAGTTTTTCAAACAAGACTTACGAGGTTCTTTCGAAATATGAATCCTGTGCTTATATCTCAAGATTCGCAGTTACATCTAAGGCTCGTAAGAACGGACTTGGAGTAAAGCTTATCGACTATGCTCTCACCTGTCCTGAGTATACAAACAGCGGCCTTGTGATTTTGCATACTGCAGTTTCAAACAGACCAATGAAGGATTTCTACTTCAATCGTGGATTTGAACTTCTCGACAGTGAACACTCAAGAGGATACGAAAGAGGATTATTCATTAAAAAATTAGGGGATGCATAATGCATCCCCTTTATATATAAATATATTTACCTTATTATCAGATTGTAAGTGTCTTAATAATCTTGGAATCTTCTAACGTCTTATCAGCTTTTAAAATCTCCAATGCACGATTTGAATCAGGAGCATCCTTATAGATTCCAAACACTGTACTTCCAGAACCACTCATCATTACAAATACCGGATTTGTAGCTTCAACCTTCTTTAAAATCTCAGAAACTCTTGGTGTAATTTCTACTGCAGCTCTCTGTAAATCGTTAGTAAGAAGCTTTGAAGCCTTGGAGATTCTGTCGATTGGAAGCATAGAATCGTCCATAAAGATTTCCGTCATCTTATTTCGATACTCTTCCTCATCGAAAACTTCTGGATATTCATCACAAAGATTAAAGCACTTTCCTGTAGGAACACCCTCCGAAGGCTTAACAAGAATCATGTCCAGCCCGGCAAGAGATGGAACTTCAGTAACAATCTCGCCTATTCCCTCACAAAAACAGCTTCCGCCTGTAAGGAAAAATGGAACATCAGCTCCAAGACCAGCTGCCAAATCCACTAACTCTTCAAAAGTAAGTGGATTAGAATAGTGCTGGGATAAAGTCATAAGAATTGAGGCTGCATCAGAAGATCCGCCACCAAGTCCTGCCTCAGAAGGAATATTCTTAACTGTCTTAATTGATGTATATTCAAAATCCTTCTTTATATCGTCAATCTCCTCGCCAGCAAGACATCTTTTACGCAAAACCTTATCGTAAAATCTGTCTGCAGCCTTAAAACAGAGATTCTTTGTTACATCAAGACCTTCAATATTATTAATTAATTCGATTCCAAATTCTTTCTCATTATCGAAAGAAAGTTCAATCTCATCGCAAAGATCAACTTCCTGCATAAGCATTAAAAGTCTGTGGTAACCATTCTCATACTTACCGCAGACTCTCAAAAACAAATTAACCTTCGCAAAAGCTGTTATGTTATAAACCTTACTCATAGGAACAGATTATCTGAAAATATATCTTTTTACAAGAAACAAAAACTGCTCCCATTGGGAGCAGCTGATAAATACAAATTTATATGGTTTTCTAACATCTTAAACAGCAGCCTCGTTAGCTGACTCTGCTGGAATAGCAATTCTTACTGCACGTGTAAGAATTTCAATGTAACTATAAGAAACGATCTCGAAATGCTCATCGTCTCTCTTGCACTTAACTGTGAATACATTTGGGTAGCAGTTATCGATTACACCTTCATGAACGATAAGCCTCTTACGACCACCATTAGATGTAAGACGTACTCTCTTACCTATCATTGTCTGCAATCTGCTCTTACAAGATTCAAGATCAGAACGAATAATCATTGTGTGCTACCTCCACTAGATATTGAAAAAACCAAAATCATATTATCATTATCTAGTTTTTTTGTCAACTTAAAGACACAATATATGGCAGGGTTTTGTACAAATGCTACAAAATGTAGTATTCACGGGATTTTCGCAAATTTTTCTTACCACTATATATTGTGGTCTCCTATTTTTAGGAGAAAAGTCGATTTGAAATTGAGGCTTCAACGAATGTATAATCAAAGATACTGTTATTATATTTATATACTATATAAAGAGGTGCTTTATGCTTAGCGATATCGAGATAGCAAGACAGGCAAAAATGAAACCAATCGAAGAGATTGCTGCACAGGTAGGAATCGAGAGAGATGAGCTCGAATTCTATGGTAAGTACAAGGCAAAGGTTTCGATGGATGCCATCAAGGCAAGAGAGAATAATCCTAACGGAAAACTCGTTCTTGTTACAGCAATGAACCCTACTCCAGCCGGAGAAGGTAAGACAACTATCAGTATCGGTCTTGCTCAGGCACTTAAGAAGCGTGGCAAAAAGACAATGCTCGCACTCCGTGAGCCTTCTTTGGGACCTGTATTTGGTATCAAGGGTGGTGCTGCTGGTGGTGGATACTCACAGCTCGTACCAATGGAAGATATCAACCTTCACTTCACAGGTGATCTTCACGCTATTACTGCTGCAAATAATCTTCTTGCAGCCATGATCGACAACCACATTTATCAGGGTAACAGCCTTGGTATTAATCTTGACAGAATCATCTGGAAGCGATGTCTTGATATGAACGACCGTGCACTTCGTAACGTTACAATCGGAGTTGGTGGTGGTACTAACGGCATCACAAGAAACGATGGATTTACTATCACAGCAGCTTCTGAAATCATGGCAATCATGTGCCTTGCTACAGATATGCACGACCTTAAGGACAGACTTAAGAAGATCGCTGTTGCTTATAACAACAACGACCAGATTGTAACTGCTGGTGACCTTAATGCGGAGGGTGCTCTTGCAACTCTTCTTAAGGATGCTATCGCTCCTACAATGGTTCAGTCTTTGGAATATGTTCCAGCATTTGTACATGGTGGACCTTTCGCAAATATCTCACACGGATGTAACACAATTATCGCTACTAAGGCTGGTCTTAAGCTTGCTGATATTCTCGTAACAGAGGCTGGTTTCGGTGCTGACCTTGGTGCTTATAAGTTCCTCGATATCAAGTGCCGTAAGGCAGGTATCTGGCCAGACGCCTGCGTTATCGTATCTACAGTTCGTTCTTTGAAGTACAATGCAGGTACCCCTAAGGATAAGCTTACAAAGCCTGATCTTGAGGCTGTTAAGGCTGGCTTCCCTAACCTTGCAAAGCACATCGAGAACATGAAGTCATTTGGTATTCCGGTAGTAGTTGCTTCTAACCGTTTCTACACAGATACAGACGAAGAAATCGATCTTCTCCGT
Source organism: Saccharofermentans sp. (assembly GCA_045639635.1). Taxonomy (GTDB): domain Bacteria; phylum Bacillota; class Clostridia; order Saccharofermentanales; family Saccharofermentanaceae; genus Saccharofermentans. The sequence continues at coordinate 49,334 of JAZUDM010000013.1, read as the reverse complement.
AAGATGTGTGAGGATATGGGCGCTACATTTGCTGCTGCAGAAGTATTTACTGATGGTGGCGAAGGCGGACTTGAACTCGCTGATAAGGTAATGGAAATCCTTGATCAGGATATCCCTACAACACCAAACTTCACATACGATCTTGATCAGTCAATCGAAGATAAGATTAAGGCTGTAGCTACATCTATCTATGGTGCTTCTGATGTTGAGATTCTCCCTGAAGCAAGAGAAAAGATTGAGCTTTACAGAATCGCAGGTTACGGTACTCTTCCTATCTGCGTTGCAAAGACTCAGTATTCACTTTCAGATGACCCTAAGGCATTAGGCCGTCCTGAAGGATTTACTCTTACAGTTAGAGACGTAAGACTTAGCGCAGGTGCAGGCTACATTGTAGTTCTCACAGGTAAGATTCTTACAATGCCAGGACTTCCTGCAAAGCCAGCAGCTCTCGATATCGATATCGACGACGATGGAATCATTCACGGATTGTTCTAATATTTAATGAGTTATCCAAATCCAACATTTCTGACCAAAGCGTCAAACATAAAGAAGACAAGAAAGACGAGAACAATAATTGCGGTTGTTGTTCTCGTTGTTATTGCGCTTTTAACTACTTTCGTTTTGTGGGGCGCACACATGCAGTCTATTTATGCTGAAAAGTATCCGGAAATGGTTGGTGCTGCAACAAGAGAGACTACGACTATCGCGCGTCGTACTTCTGAGACAACAGAAACTTCAGAGGAAACAACAGAAACAACTCCACCTGAAACTACTGTTCTTGCTCCAATTATTGCAACAGAAGAAACTACAACAGTTGCTGAAGTTACTGAGCAGGTTAATGTCGCAGATCCTTTTATCGAAGAGGAGCCATTCTACTTTAAGACCTCTTACCCACTTCAGACAATTACTCACGAGCAGCGCGATGTTGCTTTGGACGTACTTAAGCAGCAGGTTCAGGACTACATTAATTCCCATGGAAATGAGAGAATCTCTTTCCGTTATGTAAACTTAAATTCTAACGAGACAATGGGCATTAATGACTTAAACCCAATTCTCCCTTCAGGTGCTTTCGCGCTTCCTGTAGAACTCGTTTATTACCAGAGACTCGAGACTGGTTACCTTTACGAATTATCTACAGTTACTTACTACGGCGAGCACGATAGCGGAGAAAGTTCATATATCGAATCCACATATACTGCAGGAAAGCCATTCTATTTAAGAACACTTGCGCACCTTGCAGTATCCGTTAACGACAATATCGCTCTTAATTACATCATGGATACTTTGGGTGGCATCGAAAGATTCTGGCCAAGTATCGAAGAAATCAGTGGTTATATTAACTTTACTGAGGTTGTAACTTACGAAGATGCAAGTGGAAGTTCAATCAGGGGTGCTGGAAGAACAAGCTGCTATGACTTATCGGCGTATGCTTCTTCCCTTTACTATAGTTACATTAGTAATTCTGAACTTTATCAGCCACTTATTAATGATCTTTACTATTCTGAAAAGTTCACACCTTTTAGTACTTCTTTCGGCGAGGATGCCAATATCCTTCATATATCTGGCCGTAACGAAGCAATGCACGCATATACTGATGTTGCAATCATTGACTGTGAGGAACCAATCGTTCTTGTAATCAACTGCGAATGCTCTAGCTACGAGCGTGCAAACGAAATAATGACTGACTTGTCTTATTATCTTGCACAATATATTTCAAGTTGTCACACAAACTAATATTTCTATGTTATAATGTTTGACGTTCGTGTCATGTGATCTGTGGTCGGGATTGGTCTTGTGCGATTCGGTCCCGTGAACCCTGTCAGGTCCGGAAGGAAGCAGCAGTAAGCGGATTTCCGTTTGTGCCGCAAGGGTGCCTGCTCGACTGCAGTTTAGATGACACGAACTTTTTTATACCCAAATTTCTCGTTTTAACAGGTTTTTCCTTTATAATGGAGTTTAGGAATATAAAAGATAGTGGTGGTGAAAACTAATGGAACACGTTGCTCTTTATAGACAATTCAGACCTAAGAATTTCGATGAGATTGTTGAGCAGAAAGCTGCTGTTGCAACCCTTAGACAGACTGTAAAAACAGGCAAAATTGGACATGCATATCTCTTCTGCGGACAGCGTGGAACAGGTAAGACTTCAATCGCCAGAGTTTTCTCAAGAGCAATTAACTGTGAAAATCCACAGAATGGTAACCCATGTAATTCATGCCCTACTTGTAAGGGTATTCTCGATGGAAGCTTGATGGACGTAATCGAAATCGATGCCGCTTCCAACAGAAGTATCGATAACGTACGTAAGATTTGTGAGGAAGTAACTTACACACCATCAAGAGCACCACATAAGGTTTACATTATCGACGAGGTTCACATGATTACCTCCGAGGCCTTCAATGCACTTCTTAAGACATTGGAGGAACCACCTGCACATGCAGTATTCCTTTTCGCTACTACAGAACCACATAGTATTCCTGCAACAATTCTTTCAAGATGCCAGCGCTTTGACTTCAGAAGAATTCCACAGGAGTCAATCATCGGACGTCTTAAGTATATTAGCGAGCAGGAAAAGATTAATATTTCTGACGATGCATTGACACTTATCGCATCCTTGTCAGATGGTGCCATGCGTGATGCCATCTCCATGCTTGATCAGGCAGGTTCATCTGCAAACGGCGCTCATATTACAGCAGAAACTATCGAGGATATGACTGGTTCAGTTAACAAGGCATTCCTCGCAGATATGGCAGAGATTTTGATTGACGGCAGATTCGATGCCCTCTTAATCGCGTGCGGAAAACTTGCTGAGAGCGGACGCGATACAATTCAGTTTACTCTCGATTTGGCACAGTACTTCAGAGATCTTCTCGTAGTTCGCATGATGCCAGATCCTACATCTTTAATTACAGCTTCAGCAACAACAATTAAGAGAATGTACGAGATTGCTTCCAAGACTAATTCACAGACTCTTGTAGCATTTATCTCTTCCCTCTCTAAGACTGTAGCTGAACTTAAGTGGTCTCCTTCAGTACGAACAAGTTTTGAGATTACTCTCTTAAGACTTTGCGGACGTAAGGTAAAGGCTGACGAGGTACCACTCGTAATTCCTGATTTTGCAAAGAAGCAGGCAGAGGCAGTTCCTTCAATCGAGGCAAAATTCGCAGGTGTTTCTGCACCTGTAGCTACTCCTGAAACAGAAATTGCGCCAGTCGAAACAAAGGTGGAGCCAATTAAGGAAGAACCAGCTCCAGAAGAGCCAGTAAAGACAGAAGCTGAGCCTATTAAGGCTGAGACACCAGTTTCGGCTAAGGAAGAGCCAGCAAAAGAAGAGGTAAAGCCTGTTGAAACTAAGCCTGCTGAGCCTGTAGCCGAAGCTCCAGAAGAGTCAGCAAAGGCTGAACCAATAGTAGAAAAGCCAAAGGAAGAAATCGTTACAATCGCTCCTTCCTTCCCTGTTTCAGATGAGGCTGAGGCTTCTGAAGATACACCAGATGAGAGCCCAATGGAAAATCAGATGGATCTTTTCTCATTTGCTTCTGTAGACGATGGTCCTGCTCCTTCATCAGAGCCTGTGGACGATATCTTTAGCGTTAAGGCTGAGGAGAAAAAAGAAGAAAAGAAAGAAGAGTCTGTCGCTGTTCCTAAGTGGACTAAGCCTGTAATTCCAGTGTTCCCTAAGGCAGAGGAATCTTCACCAAAGAAGGAAGAGAAGAAGCCTGAGACACCTGCTCCAAAGTCTGGAAAGGGAATCTTTGCTGATATTTCAAAGAGCTTCCTCGATGACATAAAAATTGAAGAAGAACCAGCACAGGAAGAGACCATAAACTTCCCTTCTGCTAACGATTCTTTCGAAGGTGTATATGAGCCTACAGGAAGAATTGGCGAGACAAAGAAGACTCGTCTTTCTGCTGTACTCGATACAACTCCAATCGTTCAGAGCAAAGAAGTTCCAGTAAAGTCACCTGACGATGTCTGGGCAGAACTTCTTAAGAGAGTTGAACAGGAAGACTTTACTCTTTCTCATATTCTTAATCAGGCAAACTTCAAGTACGAGGATAATTCTGCTTTCATTATCTTTGCTAACGAAGACAGAGGTCTTATCAACAGTCTTACAGCTGACGCCAGATACAAACAGATCTCACCTGACATCAAGCGCGAGATTGAAAGCTGCGAAAAAGTATATCTTTGTACTGAAACTCAGTATCAGAACATGCAGCTTGTAATAAAGAAAGGTGCTAACGTAAGAGACGCATTAACAGGCAAATCAAAGGCAGAAGAATTCCTTAATGGCGTTTCAAAAGAAGGAATTGATACAAAGATTCATTTCGGTGATGATTGATATTTCCTAAGTTTTAAACTTTAATGTATAATCATTAAGTCTAATTAATAAATAAGTATTCGGAGGAATATACATATGGCAAAAGGTGGTTTTCGTGGAATGCCTGGAATGGGCGGAATGGGAAACATGGGCAACCTCATGGCTCAGGCTCAGAAGATGCAGCGTGAACTCGAGACAGCTCAGGCTGAGATCAAGGAGTTGAGAATCAACGGCACAGCTGGTGGCGATAAGGTAAAGGTTGTTCTTGGTGGTGACCACAAGATCTACAACCTCGAGATTGCTCCAGAAGTAATCGATCCAGATGATCCAGAGATGCTCTCAGACCTCATCGTAGCTGCTTACAATCAGGCTTCAGAGGAGCTCGAGACAGTTTCATCTGAGAAGATGAATAAGATCACTGGCGGCGTAAAGATGCCTTTCTAATCTAATGGCTCGTTACTCACCATCAGTACAGAATTTAATAAGTAAGCTTGGATCACTTCCAGGCATTGGTGGAAAGTCAGCTCAGAGGCTGGCTTTTCATATTCTTTCCCTGCCTCAAAACGAGGCTCAGGAATTAGCAAATTCAATTCTTGACGCGCACAGACTTACAGTCAGATGCTCTTCCTGTCAGAACTTCACAGATAGTGACCCTTGCCCTATCTGCGCTGACCCTAAGAGAGACCGTACAACTGTCTGTGTAGTTGAGTCACCTCGTGACGTTTCCACTTTCGAGAGAATGCACGAGTACAAGGGACTTTACCATGTTCTTCACGGCGTGTTTAATCCTGCAAGCAGAAAGAATATGGACGAAATTACTTTGAGTCAGCTTTTTGAGAGACTTACCAACAATCCTGAAATCAACGAAGTAATTATGGCAACAAACCAGACTGTAGAAGGTAATGCCACAGCACTTTATGTTTCAAAGCTTCTCTCACCTTCAGGAATCAAGGTATCAAGACTTGCATCAGGACTTCCAATGGGTTCTGATATTGAGTTTACAGATGACCTTACTCTTGCGAGCGCACTCAAAGGAAGGGTGGATATTAGTTCATGAGACTTGATAAGTTTTTAAAAGTATCCCGCATCATCAAAAGACGCACAGTTGCAAATGACGTTTGTTCCATGGGACGTGTCACTGTAAACGGACGTGAAGCCAAGCCGTCCGTAAGACTTAAGGTAGGCGACGTAGTATCAATTGTATTTGGTAACGGAACCGTTAGTTTCAGAGTATTAAAGATTGCTGAAACTGTTAAGAAAGAGAACGCTCAGGAAATGTACGAATTGCTCGAGGACTCCTAACAGGGTCCTCTTTTTAGGGAAAAGAAATGAAAGAATTATTAGAACTCTATTTTGCATTTTTTCGCATAGGCGGCCTTACCTTTGGAGGCGGTCTTACTATGCTTCCAATGCTTAAACACGAGCTTGTAAATAAGAAGAAATGGGTTACTGAAGATGAACTCATTAATTACTACGCCATCGGTCAGTGTACCCCTGGAATCATTGCGGTTAATACTGCTACTTTCGTAGGCTATAAACGCAAAAACATTATCGGAGGAATCTTTGCTACTCTTGGCATGATCTCCCCTTCCCTTATTATTGTTTCAATTATTGCAATGTTTCTTAAGCAATACATGGAGTACCCTCTTGTAGCTCACGCTGTAGGTGGAATCAAGGTAATTGTATGCGCTTTGATGCTTAATACTGTAATTACAATGGCAAAGAAAACGGTAAAGAATGTTACCGCAGCTATCGTATGCCTTGTGGCATTTCTTCTTGCTATCTTTACGCCAGTTCCAACAGTATTAATCGTTATTCTTTCAGGTTTATTCGGAATACTACTTCTTAAGATGGGGAGGGCTTCAGAATGAACGTTTTCCTCGAGCTCTTTATTGAATTTTTCCAGATTGGTTTGTTCGCAATCGGTGGCGGACCTGCAACTATTCCTTTCCTTATGGATCTGCCTTCAAGACACGACTGGTACGAGGTATCAGACGTTGCCAACATGCTTGCTGTAAGCGAGAGTACACCGGGGCCGATTGGAATTAATATGGCTACATACGCAGGCTATAACGCAGCAGGTTTCTGGGGTGGAATTGTTGCTACATTATCTCTCGTTTTGCCAAGCATTATCGTTATCGTAATCGTTGCAAAACTCCTTGATAATTTCAACGACAACAAGTATGTAAAGGCAAGTTTTGGCATGATAAGACCTGCAGTTACAGGCCTTATTGCAACTGCTGTACTTGGAATATTCAGCACAGCATTATTCCACAAGGCAGACGGAACATTCCAGTTCCCTGTCTTTCTTATTATTGCCTGTGCAATAGCATTCGCGCTTATGAATATAAAGAAGTGTAAGAAACTTCACCCTGCCTTCTGGATTCTCTGCGGCGCCATCTTCGGCATCGTATTTAAACTTTAACGAGCGGAGAATAATCTTCGTCGCAAGTTCCAGGGCGAGCGGAGAATAATCTTCGCTGCAAGTTCCGCACAAGCGCGTAGCGCGCGGAGGACCTGTCCGCGGCCAGGCGAAGATTATTCGTAGCGAATATTACAGTATGGTTAAAAAAAACTCCGAACCGTTTTCGGAGGCAAACTAAATGCTAAAATGTAATGGTCAAATAAATCTTATACGGAGGTAACCCATGAAGAAAATTAAGTTTCTTTCAAGCGAGCGTTCATTCATTATGAGTATTGCTTTGGTTGCTTTCGTAGTTGTAGCAATTATCTGCGTAACACAGCTTTATGAGATTAAGGCAAGACGTGAAAGACTCACGGAAGAGAACCGTCAGCTCAACGCTCAGAAGCAGGTGTTAATCGACAAGAATAATGCTTTGTTAGCTCAGGGAAGCCGCGAGGACAGCGATACTGCATACATCGAGGATGTTGCAAGAAATCAGCTTGATATGGTTTATCCTGGCGAGATTATTTTCAGAACAACAGGCGAATAATCAGCTTGTCATTGTAATCTGAAATCTATCGAATCTAACTTTCTCTGTAAACTGATCACTGAAGAACAGCGTCTGATGAAACGCTGCGAATTCGTGTGTGTTCTTTTTCATCCAGATAGGAGTAGGAATCTGAAGTTCGCGGCAAAGAAGAATTAATGCCTGCTCAAGATTCTTCGAAAAGGATGGATCAGTCTCATCGTACATAATCTCTTTAATTTCTGTCATTCTGTTTGCAACAAAGAGACGTCCCTCTAATACCATGCCTCAATTCCTCCTGTTCTTTGCCTATATTTTGCCCTCTTTGAGCCCCATTGTAAACTCCCAAGATGTTAATATAGATGCATAAAAGAATTCGTTCTTACTTCATAACAACCTTCCTCTATAAGGCACTGACATGCTATCGTCAGTGCCATTTTATTTTTGTATAATAAGAACATGTTTTACAAAGCGAGCGGAATGCCTTCGGTTAAGAAGGAATGGGATAGTTTTAATATCAGATACAGGGATAAGAAAAAGGCACCTGTAACTATTTCCATGCAGGATAATAATATTGTTATCACTGCCCACGTTAAGTTTGCCCCTAATATGTACGATACATTTATCTCCACTGTTCCAAACAGCCGTGAAGCAGCACTTCTCAAAATGGGCGAGAATTATACTTTCGCTGACGCTGCTTTGGATGGAATTAAGCAGCATTGGGAAAAAAGCTATACCCTTCCAGGCTTTGACGAACCTGTAAAGCTTACTATTAACTTTGTAAGATTCGATGATCCTGATGCTAAATATGAGAAGGGACAGCGCTTCTTTAAGATCAGATTATCACGTATTTCAAATACTTCTTTTGTTTCAAGTTCACCTTATAGATGGCTTTGGGGAATTCTTTTCTACTTAAGCCCTGAGAGCGTAATGCTTAACTGGTCCCCATATGCTACAGGTACAATTAATATGCACCGCTATAAGTTTTTAAGCGTGTATAAAAAGACTGTAGCCCATGAGTTTGGCCATATTCTCGGAATTGGCGATGCTTATGGTGCCCACTACCGTTTTTACTATGAGGTACCAGATACATACACATATATGATGAATACTAACGTGAGCGTTCACCCTAATGAAGTCATGATGGTTCTTAATGCCCATAAGACTCACAGAATGCAGTATTTCCCTATGAAATTCTCCCTTAAGACCTACATTGGAGGCCTTAAAACAGATTTTAGATATTACTATAGAACCCTCACTAAAACGCACAAAAGCAATAATTAAGAAATTGTAAACTATAGTGCACTCTGCATATAGTTAATAGAAATTTCATATTTAACGTTGTAAAATATCCTTATCAATTAGAATAAGTTTTTTGACCAGGAGGTCCCATTTATGAAGAAATGTCCAGATTGTGGAATGACAATTGCTAATCAGGCTATTAGATGCCCTAAGTGTAAGTTTAATTTTTCTGAGTCAGGCGACGAGGCTACAGCAGTTCCAGCAGCAGCCGCAGCAGTATCAGCAGCAGCTACAGGTACAACACCTACAGTTACAGCTAGCGCAGGCATCATGCCAATGGTTAACGTTACAAAGAGCAACGTAGACGAGCTCTATGCACAGCTTAAGGCAGCTGTTGTTAAGAGAAAGACAGAGTTCGATAACTTTATCGACTTCCTCGAGAACAGAACATCTTGGCTCACAGCTCCAGCAGCAGTTGAGGGTCCTCTCGCATGTGAGAAGGGTCTCCTTATCAGAAGCGTAGCAGTTACAAAGCAGCTTTTGAGAATCAAGGATACACTTATGCCACAGCTTGACGAAGAGTCAGCTATCATCATCGGTCTTTTCCACGATGTTGGTAAGGTTGGTGTAGAAGGTAAGCCATACTTCCTCGTTGAGGAGCACCTCTCTACAACATCTTCAGCTCTTGGACTTTCATTCTCAAGCAGAGTTTCAACTCCAACAGCTACAACATCAGCTACATATTCTGTTAACCCTAAGCTCGTTAACATGGAAGTTGGCGTAAGAAGCCTCTTCCTCGTATCACAGTATATGCTTCTTTCTGACGATGAGGCTCAGGCTATCAGCTATGCATCTGATGCAGCTAAGCTTGGCACATCAATCAGCCCATACACTCTCATTCTCGAGACAGCTATCAACTATCAGAAGGCTATCTATGAGAGCGAGGATGCTATCAACACATACAGCTTTACTGTTATCTAATTAAATAGAAAATTTTCAATCTTTATACTCCATTTCTTTCCCCTGCTCCATTATTGGAGCGGGGGTTTCTTTTTGAATTAGAAACTCTTAATTCACTTTAGAAATAGTAGTGTTCGCATATATTTCTGATATACTTCATTCAAATGATACGAGGGAGAAGAAAAATGTCAGTTACTACATCAATTTTCTCTTTTGGAAATCTCTTCTAAATTGTTGTAACATATCCTTATGGGATACGAAGGACTTAATAACAGACTTAATGAATATATAAAGCAGGATTATCTGCCTATGCATATGCCGGGGCACAAACGTAATCCTGCTTTTATTGAGCCTGATTTTGCCAAGGATATTACTGAAATCGACGGTTTCGACAACTTCCATCACTCAGACGGATTAATTGAAACTATTAAGACTAACGTCGCAAAAGTTTGGGGCGCTACTAAGGCTTATATTTCGGTTAATGGTTCAACAGGATTAATTCTCTCTTCTATTCTCGCTTTGAGCGCTTCTTCCCCATCGAAGAAAGCTATCGTAGCTTCAAACTGCCATATCAGCGTATGGCATGCATTGGAACTTTCAGGAATTACTCCTACAATAATTAATCCTTCTTTAGTTGATATGCCTTTCTATGGCCCGGTAGATCCAGAAAGCATCGAGAATTTACTTAAAGAAGACAGCGACTACGCTTTCGTAATTCTTACTTCACCTACATACGAAGGTATTGTTTCGGATACAGACAGTATCCACGCAATTACTACTAAATATAACGTGCCTTTAATTATTGATTCAGCACATGGCGCTCACTTTGGCCTTTCAAAATTTTTCCCAAAGAAAGCTTCTGGCGACATAGTAATTAACAGCATACATAAGACTTTAAATGCTCCTACAGGTACAGCAGTAATGCTTGTTTCTGATGCTTTGGCAGAGGAGAATCTATTGGATCACTACTTAAGTCTTACTACAACAACAAGCCCATCCTATGTGCTTATGAGTGGAATCGATAAATGCATAGAGACGGTAAGCAATAACGTCTTAACCGATAAGTGGGGCTTCGATGTTCAAAAGCTTAGAAAGGGACTTAATTTATCCCTTAAAAAGCTCAGCCTTTATGAGCCAGTAGATTTAGTCTGCGACACATCCAAAATAATAATCATGACTAATGGCTATATTAGCGGAATTGAGCTGGCTTCCCTTTTACGTAAAGAATACAAAATCGAAGTTGAGGCAGCATTTCCCGATTACATTATCGCGATGACAGGAATTGGAGATAACCTTACTTCCCTTTTGAGATTCAGCGATGCATTAAAGAATATCGACGCTAAATTAGAAAGCAGAAACGATACTAATAAAGAAACTTTATATACACCTTCAAATCCAGTTATGGTTATGCCTTTTAACGAGGCTATTAAGGGTAAAAATGAACTTTGCCCTCTTATGGATTCTATTAATAAAGTTTCTTCAGAATATATCTTTGCTTATCCTCCGGGAGTGCCACTCATTTTCCCTGGAGAAAGAATTACAAAGGAAAAGGCAGAAACCCTAAAGAGCCTTTACGAGAAAGGCGCTTCAATAGTAGTTGACCCTAAGCGCAAATATTCAGGCGAAATACGCGTTAAGGTTGACATTTAAACGTCTATGCAAGTATAATTTTGTATACTAATTTTAAGGGGGCAACGATAATGTCAAGAATCGTTACAATCAACACACGTGACCTCAATGAGTCTGTTAACGAGGGCGGATGCGGTGAGTGCCAGACATCTTGCCAGTCAGCTTGCAAGACATCTTGCGGTGTAGCTAACCAGGCTTGCGAGAAGGTAGCAGAGTAATAGTTTTAATCTATTGTGATTAATAAGGTCTCGGCTAAGCTCGAGACCTTTTTCATTGCTTTTTATTTAGCACATAAATTTTAAGGAGGCAGCTAGTTTGATTCACTGCTATAAGTTTGACGATAAGAATATCGTTCTTGATGTATTTTCAGGTTCTATTCATCTTGTAGATGAAGTTGCTTACGACATTATTGAGATGTACGAGACTTCTACAAGAGAAGAAATCATGGATAAAATTCTTACTAAGTATAAGGATTTACCTGATGTTAACGAGGCAGAAATCGACGAGTGCATCAAAGATATTGAAGATCTTAAGGCTGCTGGTAAGCTTTTCGCTCCTGATAAGTACGAAGGTATCGCAATCGATCTTAAGAAGAAAAAGTATACTCTTAAGGCTTTGTGCCTTCATGTAGCACATACATGTAATTTGAACTGCTCTTACTGCTTTGCTGCTCAGGGTAATTTCCATGGTGAGCGCGGACTTATGTCTTTCAAAGTTGGTAAGAGAGCAATTGATTTCCTTATTGAGAATTCAGGTTTCCACAAGAACCTCGATATCGACTTCTTTGGTGGCGAGCCACTCATGAACTGGGAAGTTGTAAAGGAACTTGTTAAGTACGGACGTTCTATTGAGAAAGATGCCGGTAAGAACATCAGATTTACTCTTACAACAAACGGTATCGGTATTACTGATGAGGTAATCGACTTCTGTAACGAGGAAATGCATAACGTTGTATTGAGTCTCGATGGACGTAAGGAAGTAAACGATAAGTTCCGCGTTGATCTTGCTGGTAATGGTTCATACGACAGAATCGTTCCTAAGTTCAAGCACTTTGTAGAGAGACGTGGTAATAAGAGCTACTATATGCGTGGTACTTTTACTCACTTTAATACAGATTTCGTAACAGATATTCTCCATATGGCTGACTTGGGATTTAAGGAGCTTTCAATGGAGCCAGTTGTAACTTCACCTGACTCACCTTCTTTCCTTACAGAGGAAGATCTCCCTATCCTTATGGAGCAGTACGAGAAGCTCGCACGCGAGATGATGAAGCGTAATAAGGAGGGTAACGGATTTACTTTCTACCACTACATGCTCGATCTTACATGCGGACCTTGTATCTACAAGAGAATTTCTGGTTGTGGTGCAGGTACTGAATACCTTGCAGTTACACCTTGGGGTGACCTCTTCCCTTGCCATCAGTTCGTAGGTGATGACAAGTACAAGATGGGTGATATCTATAACGGAATTACTGCTGATCAGGGTGTTCCACTCCGTGATGAGTTTGCCAAGTGCAATGCTTACACACGTGAGGACTGTAAGAACTGTTGGGCAAAGCTTTACTGCTCTGGTGGATGCTCTGCTAACGCATATCACGCAACAGGTTCAATCGCTGGCGTTTACGATTACGGTTGTAAGCTTTTTAAGAAGAGAATCGAATGTGCTCTTGCAGTCAGATTAAGTAATCTTACTGAAGACGATATCGCAAAGAAAGACTAAGAAATATTGAAACGGATTTGAGCAATCAAATCCGTTTTTTTGTATGTATCACAAATTGTTCACATCCACTTAATATTGACTTTCAATCTCACTGCTAGAATTACTATAGTGGGTGATATGTCATTACACTGTCCAATAAAATTTTTACCTCACCTCCCCTAGAGAGTTGAGTTTGTGGTAAAAAGAGAGATCGTCTTTTATAAGACGGTCTCTTAATTTTCGTAATCTTTTAATTCCTGATATGGACGCATAACTTTCTTTCGAACGAATATGTAGCAGATAACCTGCATTACTATCGTGAATATCCAGGAAACAGGATAAGAATAAAAAAGGAACGTAAGATCATGGTGTGTTGGGAAAAGCCCAAAAATCCAGACAAGTCTTGTTCCTACAGTACCAATAATTGAAAGAACCATTGGCACAGATGAATGTCCAAGACCTCTCATTGCACCAGGGATAAGATCCATAATTCCGCATAGGAAATAAGTGATTGCTGGAATAGAAATAATCGCAATTCCGTATGTCACATCAAGGCTGTTTCTCGTATAAATACCGATAATATTGCTGGCAAATATATGAGATAAACTTCCAAAAAGAACACCTACAATCAGAGAAAGAATTACTGAGTCTCTTAAAACTCTATCGAGGCGGTCAAACTTCGATGCACCAAGATTCTGACTCATGAAACTTGTGCAGCCCTGAGAGATGGAATTTACTGAAACATATAAAAATCCCATAATGTTATTTGCCGCTGTATAACCTGCCATGGCATTTGCACCAAAGCTGTTAACAGAAGACTGCAAAAGAACATTACTGAAGTTAATAATGGCTGTCTGAAGGCCTGCAGGGACACCAATCTTAAAGATTTCCTTCAAAAATCTCCACTTGATAGTAAGGTCTTTAATATTAAGTTTGAAGTCGCCCTTTTCTCTTATAAGGCAGATAACAACAAATGTGCAGGACAATCCCTGCGCTACTACAGTTGCAATAGCAACACCTGCTACACCCATAGAGAAGAATCTTACGAGCACATAGTTAAGACCAGCATTAACGCAGCCAGAAATAAACAAAATAACAAGCGGTCTTACAGTATCTCCAATAGCTCTTAGTATTGCAGCACAGTAGTTATAAACCATAAAGAAAGGCATGCCACAAAAATAAATGCGCATATAAAGTACAGACTGGTCAATTACATCTTCCGGAGTATCCATAAGTCTTAGCGCAGGTCTTGCAAAAAGTATTCCTACCAAAAGCATAAAGAAACCGCTTAAAATTGCGAAAGCAACAGATGTATGAATCGTATCGTGAAGTTCCTTTGGCATCTTTGCTGCGAAATATCTTGCAGCAAGTACATTAGTTCCAATTGATATACCCATGAAGAGGTTAATCATGGTGTTTATAAGCGCTGTAGTTGAGCCTACAGCAGCAAGAGCGGTACTTCCTGTATATCTTCCGACAATTACGACGTCCACCGCGTTAAAAAGGAGCTGGAGGCAGGAAGACAACATAAAAGGCAATACGAATAAGATTAACTTATCCATGATTGTGCCTTTGGTCATATCAATTTCGAATGAACTTTTTGCCAACTTCCCTTCCCCCTTCAAATTTTTCCTTAAGAATATTATGCCCATTCAAAGAAAAATTCAAATGAAAAAGGAGCCTTTTATTTCTAAAAGACTCCCTTAAAGATTCAATTAATCCAACCTGATTATCTATAGCAACGAAGAATTACATAAACCTCATTTGTTGAAGGATCTGTAACAACGCACCAGTAGTTACCTGTACGTGTGCAGTTAGATGCTGTAACGTTACAATCGTAGTAATATGTGCTGCCATATCTTGTTGGTGTAACCAAACCAGAATTCAACATTGTTGCTGAAGCAAAACTGTCATTTGGTGAGTAATACCATGTGAACTTGAGCTGCTTTCTGAAGCTGCTATCTGCACTAGCAGTAATCTGGAACTGTCTGCAGTTTGTTGGAATTCTACCACTCTGAATAGTGTTGTTGTTTGTCAAGTCATAAACAAACCATTCACCTGTATTACGATATACATCAGTAGAAGAATCACCATACCATGGCTCGTAATAAGCAAGTTTATCGAGCTGAGTATTAACGCTAACTGTTCTCTGAGCAATGATTCTGCCAAATCTGTTACGATATGTGATTACATAATCACCTGACTGGAGAAGCAGGTTGTTGTTATAAACCTGAACAGATGGTGAATTACCAGTCTTAACTACTCTGCCGTTAAGAGTAATTGTGCAGCTAACAGTTGTGCCTGGGAAACTTAAGAGGTTACATACCATAGCTGTAGCAAACTCGTCGTTACCTGTAACACGAATGTTGAAACGAACTACCTCGTGATAGTTACGTGCCCATACAGCACCAGTTGTTGACTTATCACCTCTTGTAATACCGTAAGAACCACAAAGGTTTGTAAACTCAGTAGATACGATAAATGAATTGAAGATATCTACATCTGTAGCACCTTCAGCATATAAACCTGCCCAGTAATCAACAGCTGAAGCAGCAGCCTCACGGCCCATAATTGCGCGATAGAAATCAGCAACAATCTCTCTGTTTGTCTTGTTCTTGTTAATGTACTCTACTGAGAAGAAGAAGTTCTTAGCAATCTGAGAACCTGTTCTACGCTTAGACATCAACTCCTTAGTCCAGTAAGAAAGACCACTTCTGTCTGGGAAACGCTCCATAACAACAGAATACATACGAGCTACGAAAAGGCTTGTCTTAGAAGATGCAGCTACTGTAGAACCCTCATAGTAGTAACCAGCAACTACGCCGAATCCCTTACAGATATCGTAGTACTCAATTGAGTTTGCAAAATCACCCAATACAGAAAGTCTGGAAGCACCCGCATTCAACTGATCTACCCAGTACTTAGGACCACCAGCGTTTACAGAAACGTCACGTCCCATAAGAGCCTTATACAAATCCTTTACGAAGTCTGCATTTGACTTATTCTTATTCTGATACTCCTGGCTGAAGAAGAAGTTATAAGCGATTGAAAGACCTGTAGCACGACCACCCTGGAGCTCCTCAGCCCAATATGTTACACCTGGGCTCAATGTTGAACCTGAATCACCTGGACGGTTAAGTGTTACAACATACATTCTGTTAACGAAATCACGAATGTTTCCGTTAGCAGGAACTGGGATAGGTGTAGGTGTGCTTGTATCTGTATTCTGGAAATCATCATCAACCTCAAACGCACGAATTACATCCTCTGGATCGCACTGCAATTCAGCGTATGCATCGTATGTAGGAGTCTCATACTCATAAAGATCGTGGCCATCGAAATCCTCGTAAAGGTTACCCTCGAAATATGCCTTAAAGATAAGAGAATCGTTATTAGCCATATACTCGTTACATGGGTTACCGAAAACAAGAAGTCTCTCAAGTGAAGCAAAAGCTCTCAAATCAAATGAAGTAATGTTGTTATTACTGAAATCAAGAACCTTCAATCCTGTGTTATTAACAAGGTTAAGTGAGCTAAATCTATTTCCACCAACCATAAGCTCCTCGAGCTGACGGCAGTTAGAAACATTAATACTGCTGAAGTTACAGTTGTTAATGTAAAGACCCTTAAGAGCTGTATTGTTATTTACATTGAGGCTGGACAAAGAACTGTTGTTGTTGAGCCACAATGTCTCAAGTCTTGTATTTGCTGTTACATTAATGCTTGTAACACGATTTGAATTCAAATCGATATAAGTAATGTTTGGTGCACCTGAAAAATTAGCTGTAGAGATTGCATTACCCCATGCGCTAAATTCATTAAGTGATGTACATCCAGATACATTAATTGTAGAAACTGTACCACCGCCACAGTGAACTGTTGTAAGTGATGTCATGTTTGAGAGATTAAGGTCTGAGAAAGAGTTACCTTCACAATCCAATGTCTGAAGATATGTAAAGTTTCTAACACCTGTAATATCACTGATACCCATATAATTGAGTCCAAGATAAGTAACATTACGGATCTCTGAATCACTTAATGTTCCGCTATTGTCGTAGTCATAATTCTCAGATACATAAGTTCTGAAAACTGGATCAGGGAAACTATACTGATCGATTGTAATTGGTGCAGCATTAACTGTTAATGCGTTGAACAATGGCAATACGATTCCGATAGTCAAAACTGATGCTAAAAGTTTTTTTAGTCGCATATCTTTTTACCTCCAACAGACCTATCCTACAGTATCAAAGAATCTTTAACAAGCACAAAAAATGGCCATTCAGAAGAACGGCCATCTAGTTCAAGAATTATGCATTAAAAATCACTCAACCTGTGCATCGTAGAACTCAATTGTAAGTGTGTAATCAACACCAGATAACTGCATAATCTGTGCAATATAGTTCTCAATAAGTTCCTCTACTCTGCTCTCAACAAGTCTCATTGTGCCACTGTCAGAAGATGCAGTAGCAAGAAGCTGCGCATTAGCAATATCAACTGCAGCACTAATGTCTTCTGCATGGATCTGAACATCGTTCTCCCAGAAGCTTCCTGGTGCATAGATTGGAGCGCTGTAAGAACTCTCATCTACTCGTACATCACCAAGTACAGTTGCACGTGGGACATGAACCACAATATCTGTCTCATCGATATCCATTGTTACCTGTGAAAAATCAATTCCGTAAGTAATATAAGCAGAATACTCAATCCAGAATTCCTTATCTGTTTCACCCCAGTGAACAAATCCTGTACCCGCCTGTACAGTTCCAATTGCTACGTTATGGTAATAACACTCAAGTACAGCAAGCTCGCAGATTGACTGAATCTGATTTAACTCAGGAATATAAAGTTCCGCAGGACTTGGAACATATTCTGTAGTCTCAAGGATTTCAACAGTTGTCTCTGCAACAGCAGGAATTTTTGTCTTTTCTTCATCTTTCTCTTTCTTCTTTTTGCATCCACAAAAGGATGTGGCAAGAAGTGTTAATGTAAGAAAAACTGCAATAATCTTCTTATTCATTATTGAGCACCTCCTGGTGTAGACTCGTAAACTACCTCAAGTGTGTACTCTGAGTAGAACTGATCAATAATTGGCTGGAACATGGCCTCAACTTCATTAGTTGTATTCTCACGTGCCATATCAAGGACAGCAGTATCGCCTTCCAAACGCTGGTCAAGTGCTGCCTGGCAGTTACGCTGAGCTGCTGCACCTGTCTCAGGAGTATCAAAATGGTTATTAATAAAAATAAACTCCATGCTGCCGACATCAACAGAAGACTCAAGAATTCTTACGTCAGGAAGAGTAATTCTTACCACGTGATTCTCATCGTCAATCTCGTACTCAACCTGATCCATCTCAATTCCTGCAACAACAGTTGCGTTATAAAGGATGTAATATACAGGTCCGCTATCAGTACTTACAACACAGATTGATCTGTAGTCTGAAGTAACTGTACGAAGCTCAGAAACATTAATCAATTCAGAAAGCGCTGGAGCAGATACTACCTCAGTAAGTTCACCCTCTGAACCAATAATGTCTTCCTCTACTACTTCTTCAATAATTTCTACCTGCTCATGAACGGCCTTCGCAACATCGTGGTTCTTGACAGCACGAACAATCAAACCGATAGTCACGCATACAACTATAAGAGCAAGACAGATAACAACTACAAGAAAAGTATTACGTCTTGCCTGCATTCGCTGACGCATGTCATATAAAAACAAGTAAAAGTCTGATTTACTATTTTTCTTCAAAAATCTATCCTCCCTCGTGGTGGAATCCCTATATGGATTATACAACATATCAGGTCAATATATATTCCTCTAAAATCAGCAGAAGTGAATGTATAATATACACATATACGTCAAATAGGAGATAGTAATATGCGAAACAACTTACTTAAACGTTTCATTAGTACATTAATTGCGGTAGCTATGCTTTTCGCTCTTAGTGCCTGCAGTATTGTTTTTGATGTAGATGGCACTATCGTAACTACTGTAGTTACTGCTACAACAGAGTCTTCAACAGCAGTGGAAGAAACTTCCGAAGAAACTACGGAAGCAGAAGAAACTACTACCGTAGCAGAAACAACTATAGAGGAAACTTCCGAAGAAGCAACACTTGATGTTGATGGTATCTACACAACAATGGAGGACGTTGCGCTTTATATTCATATCTATGGCGAGCTTCCACATAACTTCATGACAAAGAATGAGGCAAGAGCACTTGGATGGGAAGGCGGATCCCTTGAGCCTTATGCGCCAAACATGTGTATCGGTGGCGATTACTTTGGAAACTACGAAGGACTTCTCCCGGAAGCACCTGGGCGCGAATATCACGAATGCGACATTAATACACTTGGTGCCAGAAGCAGAGGCGCAGAAAGAATCATCTTCTCAAATGACGGCCTTATTTACTACACTGGCGACCACTACGAGACATTCACTTTACTTTACGGAGAGGAATAATATGGAAAAGATTGAAATTAATGTAGCAAACGCTAAAACAAAGGACGATATTCAGAACATTCTCATGAAGGCCATGACTCTTCCTGAGTACTATGGAAAGAACTTAGACGCCCTTTATGATTCAGTTTCAACTATGTATATCGGAAAGAGAGTTGAGTTCTCTTTAAAGGGATTAGATAAGCTTCCTGAAGATATCAGCGACTACGGTCAGAAAGTAAAGACTATTTTGAAGAGAGCTTCCAAGGAAAGCATTAAGGTTTCAGATAGTACTTTCATTCAGGTTAAAGATTAATAACTAATAATTTACGGCAATGGATAAGCCCTCGGACAAACGTCCGGGGGCTTATTTAAGAGGGTACTTTTATGAGATTTTTCTTTACGAAGTAAGAAACGAGGGAGAGTTTTCTTACTTGTCCCTATTCTACTCTTTTCCTAAATTGTATAGGGTTTTCTTTGTGGCAAAGATTGTCCAAAATCTAGGTAAAAGTGTGTGAAGAAAAACTTATGCTTCGATAATATCAACGAGCTCAATCTTGAAGTTCAAAGACTTACCAGCCATCTCGTGGTTAGCATCAAGCTTAATCTTTGTCTCTGTCTTCTCAACAACCTTAACTGGGAATTCCTGACCCATAGCATTACCAAGGAATACCTGATCACCAACATTAAGATCCTCAGAACCTGGGAGCTGTGAAATCTCCAAATCAAGAATCATGTTAGGATTTGGCTGACCGTAAGCCTCTTCTGGCTCGAGGTGAATATTAACAACATCACCCTTGTTCATTGTAGCTACAGCCTTATCGAAACCTGGAATCATCATGCCAACGCCGCAGATGAACTGGATAGGCTCACCACGATCAAAAGAAGAATCAAAGCACTCGCCATCGTCGAATGTGCCGTGATAATGAACTACACATGCCTTACCTACATTAGGTCCTTCGAAAAGTGGCTCAGGCATTCCGCCGCCGCAACCACCGCCGCAACCGCCACAGCCACCACCGTCGCAGCCTCCGCCACAGCCACCGCAGCCGCCTTCTTCGTCACCGCCACATGGGCAGTTAACTCCACCTGAAAGCTCACCCTTAAGGAAAGCCTCAATTGCACTGTCGGCATCGCCTGAAGCACCGCTTACTACGTTAATTCCACTACCTACGAGAAGTGAAAGAGCCTGCTCACCGATGTTACCACAAACAACTGCGTCTACACCCAAAGATGAGAGGAAATCAGCAAGGGCACTATGACCCTGGGCATTAGAAGCAACTACCTCTGAAGAGATAACCTTCTCCTCATCCACCTCATAGATCTTAAATGTCTCTGTCTTACCAAAATGACCGAAAATCTGGCCGTTATCAAAACTAACTGCAATCTTCATAGATTTAATCCCCTTAATCAAAATTACCCGTCCATTATTACATATATTAGAAGATTTTAGGAGTATTAAAGGAAAATGCGTGGTAATATATTTTCCGAGGAAGTTTAGGGAGGAAAAATATGACTGATTCACTGGCGATTACGATTACTACTTTTATAGTAGCAACAGTGGTCAATCTTATCTGCTGGCGCAGGGGCAGGTTCAAGAACATGGACAGGAAACTCTTTGCTGGCAGCAGTATTTTTACCTTACTTTTCTTAATTCAGGTATCACCTCTTGAATTAGTTAAGGCTCCTTATCTTTCATCCATTCCTCCTGCTATTACAGGAATTCTATATTTAGTTTTAATCGGGCCAAATATCTGGTTTTGTATCTACTCTTTGTTTAAAAGAATTACCGAAGGTGATGGCAAAGAGAAGAATAAATCTTTCTTTCACCCACTTCTTTGCAAGGCAGCAGTATTAGTTGAGAGCATCTTCTTTACATTCAGTGCAATCCCTGCCCTTTTTGTTTACGGTGACATCATGTCTGTAGTAAACCTCGTTAATGCTGACAAGTGGGATGCATGGCACACAATCGGATACGTATGGTTTGTTGAACTCTGCTCAAGAATTTACCCAGCACCATTTTCTGTAATTATTGTTCAGTCAATTCTCTGGGTTCTTCTTAATTTCTATATAATCGACATGCTTAACAAGGTTCTTCCAAGAGCAGTATCTTTCTATACAATAATTATGTGTGGTCTTTTTACTCCTGCCTTATACCTCGAGAGCATGACAAAGGACGTTGTATTTGCAATCGGAACACTTGCAGTTACTGCAGTTGCATTTAAGGTAATCAGAACTAACAAAGTAAATTTCCTGGATATTCTTGTCTGGGCTACACTTCCACTTTTTACAATTCTTTGCAGACACGGTGGATTTGTTCCTGTATTTATCGTTGATTTCGCAATCGTTTTAAGAATGCTTTTTATAAAGAACAAAAACGCTGTAATTAAAACTCTCGGTGTTTTTGTAGTACACCTTTTGGCGTTAATCGTAGTAAATGTAATTTTGACTTCTGCTCTTAACGTTATCCCTAATCCTGACTGCGTTAAATATGGAACACCAATGGCGGCAATCGGTGCTGCTGCCAAGGCTGGAGTTGAGTTCTCTCCTGAAGATAAGGCTACTCTTGAAAAACTCATGCCAATCGAGGAGTGGGCTAACTGCTATACACCATATCTTGCTGACGATATGTCACGTCCATGGGGTAATCTTGGCGACAGATATTTCGCCTTCAGAGATCTTGTAGATAATGAGGATTTTGGTTCAGATTTAATTAAAATAAACGCGAAGCTTTTTGCACAGCATCCAATAATCTATGCCCGCGCTATTTTTGACATGAACAGCATTCTCTGGAGATACGGACTTCCTGATGGAACTGGAAGCATGGCACTTTGCGAAGTAGATCACGCAGTAGAAATTTCTTACACATTCTTCTATAGATTTACAAGAAACGTTACTGTTCCTCTTGACCATAACCCGGTAACACGTGCTATTTGTACAAGAGGCGGAGTTGCTACTTTCGTATTGCTTTTCTCATGCTTCGTTACACTTACACAAAAGAAGAAAAGATATGAGATAATACCTTTGATACCGATTGTAGTAATTATGCTTTTGCTTGCAATTACAATCCCTGCGCAGGATACACGCTATGTACTCCCTGCAATTGAGGTAGCAGCATTTTACTTGTCGATAATGCTTGCAGGCGGTTTTAAGAAAGGTCAGGATAATGGATAAGATTGCAGTATTAATCCCATGCTATAACGAAGAGAAAACTATTCGTAAGGTAATCTCTGATTTTAAAAAGGTTTTGCCTGAAGCAACAATTTACGTTTACGACAATAACTCAACAGATAATACCGCTTCTATTGCAAAGGAAGAGGGAGCTTTGGTTCGCCACGAATACGTTCAGGGCAAGGGTAATGTAATCAGAAGAATGTTCCGCGAAATCGATGCGGAGTGCTACATCATGACGGATGGAGATGACACTTATCCTGCAGAAAATGCACGCGAAATGTGTGACCTCGTTCTTAACAAAAATGTGGATATGGTTGTAGGCGACCGCCTTTCTTCAACATACTTTACAGAGAATAAAAGACCATTCCATAACTTTGGAAATTCTCTTGTAAGAAAGAGCATTAACGTTTTATTTAAGAACGATATTAAGGATATTATGACTGGCTACAGAGCCTTCAGTTATGAGTTCGTTAAGACATTCTCAGTTCTTTCAAAGGGCTTTGAAATTGAAACTGAAATGAGCATCCACGCTGTAGATAAGAACATGTCTATTGCAAACGTAATCATCGACTACAGAGACAGACCAGAAGGCAGCGAGTCAAAGCTTAATACATACTCAGATGGACTTAAGGTTCTTCGTACAATCGTAAGACTTTATAGAACTTATAATCCACTCGGATTCTTTGGAATCTTCGCAGGACTTCTTGCTCTTATTTCAATTGCATTCTTTATTCCTGTATTTATCGAGTACTTAAAGACAGGTCTTGTTCCTAACTTCCCTACTCTCATTGTCTGCGGATTTACAATGATCGCAGCAATTCAGTCTTTCTTCGTTGGACTTCAGCTACAGACAATGATTCAGAAGAACAGACAGGACTTCGAGATGGAACTTCATAGAGTTGCTAACGACAAGAAGGCACTTCTCCGTTAAATCAAAGTTCAAGTGTAACGTCAGGATCAAATCCTTCTGAGTTATTTCCAACAAGACACATACTAAGGTTCTCTTCGTTTAAGAAGAGTTCATCCATGCTTGCTGCAATTGAAATCAAATCATCAACCTTCATGTTAAGTCTTAGGTTATAGTTCTTTGTTCTCTCTTCATCAGTAACTTCATCGAGATATATTCTGTCACAAAGTGAACCATAATGCTTAGGAGCTACAAGTGGCTCAAGGTCATTTATGGCACTTATAATGTACTTTTCAAGATTAATTCCATTATCGACGATTTCCTTTAGCGCCTTTCCTGACTGGTTATAAACATCGAATGTCTTTACAGCTGAAGGATCACGATAAGATGTAAATGTGAGCATATTTGTATTACTAGCGCCCATATTAACGCCGTATGCACCACCCTGAACACGAACACGATTCCATAAGTATTCAAGTCTTACAATGTTTTTTACTACATTCCAGCGTCCATCAAGATTGTATCCAATTCCATCAGCATTTACTGCAGTTGAAGCAAAGCCAACCTTACCTGGAATTCTGATAAATGTCTTCTTAAAAGGAGCCATCTTATCGTCAAAGAGATACTTTGAATTATTACGGTTATCCGCTTCATTTCTGCCTTCACTTAGTCCTTCCGGGATACTGCTTAGAATCTCGTGAACCTTATATTCCTCCATAAAATCAGGAGATACAGAATCAGCTTCACTAACAGTAAAACTTACTACAAGACCATCTCTCGTAAATGTATCCTTCATGAATTCATTTGCGAAAGAAATAAAGGATTCTACCTTGTTCTCAAAGTCTGACTTATAGCCCTTAAGCATCTTATAGTAATCGTAACCATCGATTCTCTCTACGATAGTTGCATGTACGCTTGAAGGTGCCAGAGCACGGTCACGGGCAATATAATTACCCTCGCTAATAATATCCTCTCTGCAGCCATCGAATGTCTGCTCAAGAATATTAAAGATAAGATTCTTGTTATTAAAATCAGTGTTTTCAAGAACTTCAGAAATAACTTCTGCGACCTTGGAAATATTACTCTTCATGACACTTATGGACAAAACAAGGAAAGCAAAAGCATCGTCCTTATGCCACTTTTTAAAACTACATGAAAAAGATGTATTAAAAGATCCAAAGTTCTTTTTAAGGAGTCTGTTTAATCCCATTACATCGTAATTCGCTGTTGGAAGTTCAGTGAATAAGTTTGTAAGGAAATTAACTTCACCGATTAATTTCTGGTACTTCTTATCGATAGGGAAATAAAATCTTAAATAAGTAAGTTCAGAAATCTGGGCAGGGTGAGTTAATACTCTTACTCCATCAAGCTCAAATACATTAGTAATACGCTTTGGCGGAGTCTTGGAAACATCACTTAACTTAAGTTTTGGAATTGTATCCAAATTTTCTTCTGAATCAGGAGTCTGCTGCCAGATTTTAAGAGTTTCTTCCCTGTTTTTTGCGTTCTCAAAATCCACGGAAGTCCAGTCTTTTGTAAGTTCCTTAACAAGCTTTCTTTCTGCCTCTTCTTCCTTTGAAGCGATAGTAGTAGAAGGCTTTGCCATAACATAAGACATATTGGATTCATCAAAAATTGCATCCAGAATATTCATATAGAAATCAGTATCAAGACCTTCACGAAGCGCCTTCAAGAGTGGATTACGGCTTAATCCCTCCAAAGGATCGTCCCCATAAAGGAGGTTTGAAACAGCAGAAACAGCATGCCCGATTGCCTTTGGCTCACTTTCTTCCAAAGCAATAAATTCAAGACGGCAAAGGATTGCCTCAAGCTCATCCCTGTCAAAGCCATTCTCTTTTATCTCTTCGTAGACTTCTTTCCAGGTGGCCTTAATTTCATCTTCCTTACCTTCCTCTGAGCCATAGAAATCCATGCATAAATATGTCTGGGCAAGCGCAGGCTGAACGTTAATTGAAACGTCGTTGGCAAGGTTCTTCTCAAGGATTTTCTTCATCAAAGGAGCGCTGTTAGAAGAATTAAGATAACTATTAATCACCTTTGCTCCATAGACCTTTACATAGTCAATTGAATCAGACCAGATTTTTGTAAAAGAGTAGTGTGTCTTCTGCTTTAAATCCTCACCCTCATCAACAGGATATTCAACAATTGTCGCCTGAGGTATAGTCTTCTCCTGACGCTTAATAAAAGTAATCTCAGGATTAAAACTTTCCTCGTGGTAAAGATATCCATCGATTAATGGAATAACGGCATTAATATCAAGGTCACCCTCAATATAAAATACTGCATTATCCGGGCTATAAAACTTCTTATGTGTATCTATAAACTGCTCGTAAGTAAGCTTAGGGATATCGGTAGAAGCACCACCAGAATTATAGTGATAGCATGTATCCGGGAAGAGCATTTTGTGAATGGCATTTACCATTCTTTCATCTACTGAACTCTCAGCTCCCTTCATCTCGTTATATACAACGCCATTTACTGTTACTTCGTTGCTTTCAGGATCAACTTCATAATGCCAGCCTTCCTGATAAAAGATATTAGGATTCGTATAAATTGCAGGCTTAAATACAGCATCGAGATAGACGCTTGTAAGATTAATAAAATCTTTCTCATTACGACTTGAAACAGGATACATGGTCTTATCCGGGAAAGTCATTGCGTTAAGGAAAGTATTCATGGAACTCTTCATCATCTCGACAAAAGGCTCTCTTACAGGATACTTTTCTGACCCGCCAAGAACAGAGTGCTCCAAAATATGAAATACACCTGTATCATCAAAAGGAATTGTTTTAAAAGTTACTGAGAAAAGCTTATTCTCCTCGCTTGTATGTAAAAACATAAGTCTCGCACCACAGATGGAAGACTTCATCTCATAAAGGATTCCACCTATTTCTTCTGCTTCGCGAACTCTTACGATTTCAAAACTGCCTAATTTCTGATTCTGACTAAAAATCTGATTCATTAATACTCCTAAAAAACGATTATTCTTTGGACTTATAGTAGAGTCTGCAGTGACAATAACCTTCAAATTCAGGATCATCTATCTGGTCTCTGAATTCCTTACACATACATTTGTTATCGTCCTTAATCTCAAGTCTGCAGGGACAATATCCACCCTTGGCCTTAAGGCCTTCCTTAATCATTTTTACTACTTCTTTGTCTTCGTTTAATCTAACATTTGCCATGATGTAACCTCCCTTATACGATAAGTCAGCATGAATGGCTCGTAATATTTACGTCCTAATTATACTACTTAGAACACTCCTGTTTTTTTATATATGTACTACGCACAAAAGAAAAGCCACTTTTTTTATAATAACGAAGAGTTTTTTGCAATTATGTGGTATTCAAAATTAATCAAATTTTCCATATAATTATTTAGTACTATTTTTTATACGAGGTTTTAGGGGGACATGGCAAAATCAATTTATTCTTGCCCAACTTGTGGCGGAGATCTTATTCACAAGGCAGAAACTGCAAACTATTATTGTTTGGCTTGTGGTAATCACTATGACTATGACTTCTCACTTAGTGAAGATACAGAGTCACGTGCTTTTAAGTATTTGGAAATCGGTGAGCAGAATGCATCACTTGATTTGTTCAACGATCTTATTAGGAAGAATCCTAATGATTCAAAAATCAACATTGGTCACTTCATGGCAACATTTGGATTTACAAGTGGAAAAGATTTTAACAGCAACGTTATTTTGACAAGACGCCCAATGAAGGATTTGTCTACATATAAGTCAAGAGTAGATAATCCATTTGCACGCGAATTCTTTGAGCAGCTCGAAGCTACTTACGATGCTGTAATCACTTCAAAAGAATATGGAAAGAAGATTCCTGAGCTTGAGGAGAAGATTGAGCAGAGTAACAGAAGTCGTGAATCAACAGCTTCACATATCGCTACACATACTGTTGACTATCCTGGTAAAAATGGACAGAAAGTAAGTATGGAGGCAGCTCCAGCTCTCGTATTAAATTCCATCGGTACTGCCTTAGTACTTGCAGTAATTATTTGGCAGCTTGCAGCTGGTACTAACGGTAATGGTATCGTTATTTTCCTTGCATTTATGGTATTGTGCTACTTTGGTTTCTACTTGTTCCTTTCAATAAAGAACTTTACAGAAATCAAGGCACTTCAGAGAGTAATCACTTCAATCGCTGCTGCTTCTCAGCAGGATAAGAAAGAACTCATTCAGGCTAAGGATTTAAAGGATAAAGCTGATCGTGAACTCTTCGAGCGTATGGCTAAGGTAAGAAAGAACTATAAGGCTGTTTTCAATGAGAAAGAGGATTAATAGCAATGACTATAAATGAGAAGTTATTTGCTTATATATGTCCTAGTTGTGCCGGACACCTTGTACTGGATAGTGCCAAGGCAAACTTCATCTGTAATTCATGTGGTAATACATACGATTACGACTATTTTATGGGCGAAGACCTTTTGAAAAAAGGTACAGATATTCTTCGCAAGAAAGAATACAATGCAGCTTACGACATGTTCGAATTTCTTCTTAAGAAAGAACCGGATAACACTCCGGCTTTGCTTGGGAAGTTACTCGCAGAGATGAAGGTCAATGCAGTCTCTTCTTTGACTGTTGAATCATTTCAGGATTTATCAGAAGATATCGATTTTGATTCTTATATAAGTCTTTCAGACGATGCCCATATGAAGGTATTCACAGGACTTAAAGAATGCTCTGAAATTGGAAAGAATTTCAATTCCAGAGATCATGAAATCGTAGAAGCCAAAGAGAAGATTTCAATGCTTAACAAAGAAATTTCTTCCTTAGGCTATAAGGAACGTCAGTACTACTTCACAAGCATTAAGAATCCTGAAAAGACTTTCAGCCCAAAGGAAGCATTAGTTATTAACTTTATGGTTGGTGGCTTTTGGGCATTTGTCTTTTTCTTACTTGCTATCCAGGGCAATGAAATGGTTCCTGGAATTATATCTTTGATATTCGTTGCAATTATGATTGTTATATTCTTCCTGGTAAGACCAAGAATCAATGCAATCAAGGCAATAGAAACAGAAATTCGTAAGAAACAGGTTGAAGTCAGACAGACTGAGAACATTACCAAGTCAGTCGAAGATTTTAAAGCAGTAAACCGCTCTACAATCGCTAATAAAATAAGAGATATTAAAAGAGCAGCAGCTAATATGTAAAAAACAAGGTGGTCTTCAAATGAAGACCACCTTTATTGTGCGCAAAATTTTATAAATGCGGGATTATTCTTCGTCGATTTTAACTTCTTCGGAAACTGGATATAAAATCTCAATGATTCCATCGATAAATCCGCTTCCAACAGCCTCGTAAGACTTAAGGCAATCAGCGTGCTTACCATTCTCCAAATAATCTGAAATCCACTTATTAGCTGTAACAAGAACTTCTTCCCAGGATGTTTCCTGCTTCCAGATGTAGATATCTTCCTCGCTTGAGAAAACCTCATCGCAAGCCCAGTCCATATCCTCTGGATCAAATCTTGAAGCTACAATAATCTGAAGTGACCACTCGTTGTCGCCCTCTTCATAAATATTGAAGTTTACTGCCTTACCCTCGATTGGAAGGCTGTTATCAAGAACATTATCAAGCCATGTAACAAACTCTTCGTACATAGTAATTCTCCTTACAAATCTGTACTCTTAATTGAATTATCGTAGAAGTACTTAATTACAACACTTCTAGGAACGATTCCAATAAATGAATTACGATCATCCACAATTGGAATGAAGTTCTGATTCAATACGCGGAGCAATAACTCCTCTACAGTTGCCATAATGTTTACGGCTGGGTACTTATCTCCTGGATAACGGAGTGGAATACGTGAGAAAGGAATATCCTCAAGACGCTCTACAGGGATAGAGCACTCCTCACCGCCTTCACCTCTTACAAGTTCCCATAAAAGATCACCTTCGGTTACTGTTCCGATGTAATTTCCCTGACGGTCAATTACAGGTACTGCAGTAAAACCATAGTGGTGCATTTTCTCAATTGCCTGGCGGACTGTAATATCATTATATAAATATGCAACCTCCGCCTTAGGTTTCATAAAAAAAGAAATATTCATTAATAAAATTCTCCAATAGAACGGTCAATTATTGCCTCAAATGGCGCAGCCGCAAGTCCTGTATCAGAAACAAGATTTGCAAGACCATAACTAAAATAAGCATAACGGACTTTCATTGGGTATTCAATTAATGGGTTAGTCAAAATTACGGTTTTTCCGTCAAAATCAACTGAAGCCTGTGCTGGTAAGAATTCACCATCCTCACCTGCGAGCTCGAAGCCAGTCTCATCTACAGCAAACTGAGTAACGAGAGAAAGCATATCGAAATCACCGCTAAATGTAATCTCAACACCCTCACCTCTTCTTACATCAATTGCATAAGGTGCAACTGCAGGAATCTCATTAAATCCATAAATGAATCTTAATGCGAGCTGAGCAAGACGCTCACCAGGAGTCTTCTTATCAGATGGATGAACATTATCAAACTCACCACAATCAGCAAGAACAGCCATGTATGTGTTAGGTACTGTCTTACTTACATATTCCTGCTGAGCACGGAGTCTAGGCCACTTATAATCGTCGTAGCCCATATACTTCTTATCCTTGGAAATATACATAGGAAGCTGGCAGAAAATAAATGGAAGATTCTCATTCCAGAATGCCTCACGCCATTCCTCAATCATTGTCTTAAACACTACGCCATAGTCCATAGCGTAATCTTCGCAGTCCTCTTCACCCTGGTAGAAAATAACACCACGGAGAGAGAAAGGCACTACACGAAGAAGCATAGTATCGAAAAGCGCACCAGGACGACGAATACTTGTTGGAGAATCTGGAGGTGGCCATGGTGAACCGCCAACAATTCTTTCCATATCTACATAGTTTGTATATGGATTCTGCTTTAAAACACGATCAACCTTTGCAAGGTAACCGAGACGTGCGTCCTTATACTGACGTGCAGTAAGTTCCATTACATCATCTGAAACTACGCTGCATGCTGCTTTAAAAGTTTCAATATACTTACGACCTGATTCTGTCTTCTTCAAAGATTCAACGCTCTGCCATCCACTTACAGAAGAGCCGCCTGAATAGCATCCGATAATTCCGAAATGCAAATCCTCAGCATCCTCACCATGCTCATGAATGTATTCTTCGATTCTTCTTGCGAAATAATAAGCAACACCACTCATGTCACCGCAAGTATCCTTGCTGATAACTGACCAGGATGACTCATCCTCTTCCTTACGCTGAAGTTCATCGTAAACTCCATGCTCTGGAACCTTGTAAAAATGAATCATTGTTTCTGGGCACTGTGGTACATCACGGCGTGCAAGTTCTGACCTCATAAGAGGATATTCCATGTTGCTCTGTCCTGAAGCAAGCCACACCTCGCCGAAGTAGACATTTTCAAAAGTCTGCTTTGAAGGATATCTGTCAAAGAAAATATCCTCATCACTTAATTTCTCACCCTTGGCCTCAACCTTAAGTGTATATGGTCCACCCTTTGGAAGTGCAGGCATCGTAAGGACAAAGAAGCCATCGTCATAAATCTCAGAAGTCTCACCCTTAAGTACGATTCTGTTTGATTTATTCTTGATAGTGGCCTTAATCACGACTTTACTGCCAGGAGTCGTCTCGCCAAAGATCCTGACATCAGCGTCGCGCTGAAAAACCATATCGTCTTTAAAAATTCCGTTAAGTCTCATTAAAGTCTATCCTTTTGATTTCCTAAAACACTTGTTCAATTATTCTATCATCAATTCATCGATTTCTCTAATCGAAATAGAAGTAAATCAGTTAATACCTTCTTCAGCCTTCCACTCAAGATACTCATCGTATCCCATTCTCTTATCAATAATTCCGTCTGGAGTAATCTCAATGATTCTGTTAGCTACTGTATTTACGAGCTCACGGTCATGAGAATAGAAAAGAATTGATCCTGGGAACTTCTTAATACCTTCGTTAAGTGCTGTGATTGACTCCAAATCCAAATGGTTTGTTGGGTCATCGAGAATAATTACGTTGGCATTTACAAGCATCTGACGTGAGAGCATACATCTAACCTTCTCACCACCAGACAAAACGTTAGCCTTCTTCAAAGCCTCTTCACCAGAGAAGAGCATTCTTCCCAAAAATCCTCTTACATAAGATTCATTCTGATCCTTTGAATACTGACGGAGCCAGTCAACGAGGCTTAAGTCACAGTCATCGAAATACTTGGAATTATCCTTTGGAAGGTATGAACGTGTTGTTGTAACACCCCACTTAATTTCGCCTTCGTAATCGCTCTCAGCATACTCTCCTGCGAGAATATCGAGAAGGTGTGTAATAGCAACCTCATCCTTACTTACAACACCGATACGGTCGCCCTTTTCCATTGTGAAAGAAATGTCATTAAGTGTCTGACGGCCACCCTTATCTGCAGTTAAGTGCTTTACAAAAAGAACGTCATTACCGATTTCTCTGTCCTGATTAAATGCGATAAATGGATATCTTCTTGAAGACTGGAGAACCTCTGGGAGTTCCATGTTCTCGAGAAGCTTCTTTCTTGAAGTAGCCTGACGTGACTTGGAAGCATTAGCAGAGAATCTCGCGATAAAGTCCTGAAGTTCCTTACGGCGTGCTTCAATCTTCTTTGTCTGATCCTTGAGCTGACGAAGAGAAAGCTGTGTGTACTCGTACCAGAAATCGTAGTTACCCTGGAACAAAGTTACCTTGCTAAAATCGATATCAACAATATGTGTGCAAACCTTATTCAGGAAGTGACGGTCATGAGATACAACAAGAACGCAGTTCTCATAATCGAGGAGATAATTCTCAAGCCAGCGGCATGAGTTCAAATCAAGGTGGTTTGTAGGCTCATCTAGGAGCAGGTAGTCAGGCTCACCAAAGAGTGCCTGTGCAAGCAAAACCTTTACCTTCTGACCACCAGTTAAATCCTTCATTGGACGCTCGTAGAAATCTTCACCAAGACCTAATCCCTGAAGAAGGATTTCCGCATTACTTTCTGCAGACCATCCATCGAGCTCAGCAAACTCACCTTCGAGTTCACCGAGTAAAATTCCGTCCTCATCGTTGAAGTCAGGCTTACTATAAAGTCTCTCCTTCTCCTTCATGATTTCGTAAAGTCTCTTATGTCCCATGATTACTGTCTCTCTTACAGTAAACTCATCGTACTTAAAGTGGTCCTGCTCAAGGACAGCGAGGCGCTCATTCTTAGGAATAGTAACAAAACCCTTCTGAGGCTCGATTACACCAGAAATAATCTTAAGGAAAGTAGACTTACCAGCACCATTAGCACCAATAATTCCGTAGCAGCATCCCTTATTAAACTGAACGTTAACACCCTCGAAAAGTGTTCTTGCACCAAATCTAAGTCCTACATTAGATACGTCTAACATTATTTATCTCCATTCTTCATTGATAACTTCTCAAAAAACAAAACCGGATACATTGGTAAAATCTTGGAAGCAAGATGTAAAAGCTTCTGTGAAAAACCATATACAAGCATGTGTCTTCCGTTTAAAGATGACTTGAGGCTCTTCTTTGCAAGTTTATCCGGATCTGCTACAACAAGCTTTCTAAAACCTGTAAACTCCCCTGAACCACCATCAGTAGCATTAATCTGGAACTCAGTCTTAACTGGTCCAGGGCAGACTGTAAGTGTTCTTATTCCTCTGTCTCTAAGTTCAAAGTCCATTGCTGTTCCAAATGAAACTACATAAGACTTGGATGCTGCATAAACTGCAAAGCCAACCTGTGGCATAAAGGCAGCTGATGAAGCGATATTAATAATTCTTCCGTTCTTTGCCATAAATGGGGCAATAAGTCTTGTAAGCATTGTTAAGGATCTGATATTAAGATCGATTGTCTTTCCTGCGCTTT
The DNA here is from genome assembly GCA_045639635.1 of Saccharofermentans sp. Taxonomy (GTDB): domain Bacteria; phylum Bacillota; class Clostridia; order Saccharofermentanales; family Saccharofermentanaceae; genus Saccharofermentans. The sequence goes on along the minus strand of JAZUDM010000013.1, from coordinate 16,111 downwards.
CAGCGTCCTTATCCATAAGTGCGCCTCTCTTACCCATTCCTGCGCAGTTAACAAGAAGTAATACTTCGTGCTTTTGATCCTTAACTACTTTCTCAATTTCATAGTTAGCGGATTCAGATGTAAGGTCAGCAACAACAGGTGATAACACTTCACCAAATGAAGTAACGAGATTATTAAGTTCTTCTTGTCTTCTGGCAACGATAAAAACCTTATCGAGTTTTTCCTTCCCGAACATGAAGTTATTCTCGGCAAGTGCCTTTACAAAAGACTTACCAATTCCAGAAGATGCACCTGTAATAATGGCAACTTTACTCATCTAAAATCCCTCTAATGTTTATATTATTAATAGTAGCCAATTCATTATAGGGTATAGACAGTCAAATACAAACTAGCGATATGTCCAAATCTACTGGATTTTAAGGATGCAAAAAGAGTCGCCATGACGGCGACTCTCTTCACAAGTTGGTTTATGTTTAGAAATGGTTTTGAACTATTCCAATACCACTAAAAGCAATTGTTATTAAGCATTCTCATCAGGATTGTTGTGCTTAAATGGATCAATCGTCTCCTGCTCCTTAAACTCTGTAGCCTTAAATGTTGAATGCTTCTCATTTGTACCAAGAGCCTTAACAATACCAATGCTTGTCTCGCTTGCTTCCTTGGCAGCATTAGTTGTCTTAAATGGGCTCTTAACTTCTCTCTTATAAGACTTCATTGGAATGAAGTATGAATCAGAAGATTCAGCTGTAGGAGCCTTAGTCTCAGGCTTTGGTGCCTCTTCCTTAGAAGAATCAGCGCCTGTAGGACGCTTAACCTGTCTGAATGGACTAACCTTAGGCTCTTCCTTCTTCTCAATTACTGGTGGAACCATACCTGTAGCAATAGCAGGTGTAACCTTACGCTCAGTCTGCTGCTTCTCAAAAGCAATAGCCGCAGCTGTTGGAGTTGCATCTACGTTAAGTGCAGTTCCGTCTGGTCTGTTCATTGTGCTAGAAGGCTTGCTGCTTGGTCTCTTTACAGGAGGTCTCTGCTGAACAGGAACCTTGTTCTCAGCTGGCTTTGTAGCTGTAGCTGCTGCAGTAGTTGCTGCTGCCGCTGCGGCTGCACGATTTACAGAAGCACTTGCTGGTCTTTTAATTGGAGCCTTAGGTGCTGCAGGTGTAGCTGGTGCAGAAGCTGTCTTAGGAGCTGCAGCTGTTGTAGTCTTAGCTGCCGCTGCACGGTTTACAGAAGCGCTTGCAGGTCTTTTAATAGGTGGCTTCAACTCTGATGTTGTTGTAGTTGAAGCAGCAGGTCTGGTAGATGCCTGAGGTCTTGTAGCAGTAGATGGCTTTGCAACAGTAGCTGTAGCACCAGCAGCTGCACCATTCTGGTATCTAGGACGTGATGCAGGTGCATTTGAATACATAGGTCTGATTGCCTTTGTATTAGATGTCTTAAGGTAACCATTTACTACAACTGGCTCATCCTTCTTATCCAAAAGTGGTGAGTTTGATGTTGTTGACTTAGGTCTCAAGTTTGGAGCAACCTTATCGATTACCTTGCCAACGTATCCGCCAGGAATAAACTCACAAAGGAGCTCCATTCCGTAATAATCTTCTTTTGAAAGCTGATTGTATCTGTAGCCACATGCACCAGCGATAATGAGGAAAATAATAATCCACCATGGGAAACCGCTGCCGCTCTTCTTCTTTGTTGAAGCAGCAACATAAGGTCTTGCTGTTGGAGTAGGAGTTGGTGTACCTTCGCCCTCATCTCCATCGCCTGTAGCCTCATCGTCTGCTACGACTGCTGCAGCAATAGAAGAATCAAGTGTCTCTTCACCATCTGGTGGAAGAACTTCCTCTGTCTCTGTTGTCTCCAATGACTCATCTGTCTCAGATGGATCAGTAGTTGTTGCCTCTGTTGTTGTAGTTGTTGATGCTAAGCTTTGTGAAATAGCAGCTGAAGAAGAAACTGTTGTTGCAGCTGTTCCAGCTGGACGTGTTGTAGCTGCAGTAGCTGTAGTAGCTGCAGTTGTTGAATTTGTTCTTGTAGTAGTTGCAGCAGTTGTCGAACGTGTAGTTGTAGCTGCAGTTGTGGTTGCTCTGGTTGTGGCATTTGTTCTTCGTGCAGTAGTTGTTGTTGGAGTTGTTCCAGGAATCTGGGAAACACTAGGTGTACCTGATACCCACGCGCTCATGCCATCGAGGTTTGTACCATTAACTCTGATACCCCAGTTTGTATTATTCTGAGTAGTTCTGATTGTGACAGAATCCCCACCATCACCACCTGAAACGATAGTGCAGTTCCATCCGGCTTCACACCAGACTTCACCCTTACTAAATTCAATCGTGAAAGTACAATACTGAGTACCAGAATCGTAACCAGTGGCTGTTCCGGAAACCTGTCCAGCATCACCCCATGTACTTACATTTACAGTAGTTGATGCTGCATAAGCATCATTTGCAGTTAAATTTGAAAATAACCCAAAACCCAAAAACGCACATAAAACCGCGCACGCGATTTTTATCCAACGTTCTTTAACCATAAAGCATCCTCCACGAAAGCGCCTAAAAATCCCCCACTAAGCGCATATATCCTAATTATTATACAAGGGTCAGCCACAAATATCGACAAAAAATGGCAAAAAAGTGACATATCAGCGAAAATTGCTAATATATTACTTCTTTACCAATTATTGCTAACCTCATAGCAATTTTTGTACATTCAAACATTAAAAATGACCTGCAATTTGCAGGTCATTCGTGATTTTTAAGTGAATTACTTAGTTTTTCTTACGTGGACCACGTCCCAAACGGTAACTTCCCCAGCCTCCGAGAATTACAAGAACTGCACCGATAACACATCCAACAATAGTAAGTGCTTTCTTAATTGCATCACCAACTGTAGCCTTCTTTTCAGGCTTAGCTGCAACTGTCTCGCCGTCACTTCCAGTTACTACATCGCCAGAAGCGTTAGTAGCAGAAGTCTCATCTGATGCACCAGATCCATCGTGTGGTGGGTTTACAACTGCAGCGATATCAAGTCCTGAATACTCGCTAAGGCTGATACCATTCTCACCAAGTGGAACTTCGTGATCAAGACCGATGAACTCTCCATCAGGTGTCTGCCACAAAACTTCAGCAACAAACTCATACTTCTCATCATCCCATGTAGTAAAGTCATCGCGAACAAGTCCGCCAGTATCACCAGAGTTAGCGTTATAACACCAGAAAGTATGGTTAAGATGGTAGTCAGCAATAAGCTGACGCATGTGTGTCATCCATGTAAGGTTATCACCTGTCATAAAGCCACCCCACTCACCAATAAGAAGTGGTGCAATATGCTGATCATCAATATAAAGCCATGAATCGTACCAGTAATCGTCCATCAAAGACTGATATGTGAATCCACCTTCAAACCAAGGCTGTGCATATACAGCAGGACCGTAGTCATGTGGAGAATAGATAACCTGTCTGTTACGCTCCTCTGAACCAAAATCGATTGGGTAGTCCGCTACAGCACGGAGGTTACCACCCCACCATGAGTTATAGTAATCGTCATCGTTTGTAGATGTGAAGTTATTACTCTCTGGATTAATTGGATAAATCTGAATACCCTCAATTACGATAAGAGCATGTGGGTTATAGTCGAGAATAATGTTACCTGCAACCTCTGCAGCATGCTTCCAGTTATTAGAAGCATCTGAGTCATTCCAGATAGCATGATCAGGCTCAGAAGCCTTACCATGTGGCTCATTCTTCAAATCGTAAGCAACAACTGTATCGTTATTTGCATAACGTTCAGCAATCCATTCAATAGCCTCAAAGTACTGCTCCTCAGTAATGTTAGATGTATACCAGAGTGGTGCCATATGACCCATGGCATCTGTCTCAGAACTATGAATGTCTATCATTACCTTGATACCATTCTGGTTACAAAGAGTAAGTACATACTCCCAGATTTCAAGGCTGTTCATGTTAGCAAGTTCAGGGTTATATGCCTGATTATAGTTTGCCTGTGGGTACTCACCATTCTTCCACTGGAGCAAAAGCTGTGCTGACATTGGAACACGCATAAGGTTAAATCCGTGATCAGCAATACCCTTAATAGCACTTTGGAGATTACATCCCCATACACCATCGAAAATATTACTTCCAGTGTTATAACCAAACCAGCTAAGACCAGTAAGCCATACCTCTGTACCATTCATATCAACAACTCTGTCACCATCAGTTGTGAGCCAGTCATCGCCAACAGTACCAGCATACTCAAAACTTACTTCTGATGAAGAAGTGTCACCATTGCCAGTATTAGCAGTTGTCTGCTGTGTCTGATTCTGTGTTGTAGATTGGGTTGAAGTACCTGAACCCTCAATTGAGATGAGTCTTGCATCTGTGATATTAGAACCATCAACCTGGATACCAACGTTACCATTAAATCCCCAGTTATTTGGACCATCTGCACTTACAGTAGCTGTTACGCGGCTGCCGCTGACTGAGTAGCTGTCAAAGCCCCAGCCACTTGCAGAAGATACTGAACCATCAAATTCAACTACGACAGTAATTGTCTGGTATCCACTACAGCCTGAAAGGTTAAGAACAATCTGTCCACCATTTCCCCATGGATTTACACTCTCAACAGCTGCTGTTGGATCAGCGTTTACTCGAAGTGCCGGAGCAACAACAAAAGCCATTGCCATAACAATTACCAAAGTTAAAAAACACGCCAAAAACTTCTTAAGTTTCATAGCCTTTCCTCCTACCTAACAAACAATAGAAGAATAACAAATTTTCTACCGTAAAAAAACTACCTCTTAATTTGTGGCAAATTCTTGTGATATTCTGCCTGATAATTGAGATTTTAGCAAAAATCTTTTATAATTAGTTCAAAGATGCAAATTGTCGAGTGCTCCTTATGAGCAGCGGAAGACCCACTTTTGGGGCTAATCCATTTTTGGAAGGTTACCTCAACCTAGCCCGTCAGCTAATTTCGTCAGGCAGAGGAATTGCAGAATATTTATATGCCATTCTATTTGCCATCCCTAATTTTTGGATGGCATTTTGTGTCTTTAATACTTTCAAGGAGGCTTTAGAATGGTAAAGTCAGATGTATTTAGCTACGCTTCAAACAAAGTTGAGCTTTGTAAGAAGAACGATGCTATCCCAGAAGAATTATTTAAAAATTATGGTGTTAACCGAGGACTTCGTGACATCAATGGTAAGGGTGTCTTAACCGGATTAACAAACATTTCCCAGGTTCTTTCTTTTAAAGAGGAAAACGGAGTAAAAACTCCAATCGATGGCGAGCTCTGGTACAGAGGTTATCGCGTAAACTCTCTTATTGATGAGATTAAAGAGGGCGAATTTGGATTTGAGAGAATTGCTTATCTTCTTCTCTTTGGAAATAAGCCAGATGCTACTGAATACGAGGAGTTCTGCAGAATCATTGGCGACAACAGAACTCTTCCTACAAACTTTACAAGAGACGTCATTATGAAGGCGCCTTCCAAGGACATTATGAATTCCATGACAAGAAGCATCCTTACTCTTGCTTCATACGATGATAATATGGCTTCCCTGGAGCTCGATAACTCTATCCGACAGTGTCTTCTTTTGATTTCAGAGTTCCCTATGCTTGCTACCTATGCGTACCATGCATATAACCACTATTTTAAGGACACAAGCATGTATATCCATCGTCCTGATCCAACAAAGTCAACAGCTGAGAACTTCCTCATGATGCTTCGTCCTGACCAGAAGTACACAGAGCTCGAGGCACGAATTCTCGATATTGCTTTGATTCTTCACATGGAGCATGGCGGTGGTAATAACTCTACTTTTACTACACGTGTTGTAACTTCTGCAGGAACAGATACTTATTCTGCTGTTGCTGCTGCAATGTGTTCTTTGAAAGGGCCTAAGCACGGAGGTGCCAACATCAAGGTAATGGACATGATGTCTAACATTAAAGCTAATGTCAGTGACATCAGCGACAGAGAAGAAATCAGAAATTACCTCGGTAAGATCCTCAAGGGCGAGGCCTTCGATAACAAGGGCTTAATCTACGGTCTTGGACATGCTATTTATTCAGTTTCAGATCCACGTGAAGTAATCTTCAAGGGATATGTAGAAAAGCTTGCAGCAAGCAAGAATAAGTCAGAGGAAATGAACTTCTATAACATCGTTGAAGAAGAAGGTATCGACCTCATTCGTAATTCAAGAAAGATCTATAAGGGTGTATGCCCTAACGTAGATTTCTATAGCGGATTTGTTTACGACATGCTTGGAATTCCAGCAGAGCTTTATACTCCACTTTTTGCTATCGCAAGAATCGTTGGATGGAGCGCACACAGAATCGAAGAATTAATCTGCATGAACAAGATCATCAGACCAGCTTACATGAGCGTAATGGAAAAGCACGAGAATTAAATAAATTCACATAAATTAAAGGAAAAGCTTCCCCCAATAGTTTTGAGGGAAGCTTTTAAATTGCTCTAATTATTCAACTCTTACATAGCCTACAACATAGATCGTCTGACCATCTGTGCTTGTTATTACGCACCAGTAAGAACCGTCTACAATATCGTAATTACTACTTCTTTCTGAAAGTTCAAAGAGGTACACAGAATGTCCAAAATAGTCTGTAGGAATACTTGTACCGCTATATATTTCCTCTGCCTCATTAAAGTCATTTGTAGAAGAGTAATACCATGTAAATCCAATTCTTTCGTTAAAGCCGTTAAAGGCTTCGCATACAACCTGAAGTTCATCCTCACCTGAGCTATATGTAAACACCTGAGACAAGGCATTAACATCGCAGAAAATAACTTCACTCGTATTAGTATAGAATTCTGAATCCTGATTTACATATCTTACGTATCCTGATGGAAGCGGACCAAAGTAAGAACTTGTTGGATCTTCTTCCTCTTCTTCTGGTTCCACTATGACTTCCTCGTGGCTGTCTTCTAATACATCACATGTATCGCTAAAGAAAGCATTACCATCGCCATCGAAAAAAGTTATCTCGTACTCACCTACTTTAAAATAGCCGTTTCCATCGTCTGCGATTGTGCCTTCAGCATAGCAGTCTGCGTGGAAATCGTGAGTAGTTGTAGATGTATATGCACCTTCGTAAACATCCTCACCTTCATGAGATATAACGAAGGTAATATCCTGAATCTGCGAATCAGAAACATCAGCTATAAAATCAAGATTATAGGAAAGTGAACGTGTCATTCCGTACCTGCTGTTTGCTGTTCCACTCCAGGATGTCATTCGAACAGAAGTATCAAGATCTGGATGGAATTCAAAACCCCTGATTTTATCGTACATTGTCATCAGGAATGAGGTTGGTCCAGGAAGACCTCCTACACCCCACTTACCGTCTTCTTTACAAAAAGTGATACTAAGCTTATAGTCTCTCCTCGCATAAGTTGAAGCGGCTTCAATAAATGTCTCTCTGTCCTTTGTCACGTCAAAATCTGTTACCATCTGCTCAAAATCAGCAACATTAAAAACAACCTGCAGACTACACACTTTATTATGCTCAGAAAACAGATAGGATTCTTCGTTAATCGTATAAGTCATAGTGGATAATACTGCTTCTATAAGCTCGCTTCTGTCACTATACTCAGAGAACTCATAGTACCTGCTGAGCATATCAAATAGTCCCAGATCATCTTTGCAGTCACTTGTAGAAAGGCGTCTGATTCTAAGATAATTTAATCCACAAACTCCATCTGCAACTTTATCCGCAATACGAAAAATCTCTTCCCTATCCTTCTTTCGAAAGTCGCAGGAAGTAAGAGTAAAAAGCATAGTGATTACTAAAAATACTGATACTAATTTGCTAACAAATCTATTCATCAAAACTCCTGAAAAATCGCCTTAATAAGTAGATGTTACCATACCTCTTAAGATAATGAACACAAAGATGGAATAATGACTCTCTGAATATCAGGGTTAACAAGAAGTGGATTTATACGAATTCTGATCTTATCGCCTTCGTTAACGTCCTGGTCTGTCACATCAACCGCAAGATGTGAAAAACCTGGCTTACCAACTACAGGATAAGATTTTCCATTAATTGTTATAGAAAAATCAGAACCCACAAAATGGCGCTTAATGCTTCTTAGCATATCCTTAAAAATAGTCTTAAAAGAATAGTCATTAGATACCATCTTAAGGCCAACACCATCGCCATAACCTACTTTGATTATTGCAAGGCTCGAATCCTTTTTGAGTTTTACAAGAGAACCATAGCCAATGCTTGCCCCGGATGGCTTATTTATAACTTCAAATACTTCTGATTCAATCCAGACACTGTTCTTTAAAATTCCGCCTGAAGGTGTTCTTCCAAGTAAAGCTGAGCCTACTCTTACAGTATTAAATCCAAGATCACCAAAAGTCATAAAGGCTCTTGAATTAGATACATGAACATACTTAGGGAAGATTCCTCTGAAGTTTAAATCAAGAATAGCTTTATTGAATCTACGAACCTGATTGCTGACACTTCTTTTATAATTCTTACCTCCTGCAAGATGTGTGTAGCAGCCTTCAATATTTAAAACAGCAGAAGCCCTAGATAAATCTGGAATATCTGAATAGTAAAAACCATAGCGTCCCATTCCTGTATCAATCTTTAAATGAACTCGTGGTGTAATACCTGTTTCAGACTTAATTTTATTTAATGTATCAATCTGCTTAAGGCTTTCAACCGTGATTACCACATTATCTGTAACGAGATCTAATAACTCCTCTTTGTCGTAAACAGGAGTTAAAACAAGAATATCTTCTGTAGCACCTTCTTCTCTTAAGATTAAAGCATCCATGGAATTTGCTACAGCAAACATATCAATATTAAGTCTGCTTAAAATCTTATACTCATTAAGAAGACCAGTACCGTAACCGTTTTCCTTAATTACAGCAATAATTCTGGCATTAGTCTTACTCCTAATTGCCTGAATATTATGGATAATTGCATCTTCAAGGATTACGAGTCTTGAAGACTTGGAAGAATCCTTCTTAGGAAGATACTCGTTGTTTTCAAAAGGTATAAACTGATTTAAGCTCATAACATCACCTTACTATTTCATTTTGTATGGTAATGCTACTTCTCTGATGTGTAGGAGTTGTGTACAAACTGTACGCAAGTCTTCATATTTTTACGTTTGGGCAGATTTTTTTGCAAAAAGAAGGAGTATCACTGCCCGATACTCCTCTAATTTCACTATTATCTGACTGGCTTTCCCTCTGCCTTCAGTTTTTTCTTCTTTCTGGACTTAACCTGATACATTGAATCATCTGCCTTCTGAAGAATCTCTTCAAAATCCTTAGCAGATTTACATTTACCTGTACCAAAACCAACACTAAGACTTAAATCAAATGGATTCTTCTTGGTAGCATTAACTCTATCAAGTTCCAACTGAATCTTTACCTTTACAAGGTTAATTAAATCGAGAGGTAAATCTGTTCCCGCAACAACAAACTCATCACCTGCATAACGATAAATTATAAGTCTGTTGTTAGTATGAACATCCGCAAGAGATCTCTTAAGAATCTGGGAAATCTCCACCAATGCCTCATCGCCTGCTACATGTCCATATGTATCGTTAATCTGCTTAAATGAATCAACATCAATCATGAAGAGTGTAAGATTATACTCTTCACCTGAATTAACAAGCATAGCCTCATAATCTCTTAAAGAACGACGATTATTAAGTCCAGTCAATTCATCACGAATCAACTGTTTGTCCTGAAGCTGAAGGAATACGAGAAGTGATGAAATAGCAACACCAACCTGGAATGTTGAAGCACCAAAGTAGAAAATCTGCCATCCACCAGCAACCAAAGTTGGAACAAAATAAAGAAGATACATAGCAATATCACGTCTTTGATGTTTTGTCTTTGCTCTAATGATTCCAACAAGAAGCTGAAGCACACAGCCAACAACGTAAAGCAACTCAGTTATCCAGTGGAAGAAAATATACTCTTCACGCTGATACACATTATTAGCATCTACTGAGAACAAAATACCTGTAAAGCAGTTAGCTACAACAAGAGCAATAAAAATAGCAAGTGGAAGAGCCACAATTGCAGTCTTTACTGAAACAATATTTCTAATAATCTTAAGTCTGATCTGGAAGAACAAAAGCCACGCAAAAGCGAGCATCGCCTGCGCCGCAAAGAACAGTGAGTTACCAATAAGTACAGCAAAATGGGCGCCCCAGAAATTACGACCATCTGAAGTAAGCGCCACAATATCGGCAACGCACATAGCGATTAATAAACCCAAAGATATCAAATATATAATGTTGGAGGATTCGCCGCGAGATGTGCGTCTGAATGCATGACCCATCAAAATTGCAGCGACAATAATCGCAACTAAATTGACTTCAACATAGTACGTAAGCAACATAATCTAATCCCCTTTTTCTCATCCTAACACGCGAAAAAATGCATTTCCATTAGTAATGCTTTGATTATAAAAACAATTTGTAAACGCTCGTCTATTTGTGGACACAAACGTAGGAACACGCAAAAAATATTGCGTTTTTACCCGTGAAAAATCAGTAAAAACTGACTACTTTTCTATTCCGTTTTTAACGATTAAAAGTTCATCCAGAACGATACAATTCTTAATTGAATTGTTCTTAACTGAAGTTATCAGTTCTTCAAAATCCATCCATCTTACTTCAGATACTTCTTCCTCCTGAAGAGTAAAGAAAGATTCATCCTTATCGCACCATAAAGCAAAGATTCTGGAATACTGTCTGTCATGGAATGGCTTGCCTCTGAACTCATCATCCCAATTAACAATTCTGTCACCACAATAGATTAATTCATCTTCTACCGCGTTAACTCCAAGCTCTTCCTGAAGTTCACGTACAGCAGAAATCTTGAAATCATCACCAGCTGGAATATGCCCTGCACTTGAAATATCGTAGCATCCAGGAAAAGAATCCTTTGTATCGCATCTTTTCTGAAGGAGAATCTCAATTCTGCTATTTACTTCTCTTACAATCCAGACATGAGAAGTTCTGTGCATTATTCCTTCAAGATGTGCCTTTTCTCTGTCTACTACTTCGCCTGTAGGGTTACCATTTAAATCAACAACATCTAAAAATTCTTTTTTCATCTATATAATTTTCCGCCTAATTATTCTTCACTCTTATTGTAGTATTCCTCAAGTTCAGGTCTACAATCGATAAAAACCTTTGCCAAAGCAGCATCAAAATGAGTGCCGGCATCATGCTCGATGATACCGAATGCCTTGTCATAAGAAAAAGCTTCCTTATAGCATCTCTTTGAAACCAAAGCATCGAAAACATCAGCAAGAGCCATGATTCTTGCTTCTACCGGAATCTCATCACCCTTAAGGCCATGTGGATATCCTGTTCCATCCACTTTCTCATGGTGATAATGGGCTACGTTTTCAGCAACTGAAACAAAGTCAGGCTCCTCAACACCCTCGAGAATTTCGCTAAGCATATGGTAACCAATTTCGGAATGCTTCTTCATCATTGCGTATTCTTCGTCAGTAAATTTTCCCTGCTTACGAAGAATTGCGTCATCTACTCCAATCTTGCCCAAATCGTGCATTGGAGCACTTCTGACAACATTATTAAGGAAATGCTTGTCAAAACCAAAATCTGCATCCCTGAGTTTCTTTGAAAAGATTTTTACGACATCACTAGTTCTCTTGATGTGGCCACCAGTACTCAAATCTCTAGATTCAACCATCTGCGCCATTCCAAGAATTGTCTTCTGCTGAATACGACGAATACGTCTTGTCTTCTCAGTAACGTCTCGGCTAAGTTCTCTGTTATAGTTTTCCTTAAGCTTGATCATCAAACGATCAGCTGTATCATCTCTAAGCTCGATAGTGTATCCCTTAACCACACCAAAAGTATTTCGTACTTCGTGGATTTTACCCTCATAACACCTGTCGCCAACCCAAAAAGCTTCAATATCATTATGCAAATGATTCTCGTACATTTGTGTATTAATATGTGCATCGACATTATTAATCTGATTAATGAGTTTTTGAAGTTCTGGGCTACAACCCTCAATTCTCTGACCAACACGATAGTTAAGTATCTCTGGGAAAATATCTGCGACAAACTCATTACTATGCTGGTAATTACGCTTCGTATCGAAAGTAATAAATCCAACCTGCTTCATCTGCTCATCAATAATAGATTTCTGTTCTTCTACTGTGTAAAGATTGGATTTATAGATTGGAATTAAAGCTCCAATCATAAGAAGTACATATGCTGCTGGAGCAAGTTCAAAGGTATAGTGGATTGCCTTCTCAAAAACATAAACACCAACACCAAGAATCAGGAACCCAATCATAGCAATTACGCTACCTCTGTTAATATTCTTTTTCTTAGTAACGGAATAAATTGCAACTACGATAGAAGCAAGGAGATACAAAAACATACTAACGATATATATGCCATGTAACTGACCATATTCTCTAACAAGAACCGTAGTTCCATTAACAGTATCAATACTTACATTTTTATAGAATAAGTCATTGGTTCCGATTGTACATACGACACCATAAATCGCACACTGTATTGCAAGGAGAATCGCACTAATATATGTCTTGATATTGATGTGGCAGATCTCAAGCACCATAAAAAAATAGAAAGCAGGCATAAAGACGCCACAAACATATCCGATTTTTTGTCCGAGGACAGCCTCCGATACTGTTGTTGCAACAGCAACAAAATAGAAACCAAGATTGGCAACAAGGATAATTAAGAGAGTGACGAACTGAGTCGTACTATTTCGGACATCAAAAAGTTTAAGCCAAAACAGCAAACCAAGAGCAACAAGAATACAAACAAGATATAAAAATGCCATTGATTAACTCCAACTCCCACAAAACCAATCTTCAACATTTTAATTATAGAGTATGAGGAATTTGCTGTGTGAGTTTATGGCGAAGATTTACAAAGTGTTAATTTCTAGTCTCGGTAAATAATTCGATCTCTTTTTGAAGGAGCATATACACCTTGGCAATAAGGTAGCCATCAGCAATTGCATGGTTCATACGTACTGTTACTGGCATCATATAGGCGTCAGACTCCTTACGATACTTACCCCAGTTAATAATTGGAGCGAAGAATAAATACCCGTCTGGCAACTCAATATTTAAGGAATCATAGGAAAGCCATGAAATATAAGACGCATCAAACCAGTTTGGATGGTTAGCACTGTCAAGCCTGTACTCACGTGTAAGCTTTGCTTCCTCCAAATCCTTAAGCGCATTATCGTAGAAAGTCTTATAATCCTCGTAGTAAGTTGAATACGCAATTGTACATGTTTCAGTATCATCGTGGAAAACATACTGAGTAGGATTAATCTGATCGTAGCAGATTAATTCATTAGTCTGCCAGAGATAACACATCTTATAGTCATCTCTGGAGTTAAGAACCTTACTTAGGATATATAAGAAATTCAAATAGAATTTTGTTCCAGTATTCTTGGAATACTCTACTAACTTTGTAACATCAATTCGTGCTGTCATTGATGTTGAGCACTTACAGTCGTCAGAAAAGTGCTTAAACACACCTTTTCTATAGTACTCATCCATATTTATTACTTTATAATTCGAGTTCATTGCTGTTACCTTCAAGATATTACTGATTAATGATTATTAATCTTATCTTATAATTACGGCGAACAATTTTCCATCGACTTCAATATCTAACGTAAATCCAAGATTTAAAAGTTCCCTGTCTGCAATCGCTAGTCCAAGACCATTCCCTGGCACTCCGCTTCGAGACTTTGAACCACGAACGTATGCTTCTTTAAGATTGGAAACATCACTAATTTCTCCATCGTAAGTATTGGTAATGCTCAAAACGCAATCTTTTGAATTAATAACAATATCAGTTGCAGCTGCAGTATACTTCGACGCATTATCAATCAAACAGATTACAGCATTTCTGAATCTGATTTTATCTGTTTTAACCGTTGTTTCTGGTTCGATATTACTAATTACATTTATATTCTTCTTTTCGAAAGAAGCAGCAAACTCTTCAAGAATGCTATCTACAATATTTTTAACGTTGACATCCTCAACATCCAACTGCGTGTCACCATTTTCTGCCTTTGCAAGAAGCAAAGTATTAGTAATAAGCACATTCATAAAAAATGTATCTTCCATGATTTTATCCGCATAGTAATCCTTTTTGGACTGATCCCCTGTCTTAATATTATCTGCATAAAGCGAAATGGACATAAGTGGAGTTTTAAGATCGTGTGCGAGCTTATTTGTAATACTTGTACGATAAGAATAAATATCGTAAACATACTTCCTGTTAATATAAGTTGCGATAGCAATGATAATTCCAACAAGTAAACAAACAACTTCAATAATTCCATAGAGCACATACATAGCTACACCCGTCTCTTTAAACGCATTGCTCATATAAATATTATCTGTAGTTTCCACTACATATTTATGGATGACACCATCTTCACCAAGTGCAGAAAATTGATATGAGTTAATATACTGGCTGTCTTCTGGTAAATATGGAAGGAAAAGCAAACAATAATATTCAAAATAATCATGAGCATAATTAATTGAGGACTTACCACTAATAGCGGCAGTGCCGTCGTTGTAATTGAATTCAAACTTGTAACTTGTTCCACAATAAAAATAGCCTTGAGGATTACTTGTAAATCTTGAAAAAATCGTACCCCAAAATGGTGTTTGGAAATGCATTGTAGAATCATCTCGTACTTCATACTCACTAGATCGATAAGGCCATTCTTTAACGAGTAACTCGAGATCATCTAGGGATACCACATACCAAATGGTTTCCTCCTCATCATCATATGGTGAAAAATTATGTATTATTCTTGCCATAGGTGCAGTTTCTGCCATTAACTCATCGTCTTTATAAACACGAACACACGCACCGTATATATATGGTACTTCACTAATCTGATCATAAATATCAGCATCTGACACAGCAATTCCCACGCTTGACTCAATATGCCCAGCAACAAATGAACAGATTTCTTCTCCAGAATATGGGTTGCATTTTGCATTAATATAAGCTGTTAATACTCCACACAAAACTGCACCGATTATAATTGCAACCAAAGCTTTCTGGCCTAAAACACGCCAAAAATTAGGCTTGGTTAATACTCGTTTTTCTTTCATAGGATCTTATACCCCCTGCCAAATTCTGTCTTAATGTGTTTACTGGAATTTCCAAGGAGTTTACGAAGCTTCTTTATATGGGTGTCAACTACTCTGTCAGAGCCATCAAAATCACTTCCCCAAACACGAGATAAAAGCTGTTCTCTGCTTAAAATCATTCCCTGGTTTTCCATGAATGCTTTAAGAAGGAAATATTCTTTGGCAGTTGTACTAATTTCGTTGCCATCAACATAAACACGCATACCAACAGGATCGAGTTCAATCTCATCTAATACAAGTTTCTCCACTGGCTTTCGCTCTGATGAAAAACGCCTTAAAAGAGCATTGGTCTTTGCAAACAACTGCTCGAAAGAAAAGGGCTTAACTAGGTAGTCATCAGCGCCAAGATCATATCCTTTGAGAATCGATTCTTCAGTTCCAATAGCAGTGAGAAAAATGATTGGACAATCACTCTTTTTACGAATCGCCATACAAACATCAAATCCTGAAGCCCCGGGAAGCATAATATCAAGATATGCAATGTCATAGTTACCCATATTAGTAATTGCATCTGCACCATTATTGAAAACATCAATAATGAAATTATCCCCTGCCTTGCTCTTAAAAGAATCTACGATCCCCTCACAGATATTTAATGAATCCTCAACCAATAGAACTCTATAAGCCATATTCTTTCCTCCTATGCAAAGCAGATTAACAGACAGTTGTGTAAGAATTATGTTTCTATCGTACTAAATAATCTTTAAAGCAAAAAATAACGGCCATATAAATGGCCGTTATCCGTTTGAAACTTAATAAGTTTTATCGTGTATATTCAACACCGTTAACATAAATTGCAACTACATCAGATGTATCTACTAATCTGTTAAAGATGAACATCATATTATGGTCTACATCTTCCCATGAACGGCTGAAGTTAGCATACTCAGTATCACATGTA
>JAZUDM010000012.1:0-248893 GCA_045639635.1 Saccharofermentans sp. | reverse complement strand
TAATTGCAGGCCATAACAGTACTGAAAGAATCTTTATGAAAAACATTAGCGAGAAACTTAATGAGGTTTTTCCTGAAGTTGAATTTGTATATTTTGACGGAACTGAAAGAACATTTTAATATATACATAATTTCATTTTTTCATTAAAATGATTGTGTTTTCCGAGTAGACCTAGACAATCGCGGGCACCATTAAGCGAAAGCTGGTGCGTGAGGAAAGTCCGGGCTCCATAGGACAAGGGTGCCGGGCAGTTCCCGGTGAAGGCGACTTTAAGGAAAGTGCAACAGAAAAGAAAACCGCCTACTTTGTAGGTAAGGATGAAAAGGCGAGGTAAGAGCTCACCGGTGGCTGGGTAATCAGTCACCTTGTAAACCCCACCTGGAGCAACGTCGTGGAGAGGTATTAACTGTTGTCCGCAGGCCTCGAGGAGACGGCTTGAGTCATTAGGAGACTATTGACCTAGATAGATGATTGTCATTTCACAGAACCCGGCTTACGGGTCTGGTCGGAAAATTTATATGTATTTTATTTACGGAGGTTATTTATGTCCGCTGAATCATATTTGAGCAGAGGTGTTTCACCAACAAAGGATGACGTTAAGGCAGCAGTAAAGAATCAGGATAAGGGTGTTTTCCCAGGTGCTTTCTGTAAGCTTATCGAGGATACAGCAGGTGATGTTAACTACTGTACAGCTCTTCACGCTGACGGTGCTGGTACAAAGTCATCAGTAGCTTATCTTATGTTTAAGGAAACAGGTAACTACGATTGGTTCAAGGGCTTGGCTCAGGATTCACTCGTAATGAACACAGACGATCTTGCTTGTGTTGGTTGCTATGAGAACCTTTCACTTTCAAATACAATTGGTCGTAACGCTCACCGTGTTGATGGTAAGGCTATCGCTAAGGTAATCGAGGGTTACGATGAGGTTATCGCTAAGCTTGAGAAGGCTGGTGTTGGTATCAAAATGTGCGGTGGTGAGACAGCAGACGTTGGAGATCTTGTAAAGACTCTTATCGTTGACTCAACAATCGTTGCTCGTGTTGAGCGTTCAAAGGTTATTAATGCAGCAAATATTAAGCCAGGTCACGTTATTGTTGGTCTTGCTTCATTTGGTCAGGCTACATACGAGGATTCTTATAACTCAGGTATTTCTTCAAATGGTCTTACAGCTGCAAGACACATGCTCCTTAACAAGTACTACTATGAGAACTACAAGGAGTCTTTCTCAGATACTCTTGGTGAGGATAAGGCTTACTGTGGTAAGTTCCGTCTTACAGATAAGATGCCATATGGCGATCAGACAGTTGGTGAGGCTATTCTTTCACCAACAAGAACATTCCTTCCTGTAATCGTTCCTGTTCTTGAGAAGTATCGTGAGTCTATCTCAGGTATCATTCACTGCACAGGTGGTGGACAGGCTAAGTGCCGTGACTTCGGTAAGAACATCAGAATCGTTAAGGATAATCTTTTCGAGCTTCCACCAATCTTTAGAACAATCTATGAGTCAGGTGAGATCCCAATGAAGGAAATGTTCCAGGTATTTAACTGTGGTCATAGAATTGAGTTCTACTGTGATGAGAGTGTTGCTGAGGGAATCATCGAGATTGCTAAGTCATTCAACATCGACGCTAGAGTAGTTGGTCACGTTGAGGCTCTCCCAGAGGGTTCAGAGAATGAAGTAGTAATTACTTATAACGGTGAGACTTATCTTTATAATTAAGTTACAAAATAAAAAATTATATTGATTTAGAACAATTTAAAAATTAAAGTGAAATAGACAATCTTATGATTGTCTATTTTTTTGAAAAGAGGTTGAGGTTATGGATTCTTTTAAGAAGTACATTGCTGAGTTCATAGGTACTTGTGTTCTTGTACTTGCAGCTTGTGGAACAGCAGTTGTAGTAGGATGCGACAAGACAATTGGTAATTCAGCTTACTTTATGACAGCTCTTGCATTTGGTCTTGTTATTGTTGCAATGGCATATTCAATTGGAAACGTTTCTGGATGCCACATTAATCCAGCAGTTTCACTCGCTATGCTCATTTCAAAGAAGATGAGTGTTAACGATTTTATCGGTTACGTTGTTGCTCAGGTATTGGGTGGTATCTTTGGTGCGCTCCTTCTTGGTGTGCTCAAGGGATTCAACTGTGGTTTTGGTGCTAATGGCCTTTATGAGGAGAACATTGGTATCTCACTCCTTATCGAAGTAATCCTTACATTTATCTTTGTTCTTGCTATTCTTGGTGTTACAAGCAAGCCAGAGTATAGCAATGTAGCAGGTCTTGTAATTGGTCTTACATTGACACTTGTTCACATCTTCGGTATTCACTTTACAGGTACATCTGTAAACCCAGCTCGTTCACTTGCTTCAGCTGTTTTTGCTGGCGGTGATGCACTTAAGTGTGTATGGGTATTCTTTGTTGGTCCATTCATCGGTGCTGCTATTGCTGCACTTTGCTGGATTGCTATTAAGCCATCAGAGAAGTAATTCAAACAAAATTTAACGATTGAGCCTGGCTATATGCCAGGCTTTTTTGTTGTTTGGATAAATCGCTATATTATGTTATCATTTACCAGTTAAGACTTTATGTCAGGAGGAAACAAACATGGTAGATCAGTTAGAATTACTTCGTATTATTGAGAAGAATGCAAAGTTAACAGCGGAAGAAATCGCTGTAATGCTTGGCGCGTCAGCGGAAGAAGTTCGAGCCGAAATCGCCACACTTACTGACAACAACATTATTGTTGGTTATACAACTCAGATTAACTGGGAGAAGTCTTTTCCTGAGAGTGTTACAGCTATGATTGAAGTTCGTATCACTCCAGTTCGTAACAAGGGATTTAATCAGCTTGCTGAGATTATTAGCCAGTACGATAAGGTAACAGCATGTTACTTGATGTCAGGTGGCTTCGATTTGCTTATCGTATACCAGGATAACAATATTAGAAATATTGCGAGCTTCGTATACGACAAGATTGCAACTCTTGAGGGTGTTCTTTCAACAGCGACACACTTTATTCTCAAGAAGTATAAGGATAACGGGATTATCTACGATAGTTCTGATAACGATGACAGGCAGGCTATTATTTTATGATAAATTATGAAGATAAGATTTCTGAGGTGGTAAAAAACGTACCACCATCAGCAATTAGAAAGTTTTTTGATTTGGCTTCAGAGATGAAGGGTGTTATTTCACTTTCAATCGGTGAGCCTGATTTTGTAACTCCATACAATATCCGTCAGGCTGGTATTCAGTCATTGGTGGATGGATATACACATTATTCACCAAATGCTGGTTATACAGAGTCTAAGAAGGCTATTTGTGAGTATATTAAGAGACGTTATGGTGTTAGTTATGACTATAACGGTGAGTGTCTTATCACCGTTGGTGGTAGTGAGGCTATCGATCTTGCTGTAAGAGCACTTGTAAATCCAGGTGATGAGGTAATTGTCGTTGAGCCTTGTTTCGTAGCTTATAAGGCTGCAGTAAGCTTTGCTTACGGTGTACCTGTAGTTGTTGAGACTAAGCAGGAGAATGAGTTTAAGCTCATGCCAGAGGACTTAGAGGCAGCTATTACAGATAAGACTAAGCTTATTATTATTGCTTACCCAAGTAATCCAACAGGCGCAATTATGACTATGGAAGAACTCGAGGGCATTAAGGAAGTTCTCTTAAGACATCCTGATGTTATCGTAGTTTCTGATGAGATTTATTGCGAGCTTAATTATATTTCTGATGCACCAAGTTCTTTGGTTAAGTTCCCAGAACTTCGTGACAGAGTAATTATGATTAATGGTTTCTCTAAGTCATATGCAATGACTGGTTTTAGAATTGGTTATGCTATTGGACCACATGAGCTTATCGCTCCAATGACAAAGATTCACCAGTATGCTATTATGAGTGCTCCTTCTATGGCACAGTTCGCACTTGTTAAGGCTGCTTTAGAGGGTGATGATTCAATTGCTGAAATGCGTGATGAGTATAATCACAGACGTCGTGTGATTATTCAGGGATGTGAGGCAGCAGGACTTGAGTGTTTTGTTCCTTATGGTGCTTTCTATGCATTCCCATGTATTAAGAGCACTGGCCTTTCTTCAGAGGAGTTCTGTGAGAAGTTCCTTATGTCAAAGAAGGTAGCTATTGTACCTGGTAACGCTTTTGGTAAGTGTGGTGAAGGTCACGTTAGAATCAGTTATGCTGCTTCTATGGAAAATATTAAAACAGCAATGGAAAGACTTGCTGAGTTTACTGATGAAATAAAGAAAGGAAAGATCTAATAATGCTTGAGTTCGATAATATTAGACTTGAGTTAGAGAGCTTTGAGCAGCCTGTGGCTGACCTTAAGGATTCTCTTCATATTGATCATGTAATGACAGAAATTTCTGAGCTTGAGGCTCGTTCACAGGAGCCAGATTTCTGGAATAATGTTGAGCGCGCTCAGCAGCTTCAGACAAAGCTTAAGAGACTTCAGAAGAAGGTTGATAATTTTAACGGCCTTGCTAACGAGAGAGAAGACCTCCTTACTCTTTGTGAGCTTGCTAACGAAGAAGAAGATTTGGATTATCTCGAGGAACTTACAACAGGCTTAGAGTCTTTTAAGGCTGATTTTGAAAAGATGAGACTTGAGACACTTCTTACAGGTGAGCACGATAAGAATAACTGTATTCTTACACTTCACGCTGGTGCAGGTGGAACAGAGGCTCAAGACTGGGTTTCAATGCTCTACAGAATGTATACACGTTGGGCTGATGCTCATGGTTATGAAGTAAAGGTTCTTGAGTATCTTGATGGTGATGAGGCTGGTATTAAGTCTGCATCTATCATGATTTCAGGTGAGAATGCTTATGGCTTCTTGAGATCAGAGCTTGGTGTTCATAGACTCGTTCGTATTTCACCATTCGATTCAGCAGGAAGAAGACATACATCGTTTGCTTCATGCGAAGTTATGCCAGAGCTTGACGATACAATTGAGATTAAGATTGATCCATCTGATCTTCGTGTTGATACATACCGTTCAACTGGTAAGGGTGGACAGCACATCAATAAGACAGACTCTGCTGTACGTCTTACACATATTCCAACAGGCGTAGTAGTAGCTTGTCAGTCAGAGCGTTCACAGATTCAGAACAGAGAGACAGCTATGGAAATGCTTAAGGCAAAGCTCTTCGCTCTTGCACAGGCAGCTCAGATGGAGAAGATTGAAGACCTTAAGGGAAATCAGATGGATATTGCCTGGGGTAGCCAGATCAGATCTTACGTATTCTGTCCTTATACTCTTGTTAAGGATTTGAGAACTGGTTATGAGCTTGTAGATGTTGATTCAGTAATGGATGGTAATATCGATGGCTTTATCAATGCATTCCTTTCAGGTATGAAGATTGAAAAGTAATATTTAATAGTATTCCTAAGTTTTTACGAGGCCAGATTCTTCTGGCCTTTTAATATGCTTATAAATACAGACAAAATAAAAGACGTGAGGTGAAACTCACGTCTTTTTTAATTTGTTTTGAAACCAACTAGTTATTATTCGAATGAATAGTTAACTGTGAAGTGTGATACATGAGAAGATGTTGTACATTCGATTGAAACGTTAACTGTCTCACCAGCAGGTACGCTTGTGCTTCTGATCTGACCGTGGAATGTGTGTGGGTCATTAGCATCAACAGTAAAGTTAAATGAATCAGATGAGATGCTTGTGATATCAGCATCGCAGTTAACTGTAACTGTGAATGTTGTAAGAGCATTAGCCATATTAAGGTCAGCAGAACCTGTGTTTGTTACAGCGATATCGAATGAAACACCTTCAGGAGATGTATGTGGATTCTTAAGGCTGTAAGAGAATGTTGCAGCAGTTGTTGAAGAAGATCTTGTAGTAGTAGCACTTGTCTCAGCAGCAGTAGTTGTTGCTGTTGTCTCTTCCTCAGTTGTTTCCTCAACCTCAGTAGTCTCATCTGTTTCTTCAGTTGCTTCTGTTGTTGTAGTAGCAGCAGTAGTTGTTGTAGCTGCTGTTGTTTCAGCTGTAGTTGTCTCTTCAACTGTAGTTTCCATTGTTGTTGTTTCTGCAGTTGTAGGAACAGTACGTGGCTCGTCCTTAGGCTGAGAAAGCTTCTCTGCAATAAATGTAAGAAGAACAATACCTACGAGAATACCAACAAGAACAATGATATTTGTCTTGCCTGGCTCTTTGCGAACCTTTTCCTTCTTTCTCTTCTTGGAATTAACCTGGTTTACAGGCTGAATTGTTGTCTGAGAAGTTCTAGGTGGAGCAGGTGGGATAGGTCTGTCTGTAGGTGAAGGTGCAGCAGCTGCATTTGTACGTCCCTTTGGAGCAAATGCTGAATTAATAGGCGCGTTTGCTTCGTTAGCTCTTGCCTGAGCAGAAGGTCTCTTAACTGGTGCTGCAGGACGACGTGGAGCAGAAGACTGATTAGAGGACTGACTAGGAGCCTGATTAGCAGCTTTTGCAGCAGCAGCTCTGTCAGCACGAGAATCTTTCTTTTCTGGAACCTCAGCTTTCTTTTCTGCCTTTGGCTCGTTATTCTTGGCAGCCTTTGCAGCAGCGATTGCAGCACTTGCAGCAATCTTTGGCTCTTCAGGCTTTTCTTCCTTAATCTCTTCCTTAACTTCTTCCTTTGCTTCAGGAGCAGCAGGCATTTCTTCAGCCTTAGGTGCTTCTGCTACAGGTGCAGGCTTTGCCTCAACCTTATTTTCTGGAGCAGGTGCTTCGTTTGCCTCTGGCTTTTTCTTTCCAAACGCATTTACGCCAGACTTAACATTACCATATGTCTGCATGTTAGCAGGAGCAGATTCCTGTGTCTTGTCCTCAACAGGCTCTGGCTTTACTTCAGGAGCAGCCGGCATTTCTTCCTTAGCAGGAAGTTCAATTTCCTTAGGCTCAACTGGAGCAGCAGCCTTGAAAGGATTGATGTTCATTGAAGACTCATCAAGCTCCAAATCGTCATTAAACAAAGGAGCAGGATTTGAGAAAGGACTTGTAGATCCTGTTGAACCTGCAAAATCCAAATCCTGACCATTTGCGAAAGGCTTTGAACTCTCTACGCCTGCAAAAGCAAGCATATCTGGATCGTTGTCGTCGAAAAGAGGATTCTCACTTGCCTTGCTTGCAATATCATCTACTGTATTAGAATCAAGATTAGGCTTTCTAACCTCTGGTGTAGCAGGAGCTGGTTCTGCTGCCTTAGGTGCAGGAGCAGGACTAGATGCTGGAGCATTGCCAAGTGGCTTAAATGCAGAAATTGAAGAATCAAATTCAAAGTTATCGAACTCATCTTCGATTGAGTTCAAAGTAGGAGTAGGAAGAGGATTCTCTTTCTGCTCGCGTAACTTCTCGGAAACTGTCTCAGGATCATTAGCCTTCATAGAAATGATAAAAGATTCACTTACAGAACCGTCACCATTTTCTGGGCTGTTATTGCCGGATGAAGAGAACAATTTCTCATCGCCATTTTCTGGTCCGAGTAACATAAATACACCTCTCATATTTTTATTTATATTAATAAAAATATAAACAACATACATATTAAAAGCAATAGAAGAGGGAAACATGTAATTATATTGACATTATTTTTTGTGCTTGACTTATTAAAATTTGGGTGTTATTATTTTTGGGCATTAACGGATAGGCTCGTGTGGCGGAATCGGCAGACGCAACGGACTTAAAATCCGTCGGAGTAAAATCCGTACCGGTTCAAGTCCGGTCACGAGCACCATTATTCCAAAATGCATCAGATAATACCGCGGAGTGGAGCAGTTGGTAGCTTGCCGGGCTCATAACCCGGAGGTCGTGAGGTTCGAGTCCCGCCTCCGCAACCACTATAGTCCGGAAATCATTGATTTCCGGGCTTTTTTTATAGGTTAATAACGTGAAGAATATATTAAATAGCTTGAAGATAGTTCGTAAAGCATTGGCAAAAGCCGATAGTTTCCTGATGAAGTACTATATTTATCAGGCTATTTTTTCTGTACTTGTTATTGTTGTTATTTCCTTGTTTTTCAATAGTTTTTCAGGTGAGAAGACATTAAGAAACTATATTATTGGTGATTCTTCTGAAATCGATGTTGTTAAGAATGTTGATTATCAGATGTCTTTTGAGGCTCAGGAAAGTAAGCTTGATTATATTCGTCTGAATATTAACAGCAGTAAATCCAGTCTTACTTCAAGTGATAAGGTTTATGTTACTTTGGCTGATGATAATGAGAAGACTATTGCTTATGCTGAGGCTTATCTTTATAACGGTGAACGTAATTACGTTGTAATTGATTTTGATGGTGTTACTCTTGAGAAAGGTGAGTGGTACTACTTAACCTTTGATTTCGATGGAATGTCACCAATGTCATTGCTTTGTCTTTCATGCCATAACGTATCTTCTTTTACAGATGCTTTTACATATGGTAATCAGACTGACGATACACTTTCATTCGATCTTCCGATTGGTTTTTCAAAGGTTGCGAATATTTCTTATTACTATAGTCAGCCAGATGTTCTTTGCCTTTTAATTAACCTTGCTGTTTTTGCTGCTCTTGTTGGACTTTTATTTGTTAAGAAGTACTTTAAAATCAGGTCTTTTGTTGAAATATATCGAACAGTATATTTCGTTATTCTTGTTTATATTATCGGTGAAGTTTTAAATGTTGAGAAACTTCATATCTTTAACATTTTCTATCCATTGTCAGTTAAGCAGAGTTTCTGTTTTATCGTTTCACTTTGTATCATTCTTTTCTTCTATCTTTTCCTTTATACGCTTATTGGAAATGGTACTATTGCTCAGATTGTTTCTGCTTTCCCATTCATTTTGCTTGCTTATGTAAATCATTCTAAGCTTGTAATGCGTGGCGATTCCTTTATGCCTTGGGATCTTCTATCTGCAGGTATTGGACTTAAAACTGGTTCAACTTACTATTTCCATGTAACAAAGAACTTTGTCTGCGCAATTATGCTTTGCGTGGCACTTTTGATTTTTATCAGAGTTACATATTTATCTTCACTTAAGGTTAGAAAGACAAGATTTACATATTGTCTTTTGTTTCTTGTAACTATTTTCTTTATCTTCAGTAGTTTTGTATTTAATACAAAGACACTTAAGAATCTTAAGATTTACTATGAAGTAAACCCACCAATTCAAAGTTATAACGAGAACGGAACGTATCTTGCGTTCCTTATGCACATCAACAACATTGAGGCAAAGGGTGGCTCTAACAATTCTCCTGAAAAGACAGAGGAGATTATCTACCGTTATACTGGTATTGCTTCAAGTATGAATCTTGATTCAAGAGTTAATAACAATGACTTCCAGCCAAACGTAATCTGTATTATGAGTGAGGCTTTCTCAGATCCAAGAAGTATCAGATATTTTGAGACAAGCCAGCCATTTATGCCTTACTATGATAGTCTTAGAAGAGAGACAATCCACGGTAAGATTGCCGTAAGTATCTTCGGTGGTGGTACATGTAATACTGAGTTTGAGTTCTTAACTGGTTATTCAGTTGCCAATCTTCTTCCTGGTGCTTCAGTTTATTCTTTCTATATCAATAACGAGACAGAGGCATTGCCAGCTATTTTCCATGAGAATGGTTATCGTACTGTAGCGCTTCATCCGTTTGACGGATCATGGTGGGACAGAAGTGAGAAGTATCCAATGATTGGTTTTGACGAGTTCTATACTCGTGATGATTTTGATGAGTCTGCAAGTTATGTCAGACGTTACATTTCTGATTACTCAACATTCGAGAAGATTACTGATATTTATGAAGAGAGTGAAGAGCCATTGTTCCTTTTCTGTGTAACAATGCAGAATCATGCTGACTTTTCAGCACGCTACGATAATATGAATTACAATATCGAGCTTACTAACCTTAGAGACAGAGATGGTAATAATTACTATTACGCTGAGAACTATTTGTCATTGCTTCGTGAATCAGACGATGCTCTCGAGTATCTTATTGAATATCTTAGAAATTCAGATGAACCAACAATTGTCTGCTTCTTTGGTGACCATTGTCCAACACTTGATGGTTCTTTCTATTCAGAACTTTTGCAGACTGATGTTGGTAGTGCAACTCTTGAAGAGTCTATTCCTATGTATGAGACACCATATTTTATCTGGGCTAACTACGATTTGTCTTCTGGTGGAACAACTATCAGAACAAATCCTGCGAACTACGGTGTTTCAAGTGCCAACTTCTTAGGCCAGACTGTACTTGATCTTGCCGGAATTACTTCCCCAGATTCAAGATCATGTCTCAGAGTATTGCAGCAGTATGTAACAGGAATGAGTTCACTTGCTGTATTTACATCAGAAGGCTACTATGTAAATGTAAACGACATGGATCCAGAAGTTGTTTCTATGCTTGAAGACTATGCTTCTTTGGAATATGGACTCGTATATTTTGGAGAAGATATTTCATACCCTGAACAGACAACAGAGAATTAATATGATTTGTATTTTTTCGGCACTTTATAAAGAAGCTCTTCCAATAATTGAAAAGTATAGTCTTACTGTTTGTAACGATTATGCGCCTTATAAAGCGTATTCAAATGAGAAGATTATCGTTTTTATTACTGGCGTAGGTAAGACAAAGTGCGCTTCTTCCATTGGATATTTTATTGGTAAGTGTAAGGATAGGATTGATTTTGTGATTAATCTTGGTATTTGCGCCGGAAATGAAATCGGTGAATGCTTTGTTGTTAATTCTATAACTGATAGTGCTACTGACAGAAGATTCTATCCAGATATGCTAATCAGAACTGATTTAAAGGAAAGATCACTTACTACAGTTGATAGCGTTGTTACTTCAATAGAAGAAAATGATATGAATTTGTACGATATGGAAGGCTCTTCCTTTCTTGAATCAGCTTTGATTCATTTGTCTCCATCTGAAGTTTCTCTTATTAAAATCGTTTCAGATAAGGATGGGGAGGGAATTACTCCTGATACTGTTTATAATCTTGTGAATTCTCATATTGATTTAATTTCGGCTTATATTGATAGAGTTTTTCTTATGCTTGAAGACAGAAGTAAGCTCAGTAGGTTTAATTTAGAAATTGAGGCTTTAACTTCAAAATATGAATCAGTTCTTTATGCCAGCGAATATATGCGTAATGAACTTAAGACCATTATCAGATATTTTGTTTGCGCAGGAATTGATTTTGAAATGGAGATTTCAAAATATATGCCTATCGAAAGCAGAAGAGAAGGCAAAAAGGTTTTGGAGGCATTATATGAAAGACTTATATA
Organism: Saccharofermentans sp.; assembly: GCA_045639635.1. Classification (GTDB taxonomy): domain Bacteria; phylum Bacillota; class Clostridia; order Saccharofermentanales; family Saccharofermentanaceae; genus Saccharofermentans. Next base: position 237,635 of record JAZUDM010000012.1, on the reverse strand, counting down.
ATGCTAATTTTTCTCATATCTATGTAGAAGAGCAGGTATTGGAAGATGAAACTACAAAGAGAGTTTTGTCTTATTTTAAGGATGCTTCAGTAATTAGAATTAAGCACTATAAGGATGTGTTTAACAGGCCTCACCAGGATTACATCAATCAGAAAAAGAGCCAGTCATTGATTCTTGCAAAAAATAACGGAACTTTGGTTTTTGAAGGAGCTCCTGTCTGTCAGGACTTCGGATATGACAGATTCTTTTACACGGCTTCAGCCATGAACTGTATGTTTGACTGTGATTATTGTTTCCTTAAGGGAATGTATTCAACTTCAAATATCGTTCTTTTCGTAAATTTTGAAGATTATAAGAATAAGATTTTGGAAATGCTTAAGGTAGCGCCTGTTTATTTATGTATTTCATACGATACAGATTTGGCAGCTCTTAATGGCATCAGCGGACTATTGGATAAGTGGCTGGAGTTTGCAAAGGAAACTCCTGATCTTGTAATTGAAACAAGAACAAAGTCAGCGCCATTATCTTTTACAAATAGTCCTAATATTGTTTATGCATATACATTGTCACCAGAAGAGGTAATTGAGCAGTTTGAGCACGGTACTGCTTCTTTAGATAGAAGAATTGATTCTATTAACAGAGCAATTGATTCAGGTGCCAATGTGCGTCTTTGCTTTGATCCTATGATTTATATTGAGGATTATGAGGTATGCTACAATAAACTTTGTGATGAAGTAATTAACAGAATTGACTTTAACCGGATTAAGGATGTAAGTATTGGAACATTTAGAATTTCCAAGGATTACATTAAGTCTTTGCGTAAGACAACACCTTGTTCAGCCGCTACAAATTATCCTTTTGTGAATAATAACGGGTACTGCTCTTATAAGGACGAGTTGTCTTTAAAAATGATTAATTTGATTAAGAATCGTTTGACTGAGGTGTTCGATGAAAACAGAGTTTTCTGCAACTAATTCTTTGGCATGTATCGTAACTGGCGCATCTTCTGGTATTGGAAGAGCTATTGCTGATATGCTTTTTACGCGTGGATATAAGGTGTTTGGAATTGGGAGAAATTTTGAGTTTGAACCTTCCTGGGAAAAGATAGTTTTAGATCTTAATGATACAAATCTTATGGTTTCAACTATCGAGAAGATTTTTAAGGAGAATAAAGTTTTTATTCTTGTAAATAGTGCTGGTGTAGCTTTTTATGGTCCACATGAGACTATTTCTTATGACGATATCAAGCTAATGACAAGAACTAATATTGAAGTTCCAATGATTCTTTCTTCTATGTTTCTTAAGTATTCCAAAAAGGAGAAGAATGGCTATATCTTTAATATTTCTTCCGTAACTTCAGAAAATTCCAATACTTATGGAGCAGCTTATGGCGCTACAAAAGCAGCGCTTTCTTCCTTTTCGAGAAGCATTTTTGATGAGTCTCGAAAGCAAAATATAAAAATTATTGAAATTTTACCAGATATGACCGCAACCAACCTATATCGAAATGCGAGTTTTAATGTAGATGAGGATTTAAGCGCTCATTTGTTACCGGAAGACGTAAGCTCAGCCGTTTCTCAAATCTTAGATATGAGAGATGGTGCCGTAGTAACTAAGATTAAGCTTCAGCCTCAAATACATAAGATAAAGAAAAGAGAGAACTAAATGAAAATTCGTAAGATTTTAACTGCTATTTTGGTATTCGTTATTGCTTCTGGCATGCTTTGTAGCTGTATGGGTAAGCCACAGAAGAAGGCAAAACTTGATGATTATGATCCTGATTCTGTTGAGCCAGCTGAGGTTTCTGTTGATTATAGTGAAGTTGAAGACTATGACGTAGAAGATGATACTAAGGAAAATTATGAAGAGTTTGCTTTTAATATGTTTAATCGTTGCGCCGAAGATGCAAATGATGAAAATATGATGATTTCTCCTGCATCCATGCTTTTCGCACTTGGCATGACAGCAGGTGGTGCAAGAAATAACACATTAACAGAGATGGCAGATACTTTATGTCCAGGTTCAACACCTGAGGAAATGCAGGCATTCTCTTTGTATTACATGAATCAGCTCATGGGAATGAGTGAAGAGCAGCTCAACGTAGCAAATGCTGTTTGGGTTAATGATGACAGAATTGGGTCTGATTTGAATGAAGATTATGCTGATTTTGTTGAGGATCAGTATCATGGTGAAATTACTCGTGAATCATTTGGTCCTTCAACAGTTAATCATATTAATGACTGGGTAGATGATGTTACAGACGGAATGATTGATAGAGTAATTGAAGAAATTACAGATGACTGTGCACTTGTACTTGTAAATGCTATTACATTTGATTGTGAGTGGGATACACCATATGAGGATTATCAGGTTGAGGATATGACATTCTATGGCGTTAACGGAGACGAAGAAGTTTCAATGCTTCGTGGTATTGAGAATAGTTATTACGAGAGTGACATCGCAACTGCTTTTTCAAAGGTTTATGAAGGACGTAATTTTCAGTTTATCGGAATCCTTCCAAAAGATGAGAATATGAGCATTAGTGAATTTGCATCAAATTTCTCAGCAGAAGATTATCAGAATCTTATCGATGGACGCTATGTAGGAGCATGTGACGTATATACAAGACTTCCAGAGTTTTCTTTTGATTATGATCGTGATATTTCAGATGACCTTAGAACTCTTGGCATGCACGATGCTTTTAGCGCAGGTAATGCAGATTTCCAGAATATTGCTCAGCTTTCCAGTGGTAATAATCTCTATATTTCCCGTGTTCTTCATAATTCACATATTGAGGTTAACCAAAATGGTACACGTGCAGCAGCTGCTACAACTGTTTTTATAGATGAGGCTACAGCATGCGAGCCAGTTGAAGTAGAAGTATTTTATGTTTATCTTGACAGACCATTTATGTTTATAATTATAGATACTGATACAGGTTTGCCTTTGTTTATGGGTACTGTAAATCACATTGCGGAGTAAAATATTAATATGGCATATTCAAAAAAGACAGAAAAGGATCCATCAATCCTTGATATAAAGGCGTTAGGGGAAAGAATTAAAACTTCTTCCTCGGATTCTTTGTTCCTCATTTATGGTGAAGAGGACTTCTTTATTGAAATGTCAGTAGCATCCATTAAGAAGAAGTACCTTGGTGAAGGTGCTGAAGCAATGGATTTTGTAAAGCTTGATTTTGGTGGTAAGGAATTAGTTGTTGATGACATTGCTTCCAACACAGAATTACCACCATGGCTTTCCGAAAAAAGAATTATCCACGTTGCTAATTTTCAGTTTCCATCTGAAACAGATAACTTAGTAAACATTATTAAAAAAGTCCCTGATTCAAGTGTTTTGATCTTTACATGTGAATCTTTTGATAAGCGTAAGAAGAGTTTATATAACGCTTTTAAAGATAATGGTGTTGTCGCTGAATCAGCGTTTCTCGATGAATCCAAGTTAATAGCTTGGATTTCTCGTGCTTTCAGCAAAAACAGTATTACTATCGATCCAAATTCTGCACTTAGTATTGTTAATCGTTGTGATAAATCAATGAGACTTATTTCTTCTGAGGTTACAAAGATTATTCTTTTCTGCCAGGGAAGTAATGAGTCAGTAGTTACTATGGAAATGGTTGAGGATTTATGCCCACCAGATATTAATGGTTCTGTATTTAATATTACTGATTCTGTTGGTTCTGGTGATGTGGCAACTGCTCTTAAGATTCTTGATAATCTTATTGTTCAGAAAGAACCACCAATTAAAATTCGATTTATGCTTATGAGACACCTAAAGCAGCTTATCTGTGCCAAGGATTTGGGACGCAAGGATGATATTGTTAAAAGGCTTAAGGTTCAGCCATTTGTAGCTGATAAGCTTTTACGCCAGTCCAATCGTTTTTCTATGGATATGCTCACTAAGCTTTATATTGAGTGTTCAAGACAGGATATGGAAATCAAGCACGGAAATCTTGAGCCAAGACAGTCTTTGGAGTCATTTATCGTTCTATCTTGTGGAAAATAATCAATTGTTCGTTTATTGACTGAAAATAGAGATTGAAATAAAATACTTAATGGTCTATTAGAAGTATAAAGGAGACATATATGGCAAAAATTCAGATGAAGACGCCTCTTGTTGAGATGGATGGCGACGAGATGACAAGAATTGTATGGCAGCAGATTAAGGACATTGTTCTTTTACCTTTTGTTGACCTTAAGACAGAGTATTACGATCTTGGACTTGTAAATCGTGATAATACAAACGATCAGGTTACAATCGATTCTGCAAATAGAACAAAGGAGCTTGGTGTAGCTGTTAAGTGCGCTACTATTACTCCAAACGCTCAGAGAATGACTGAGTACAATCTTCACGAGATGTGGAAGAGCCCTAACGGTACAATCAGAGCTATGCTCGATGGTACAGTATTCAGAGCTCCAATCCTTGTAAAGGGTATTAATCCATTCGTTTCTTGCTGGAAGAAGCCTATCACTATTGCAAGACATGCTTATGGTGATATCTATAAGAACAGCGAGATGAAGGTAGAAGGCGCTGCTAAGGCAGAGCTTCTCGTAACATATCCAGATGGTACAACAGAGAAGAAGGAGATCTTCAACTTCAAGGATTCTGGCGTAATCATGGGTATGCATAACACAGATAAGTCTATTGCATCATTTGCACGTGCTTGCTTTACATATGCACTTGATATTAAGCAGGACCTCTGGTTTGCAACTAAGGATACAATTTCAAAGACATATGACCACAGATTTAAGGATATCTTTGCTGAGATTTTCGAGGCAGAGTTTAAGTCTAAGTTTGAAGAGGCTGGTATCGAGTATTTCTATACTCTTATCGATGACGTTGTTGCTCGTATTATGAGATCTGAGGGTGGTATCCTCTGGGCTTGTAAGAACTACGATGGTGACGTAATGAGTGATATGCTTGCTTCAGCTAATGGTTCACTTGCTATGATGACTTCAGTTCTCGTTTCACCTGATGGTGTATATGAGTACGAGGCTGCTCACGGTACTGTTACAAGACATTACTACAAGTACCTTAAGGGTGAGGCTACATCAACTAACCCAATGGCAACTCTCTTTGCTTGGTCAGGTGCACTCCGTAAGAGAGCTCAGATGGATAATCTCCCAGAGCTTGAGGACTTTGCTGACAGACTTGAGAAGGCTTCTATCGAGACAATCGAGTCAGGTACAATCACAGGCGATCTTAAGAATCTTATCGATGTTCCAGAGAAGAACGTTGTTAATACAGAGGATTTCCTTAAGGCAATCGCTGCTAAGCTTTAATTAATTGGAGGATTTTTATAATGGCTACATATTATGAGACATGGATTGACAGATCAGAGACAGTTCGTGATCAGACTTCTTATACACAGTACATCAACATGTACTACACAATGGAGAAGGATGCTTATGAGAAGATCCTTTCTGCTTATCCAGAGAACGGTGAGTTCGTAAAGGGTAAGGCTGCTGATCTTGCTAAGGTTCTTGGTTTTACAGCTGATACAATGGACGTTTTCGTTGGATTTGTTGATGGTATCAAGTCTAGCCTTAAGAACGAGGATGCTGTTAAGGTAGAGGAGATTGCTGATGATACAGATATCGAGCTCGATATCGATTATGAGAAGCTCTACTACAACATGCGTGATGCAAAGGCTAAGTGGCTCTTCGAGATTCCAGCTTGGAAGAACGTTCTCGATGCTGATAAGATTTCTGAAATCACACGTGAGTATCGTGATGCTAATATCGCTCATTCAAACAAGGTTGGACGTAATGATCCATGTCCTTGCGGTTCTGGCAAGAAGTATAAGAAGTGCTGTGGTAAGAATATCTAATTCTTATTAGTGATGCGCAAACTTTTTTCAAACAAACAATTTATAGTCCTAATGGCGGTCTTCCTTATATTGGCCGCCATTATATTAGGCTCTCTTCCAGGGAGTCCTGTTAATAATGCAATTAAGCCTATTGGTAAGATTGCAGTTCCTGTACAAAAACTCGTAAGAAATACTGGTAATGCATTTCAGGATTTCTGGGCAGCACTTTCAGATGGTGTTTCTATTCGTGAAGAGAATAGACAGCTCCGTCAGGAAATTGCTGAGCTTGAATATGAATTAACTCAGAACGAAGAGGCTCGTATCAGATACGAGGAGCTTCAGGAAGCATTCCATATCAGAGATACATTTAGTAACTATGATATTTTTGGTGCTTCAGTATTGTCTCGTGCTGCAGATGAATGGTTTTCTGTAATTCGTGTTGGTCTTGGTACTGACGATGGTATTTATCTCGAGCAGGGATCTTCTTACGCAGTTGTTGATGTTCGTACAAACTTAATTGGACGAGTAATTGAAATCAACGAGTTTGATTCTGATATTCTTCCTTTGACTCATGAGGGCTTTATCGTAAGTGGTAAGGTTAATGCCGTTAATGGTGCTACTGTAGTTGTTCAGGGTGACGCAGCCTTAAAGCAGCAGGGTCTTTGCCTCGTTACAGGTATTGATGAGAATGTAACTTTGGAAGTTGGAACAGAGATTGTAACTTCTGGTGACGGAGGTTTGTTCCCACAGGGTATTCCAATTGGTGTAATTGAGTCAGTTGATTATTCAAACCCAATTAATATTACTGCTACTTTAAGACCTTATGCTGATATTGCTGACTTGAACGACGTATTCGTAATGGTTCCATTGTCAGTTATTGAGCAGCAGCAGGAAAATATCGACGCTGGTCTTCCACCAGTTTCTAATAGTGGCGATTCTGAGTCTGACGGAGAGACAAATGAATAAGCAGCCATTAGTTCGTAAGATTATTTTCTATGTAATATTGGTTCTTTTTGTTTCAAGTTTTCAGGTGTCTTTCCCTGAATTCTTTACTTTTCACGGTCAAATTGCTGACTTTATGTTTGTTTCAGTAGTTCTTGTTTCTTATATGTTTGGCTTTAGAGACGGTGCTATTATTGCAATCTTTATGGGATTTTTCCGTGATTACTTTGCAAATCCGATTGTTACAGGATTTGACGGGCAGATTGTTGAGATGTTAGGTCTTGGCGTGCTTGTTTTATTTCTTGCAGGCGCTGTTTCATCCTCATTCTTTACTCATCGTCTGCATCGTAAGTGGGCTTTTGCTTTTGTTTCTGTACTTTTCTGTACAACACTTTATAAGGTTATTGGTCACCTTACAATTTTTGCCTGGTCTAAGCTTATTCTTCATCAGGCATATTCACTTGATTATTCACAGGTAATTGTTGATTCATTATTTCCACAGCTTTTGCTGAATTTTTTGGCAGCAATTCCGTTATACTTAATATTAAGATTTATTGGACCTTATAGTAAGGGCATAAATCCTTCACTTTCTGAGGAAGAGGGGGTGACTTTGCTTGGCTGATTATAATTCAGAGAATATTAAAACTGGATCAGAGAAGGAGAAGAATTCTATTCTCACTTTTGTTATGTCTGTAATTACAAACAGATACTTTGTTCTTTCCAGTATTTTCGTAGTAATCGGTTGTGTCATCCTTTTTATGACTGCATCTTTGCAGTTTTCTGGTTATCAGAGAACAATTTCATCTTCAACTGAAGGTGTAACAAGACAGTATACTGTTTCTGCTCCACGTGGTGACATTATTGACTGTAATGGTGTTGTTCTTGCAACTACTGAAGAAGTTAATTCTCTTATGATTTCTAATGCTTATCTTGAGGCTGATGACTTTAATGCATTATGTCTTGAGTTAAGTTATCTCCTTGATGAGTATAACTGCTATTCGATTTCAGCTCTTGATGAATATTTTAGTATTGATCCTTATGAGTTTATAAAGAGTGAAGATGAAATCAGACTCTGGCAGACTAACCATAACCTCTTTAATCTTGAGGATTGTACTGATGGAATCATCGTTACTTATTCTGATAATTATGTAAAGACTGATCCTCAGGTTTTCTTTTTGTATTTAAGACAGTTGTTTGAAATTGATGAGAGCTATTCTATTGAGGATGCTTATCGTATCTGTCGTATCAGATATCAGGTATTCCAGGACAACTGGTCATTTACTCATGGTACTCCTGTTGATATTGCAACAGATGTTCCTGATGAGCTTGTTACAATGCTTCAGGAGCAGAATTATCACTATATGGGAATCATTAGCTGTAAGTCATACAGACGTGTTTATACACCTTTGGCTCAGCTTTCATGCCATGTAATTGGTTACGTAGGACGTATTTCACAGGAATCTCTTGCAACTCTTACTCCTTATGGATATTCCAACAACGATCTTGTTGGTCAGTCTGGTGTAGAGTCACAGATGGAGAGATATCTTCACGGGCAGTCTGGTATTAGTTCATATAACACATGGACAACACAGGGTGTAGAGGGAGCATTTTTCCCAACTAATTATGGTGTTCCAGTTCAGGCTGGTGCAACAGTTCAGCTTACAATTGATTCAGACTTACAAAGAGTAGGTATCGAAGCTCTTAAGCAGTATATCGAAGATGCCAAGCTTGATGAACTTAATAGACAAACAGGATATAAGACAGCTAACGCTGGTGCGTTTGTAATGATGAACGTAAATACTGGTGCAGTTCTTGCTATGGGTTCATATCCAAACTTTGACCCTAATGACTTTATCCTTTCAATGTATGGTGACAGACAGGCACAGGAGCAGCTTCAGTACTATCTCGGTATCGGTGAGTACGAGGATATTACTTCTGAAGATATGCCTCTTTGGAACAGAGCCATCATGTCTCAGTACGCTCCAGGTTCAACATTTAAGATGTGTACAGCTCTTGCTGCACTTGAAAATGGCATTATTACACCAGCATCTAACTGGCTTCCATGCAATAGCCCTATTGATATTGCTGGTTGGACATTCCGTTGTCTCGAGTTCCCAGAGACAGGTCATGGTCCTTTGGATTTGAATTCTGCTATGGCTACATCTTGTAACATCTACTTTATGAATCTTGGTGTAGAGACAGGTATCGATAATATCGATGCAATGGGTGAGAGACTTGGTCTTGGTGAGTACACAGGCATTGATTTGCCTGGTGAAATCAGTGGTGTAAGAGCCAGCCGTGAGACTAAGAGACTTCTTCATGAGCAGGAATATGATCGTACATGGTTCCCAGCTGATACAGCTCAGTCTGCTATCGGTCAGTTCGATAACTGTTTTACTATTTTGCAGCTTTGCAGATACACAGCAGCTATTGCTACTAACCAGCTTGTAACACCTTATGTTATTGATAATGTTATTGCTGCCGATGGTTCAATTCTTTATCAGGGTCAGCAGCAGCCACAGAATCTTGGTCTTCAGGAGACAAATCTTGAGGCAATAAGATTTGCCATGAGATGCGTAGTTACTGGTACAAGCCTTTGGGAAGGTACAGCTCAGGAGAACTTCCAGGATTTCCCAATTTCTGTTGTTTGTAAGACTGGTACAGCTGAGACAGGTTACGAGGAGCGTAATAAAGAGTATTCAAACGGATTGTTTGTTTGTTATGCACCTGCTGATAACCCAGAAGTTGCTATTGCTCTCGTAGTAGAGAGAGGTGAGTGGGGTGCTTCTACAGTAATTATTGCCAAGAAGCTTCTTGCAGAGTATTTTGACGTTCCTTTGAACGGAATGATCGAATATTACCCACTTACAGGTGATGTTTTGGCATCTATTCCTGTGTCTGAGGGCTGATTTAGTATTATTAACAAATGTTTCTACCTTTGTTTGTTTATATATTCAGTTGTAATAATTCCTATTTATGTCTAAAATATTTGAAAGTGATTTTGGAGGATTATGGGCATGAAGATCGTTCTTATGGCTGATAACAGAAAAAATGAACTCTTGGTTAACTTCTGTATTGCATATAAGTCTCTTCTTTTAAAGCACCAGATTATTTCAGTTTATAATACTGCTAAGTTCCTTAAGAATGCTGTAGATATTGATGTTTCAGGTCTTTCTGTAGATTATCAGAGTGGACTTGTACAGCTTGCTGCACGTGCTCAGTTTAATGAGATTGACTGCGTTATCTTCCTTAGAGATGGTAAGGGTGATAATAGTGAGGCAGCTAATGAGCTTCTTGCTGTTTGTGATTATAACAACATTCCTTTTGCTACAAACCTTGCTACTGCTGAGATTTTGATTCTTGCAATCGATCGTGGTGATCTCGATTATCGTCAGTGGCTTAAGGATTCTTCTAATCTCTAATGAAGACTGTTTGTTTCCCTTATGGGCCTTTGGGCTCTAATATGTATGTTTTATTTTTCGATAACGGTTATGTAGTTATCGATCCTTCTTGTGATCCTTTAATGGTAAAGGATTATATTAATGAGCATAATGAGGTCCTTTTTGAAAATCTTAAGGCTGTATTTATGACTCACGGCCATTTTGATCACGTTATGCATGTCGATTCCTGGAAGAATTTATTCCCTGATGTTCCTTTTTATATTGGAAAGGACGATCTTGATATGCTTGAGAGAACTGAACTTAACTGTTCTTACGATTTTGGAAGTCCGATTAGTTTTGGTGCTACAGCTATTAGTTTTGAGTCAGTTGGCGATAGAATCGAGCTTTCTGATTCTGTTTCATGCGAAATTATTCATACTCCAGGCCATACAAATGGTCATGTAGTAATTCTTTGTAGTGATAAAGAAGATGAGACTTCTTTGATGTATTCCGGTGATATGCTATTTAAACAGTCTATTGGCAGAACTGATTTGCCTACAGGAAATATTCTTAAGATGAAGGTTTCTATTGATTGTTTGAAGAAATTATCTGTTGATGCTATTGTTTTGCCTGGTCATGGGCCTTCTACAACTCTTTCTGACGAGATCGAGAATAATCCATACTTTATTTAATTATTTCTTTTATAAAGCCCCTTGTTGTGCTATATTTTTATAGTATGCGCATAAATCTAGGAGGTATATGGTATGAGTGATCTCAAAGAATCTCTTTTGAATATTCGTTCAGAATTCGAAGAGAAGATCAAGAGCTTAACTAATTCCAAGGAAATAGAGGATATTAGAGTTGAATACTTTGGTAAGAAAGGTAAGCTTACTGGAGTTCTTCGTGGTATGGGTTCTCTTTCACCTGAGGAGAGACCTGTTGCAGGTAAACTTGTAAATGAAGTTAGAGAGAAGATGGAGGCTGTATTCTCAGAGACACAGTCAAAAATCGCTGAACTCGAGACTGCACACAAGCTTAAGAAGGAAGTTATCGATGTAACTCTTCCTACAAGCTATAGTGGAGCTGGTGCAAGACATCCACTTAATATGGCTATTAATGAAATCTGTGATATTTTCTTGGGTCTTGGATATAGCATTGGTGAAGGTCCAGAAGTTGAGTACGACAAGTACAACTTCGAGCTTTTGAGACTTCCTAAGGGACATCCAGCAAGAGATACACAGGATACTTTCTATATCAGTGAGAATATTCTTTTAAGAACACAGACATCTCCAATGCAGATCAGAATCATGGAGAATCAGAAGCCACCTATTAAGGTTGTTTGTCCTGGTAAGGTTTATCGTCAGGATACACTTGATAGTACTCATTCTCCTGTATTCCATCAGATTGAGGGTCTTGTAGTTGATAAGGGCATCACAATGGGTGACCTTGTTGGTTCTTTGCAGCTTTTTGCTAAGAAGCTTTTTGGTGAGGATACAAAGATCAGACTTCGTCCACATCACTTCCCATCCACAGAGCCATCTGTAGAGGTTGACCTTACATGCTGGTCATGCGGTGGTAAGGGTTGCCGTGTATGTAAGGGTGAAGGATGGATTGAGGTTCTTGGTGCTGGTATGGTTCATCCAGAAGTACTTGAGAATTGTGGTATCGATTCTGAAGAATATAGCGGATTTGCTTTCGGTATCGGTGTTGAGAGAACGGCTATGGGTCGTTATGGAATCGATGACATTCGTCTTCTCTATGAGAACGATGTACGTTTCTTAAAGCAGTTCAAGTAAGGAGGAGATAGTATAATGAAGGCTCCTATTGGTTGGTTAAAAGATTTTACAAATATTAATGTTTCACCTAAGGAACTCGCTGATGCAATGACACTCAGTGGTTCAAAGGTTGAAGAGATTATTTCTACAGATATTACTGGTGTTTATGTAGGTAAGATTCTTACTGTTGATGAGCACCCAGATTCAGATCATCTTCATATTTTGAAGGTTGATTTTGGTCGTGATGAGCTTGGTCACGAAGTTCAGATTGTTTGTGGCGCACCTAATGTTGAGGTTGGCATGCTTTGCCCAATCGCTGCTGTTGGCGCACATCTTCCTGAGATTGATATCAAGAAGGGTAAGATTCGTGGTGTAGAGAGTAACGGTATGTGCTGCTCAGCTGATGAGCTTGGTACTATTGGCGCTGGTAAGCCAGGTGCAGACGTTTATGGACTTTGGGATTTGAGACTTCTTGATCCAGTTCCAGCAGTTGGTACTGATATCAGAGAGCTCTTTAATCTTGATGATCTTGTTACTATCGATTACGAGATTACATCTAACAGACCTGACTGTTTCTCTATTGAGGGTCTTGGTCGTGAGGCTGCTGTAACTCTTGGTAATCCATTTAAGGGTATTAACCCAGTAATCAAGCAGGAGGGTTCACTTAATACTCCTGATGTTGCAAAGGTTGAAATCCTTGCTCCAGAGCTTTGCTACAGATACTGTGCAAGAACAGTTGAAGATGTTGTTATTGGTCCTTCACCAGCTTGGATGGCAGAGAGACTTACTGCTGCAGGTATGAGACCTATCAACAATATCGTTGATATTACTAACTATGTTTGTCTTGAGCTTGGTCAGCCAATGCACGCATTTGACCTTGATTACCTTAAGAACAACCACATTATCGTTCGTACAGCTAATGAGAACGAACCTGTTAAGACACTTGATGGTAACGATCATGTTCTTAATTCATCTAACCTTGTTATCGCAGATGAGGAGAAGATTTGTGCTATCGCTGGCGTTATGGGTGGCGAGAACTCTGAGGTTCTTGAGACTACTAAGACAATTCTTTTCGAGTCAGCTACATTTAATGGGGTATCTGTAAGAAAGACAGCTATTGCAAATGGTCTTAGAACAGAGGCTTCTTCAAGATATGAGAAGGGTCTTGATCCTGAGAACACATTAAGAGCACTTGATCGTGCTTGTGAGCTCGTTGAGCTTCTTGGTTGTGGTAAGGTTTCTAAGGGCGTTATCGATGTATATCCTACAAAGCGTGAAGTTAAGAAGATTCCTTTCCGTCCAGCAAAGATTAACAGCTTTATCGGAATTGATGCTACAGAAGAGTTCATGCTTGATGTATTGAATCAGCTTGAGTGTAAGGTAGAAGATGGAATGATTACTCCACCTACATTCCGTCCTGATCTTGAGTCAGAGGCTGATATCTCTGAAGAAATCGCTAGATTCTTCGGTTATAACAACATTCCTGCAACACTTCTTAACAGCTCTGCTACAACTCTTGGTGGTAGAACAAGAGCTCAGTCTCTTACTGAGAAGATTAAGGATACACTTGTTGCTTGTGGTTTCTACGAGGCTATTACATATTCTTTCGAGAGCCCAGCAGATCTTGATCTCCTTAAGGTTGCTGAGGATTCACCACTTAGAAAGCAGGTTAAGATTTCTAACCCACTCGGTGATGATTCATCTGTAATGAGAACAACAATGCTCCCATCAATGATTAGAATTGCTGCAAGAAACTCTAACCGTGGTGTTCCTGCTGCAAAGGTATTTGAGGTTGCATATGTATACCTCCCAGACGAGGATCCAGCTAATCTTCCTGAGGAGAGACAGACACTTTGTGGTTTTGCTTACGACAATACTGCTTCTGACAGCAAGACAATCTTCTATGAAATGAAGGGTATTATCGAGGAGCTCGGTGCTGTTCTTGGCTTAAGAGCACTTTCATTTGAGACATGCACTGATGATCCTTCATTCCACCCAGGACGTACAGCTTCTATCATTGTAAATGGTAAGAAGGTTGGTGTTATGGGTGTTATCTTCCCAGAGGTTGCTAAGAACTTCGAGGCACCTGAGAAGGCTGTATTCTTTGAGATTCAGAACAAGGCTCTTACAGATGCTGCTAAGACAGACAGAGTATACAAGCAGCTTCCTAAGTATCCTGGAATTTCACGTGATATCGCTATCATGGTTAATAAGTCAGTTGCTGTTGGTGACATCATGAAAACATGTAAGTCAGCAGGCGGAAAGCTTCTTAAGGAAGTTGAGTTCTTCGATGTATACGAAGACGCAAAGCTTGGTGAGGATATGAAGTCAGTTGCAGTTTCACTTATGTTCCGTGACGATAATAAGACACTTGCAGATAACGATATTAAGGATTCTTACGATAAGATCCTTGCGATGCTTTCCAAGAAGTACGACGCTAAGCTTAGATAAGTTATCAAATCATAAATAATGAGCGAAATTCGATATTTCTTTGTCGGTTTTTAGTCTCATTTGTATGCATTTGTCGCACCATTTTTACAATAAACCCCTGTATGCTTTATTCATAAAGTTACAGGGGGTTTTTTATGGGTTCTTCTATTGAAGCAGCTATTACTATAACGGCTGTAATATTTATTCTGACTGCATTTATTATTCTTCCAGTTGGGGTATTTGGTAATACTTTTGATTTTGCCAAAGATACTAATTCCGATTTTACTGAAGTTGATCATGAGTTCTCTGTTGAGGATTTCTGCACATTAATGACTGGTATGTCTGAGTCCTTCAGAATTGCAATTGGAGGGAATTAATATGCGCTGTGTTAATAAGCGTCGTTCAAAATATGGTGCTACAACTATTTTCCTTGCAATAATTCTGACCGCGATTATCTTTGTTGAATGCACATATATCAGTATGTTCGCTAATCTTGAGCGAAGAATTACTTATACAAGTGCTGTAACTACTCAGGTTGATTACTATTTATCTTCTTATAGTCGTGAGTTATTTAGAACTTACGGCATTTATGCATTTGATATTGAATCTATTGATGATTCAATTTTTCAGGAAATACTGGCATCAAATGGAATAACTGATGATGCTGTTTTAGTTGTGTCTGGAATTGATGAATTTGATACGGAAGACCTTCGTAATGTTATTTCTACGTATTATTCATATCGTTCTGCTTCAATTCTTGTTGATTACTTCCGTGAACAGTTAAGTCAGTATTTAAGTCAGCTTGATAACCTCGATATTATTGAAACTCTTGAGGATTTCATGGAAACGGATGGAGCCAGAATTCTTCAGAATATTCTTGATGGTATAAGTAATGTTACAGAAGTTCTAAGTGATTTTCTTAAGTCTGGAGAAGGAAAGGAAATTGCAGGATATATCAGTGATTTTCTTGAGTTAATTGACTATTTTAACCATTCAGATCCAGATATTGGAGATGCTTATGATCGAGGCAGTCTTCAGGTTGGAATTGATGCTATTGAGCTAATAACAGACTACTATAACGCTCAAAGTGAAATCATTGAGACAGTAGCTTTTCATCCATATTGTGCTCATTATGCGACATATAATTTTGATTCAAGATTATCTGATGACAAGACTATTAATGGTACTTCATTTAGTGAGTTTCATGATGAGAACTTAAGTGACGTCGAATATATTCTTACAGGTCTTGAGGGGACAGCAGCTAATAATACAGTTGCGTTTATGGTTTTTGCCTTTTTGTTTGTAAAGAATATGGTTCAGTGTTTTCTTGATTCAACGCTAATGACTTACTTTGATGCTATTGCCCAGGTTATGAGCACTATTGTATTTGTTGCAACTGAAGGTGCTATCGAAATTCCTCATGAGTACTATGTGGTAGTTTGTGTTTCTATGTATTCACTTGGATTAACTACAGCTGAGCATAACGCGGTATTAGATGGTAATACTGTTCAGATTTTTTCAATTGAAGAAGTCTATGATTTTGAAGTTGGTTACAAGGATATTGTTAATTTTTTTATGAACTACATTCCTGACAGTTTAATGCTTGAAAGAATGAATACCATTATTACCAGAGACTTTGAAGGTTATGTCTGTGGCGTCGAGGTTGAATGTGAACGACCTTTATTTACTATAGATTACTCAAGGAGTTACACGTTATATGAATAAATCAAAAAAAGGCAGTATTGCGCTTGAAACTGCTATTTGCTTTTCAATTCTTGTAATTTTGCTTGCTTCATTAGTAAATGCAATGAATGTATATCGTTCTGATATTTATATGAGACGTGCCGTTAAGGATGTTGTTAAAGACTTTGAGTATTTTACTCCTATGAATATCTGTGTTTCGGATGCAGTTAATACCTTTGAATCAGTGCTTCCTGAGGACTTTGTACAAAACTACGAAAGAAACATGAGTTCTATTAGTAGTTCACTAAAAGAATATTTTGATATGGAAGATGTGACTAATACTGCTTTGAATCTTACGCTTGCGCATAAATTTGAGAGTTGCATTCTTGCTAACTATATTGAATATAATGATAGTGATTTCTATGCTCCTTCAGATATTGTAGTGGATTTCAGAGTTGATTATGTACATAGAGTTATTTATGTAGAAGTGAACTATACCTTATCTACAATTAATGGTGATATTAATAGGGAAATAGTAGATGTAATTAGTTTCTGGGGAGATTTCTTTGAATTCTGTCAGGATAATGAGGTTTCTTCAAATGAAGGAGACAATTTCTGGGACCTCGGAAATTTCCAGAGAGGTTCTTGGCTTAGAGAACACTATAATGTAAATCTTCCAGCAACTTTTCCAGTTATTAATTCCTTTTCTAATGGTCAGGCTACAAGTATTACCAGTATTGATCTTAATTCATCCTGGAATCTTAATGAGTCTAATTTATCCAGCAGACTTGAGAGTGAAATCAGTGATTTATATGGGTTTAATGGCGTTCACACCAATATTAATGGTAATGAGTATTTAATTGAAGAAGGTGATATCAGAAGTCGAAGACTGGTAGTCGTAATACCTGAGAATTCCCCAGAATCCAGCAGGGATTTAGTTTATCAATATGTTAATATTGCAGAAAACTATGGAATAACCATGGAAGTAGTAGAAATGGGCAATTCGTGACAATGCATTTTCTAAATATTATTTGTCTTAATCTTAAAGTTAGGTTATTATGTTATGGATTGTTTTCATGGGAGGCTATGTGAGTGAAAAGTAATTCATCAGTAAGAAAACCAGCTTTAGCTCATTCAAATGTGCATGATATAGACAATAGTTCTGCTTCAATTGGCACAATTTTGAGACGTGCTCAGCGTCAGCTTGTTGTTAAGCGCTGTGCTTATGTTCTTGTTGTTATGGTGCTTATTGCAGCTGTAGCTTATTTATATCTTATGGGTTACATTGATATTCTTATTGATAAATTCTACGCTCTCTTAGGTAATTAAAATGGCGGATTTTGATTCTACTGAGAAGAAAGCTTTAGATAGTCTTTATGAAGCATTATTAACTTTGAAGACTCCAGAGGAGCTTCATAAGTTTTTTACAGACTTGTGTTCTTACAATGAACTTTGTTCTATGCTTCATCGTTGGCAGATTTTGCTTTTGATTAATGATGGCAAGAGTTATGAGGAAATCATCAATGAACTCGCACCTTCAGAGTCTGATAGCAAAGATACTTCCAGTGATGATTCCAATGGACGCAGTACTCGTAAGGGTAAGGGTCGTAGTGCAACTAAGGTTAGTTCTACTACTATTTCCAGAGTTAAGACATGCTATAACAACCCTGATGGCGGTTATAGAACAGCTTTGGACCGCTTGTCTGAAAAAAACAATAAATAAGATATCTAATTTAGGGGTGAATATAAATGGGTTTAAGTTCAATTTTTGGTACTCATAGTGACAGAGAGATTAAGAGAATTAATCATCTCGTTGACAGAGTAATGAATCTCGATGAAGAGTTCTCAAAGCTTAGTGATGAGGAACTTCAGGGTAAGACAGCTGAGTTTAAGGAGCGTCTTGATGCAGGTGAGACTCTTGACTCACTTCTTCCTGAGGCATTTGCTACAGTTAGAGAGGCTGCATGGCGAGTTCTTTCAATGAAGCCTTATAGAGTACAGGTTATTGGTGGTATCGTTCTTCATCAGGGTAGAATAGCCGAGATGAGAACTGGTGAAGGTAAGACTCTCGTAGGTACAATGCCAGTTTACCTTAACGCTCTTACTGGTAAGGGTGTTCACGTAGTTACAGTTAACGACTATCTTGCAAAGCGTGATAGTGAGTGGATGGGTAAGATCTTTAAGTTCTTGGGACTCACAGTTGGTCTTATTATTCATGATATTCCTGCTAAGGATCGTCAGGGCATGTATGCTTGCGATATCGTATACGGTACAAACAATGAGTTTGGATTCGACTATCTTAGAGATAACATGGTAGTTGATAAGAGCCAGCTCGTTCAGCGTGAACTCAATTATGCTATTGTCGATGAGGTTGACTCAATCCTTATCGATGAGGCTAGAACACCTCTTATTATTT
This sequence comes from Saccharofermentans sp., assembly GCA_045639635.1. Taxonomy (GTDB): domain Bacteria; phylum Bacillota; class Clostridia; order Saccharofermentanales; family Saccharofermentanaceae; genus Saccharofermentans. The sequence continues at coordinate 219,185 of JAZUDM010000012.1, read as the reverse complement.
CTGGTAGAGGTGTTGAGTCTTCAGATAAGTATGTTGAGGCTGATAAGTTTGTTAGAAGACTTAAGCCATTCGTAGTAGTTGAGACTGATGACAAGATTGACATGGACGAGATCGTTGGTGATGCCGACTACGTAATCGATGAGAAGGCTAAGTCAGCTGTACTTACAGCTAATGGTATTAAGAAGGCTGAGCAGTTCTTCCATATTGATAACTTGTCAGACGAGGAGAACTTTACTTTACAGCACTATATTAATAACGCTCTTAAGGCTCATGGTGTATTCCATATTGATCAGCAGTACGTTGTTCAGGATGGCGAAGTTATTATCGTAGATGACTTTACAGGTCGTTTGATGCCAGGTCGTCGTTATAGTGATGGTCTTCACCAGTCAATTGAGGCTAAGGAAGGCGTTAAGATTGCTAATGAGAATAAGACATTGGCAACAATTACTTTCCAGAACTTCTTCCGTATGTACAATAAGCTCTCTGGTATGACAGGTACAGCTTATACAGAGGAAGCTGAGTTCAGATCTATTTATTCACTTGATGTTATTACAATCCCTACAAATAAGCCTATCCAGCGTGTTGATGAGAACGATGCTGTATTTAAGACTCAGAAGGGTAAGTATCATGCTGTTCTTCAGGCTGTATACGAGGCTCATAAGAAGGGTCAGCCAGTACTTATTGGTACAGTTAACGTAGATAAGTCAGAGCTTATTTCTAAGATCTTTACTAATGCTGGTATTAAGCACGAAGTACTTAATGCTAAGAACCATTTACGAGAGGCTGCTATCGTAGCTCAGGCTGGTCGTAAGGGCGCTGTTACAATCGCTACTAACATGGCTGGTCGAGGAACTGATATTCTTCTCGGTGGTAACGCTGAGTTCCTTGCTAAGCAGGAAATGGCTCGTAAGGGTTACGAAGAGGATATGATTGAGGCTTCAACAGCTCATAACGAGACTGATGATGAGTTGGTCCTCAACGCTCGTAAGGTTTATGCAGAGCTCGTTGATCACTTCAATGAAAAGATTGCTCCAGAGAGAGAAGAAGTTCGTGAGCTTGGTGGTCTTTTCATCGTAGGTACAGAGAGACACGAGTCAAGACGTATCGATAATCAGCTCAAGGGACGTGCTGGTCGTCAGGGTGACCCTGGACGTACAAAGTTCTTCCTCGCTCTTGATGATGACTTGCTCAGAATCTTTGGTGGTGACAGAGTTAACAACCTTTATAACTCACTTGGTATTGACGAGACAATGGAAATCCAGTCAGGTGTATTGTCAAAGCTTATCGATAGTTCACAGAAGAAGCTTGAGGCTATGCACTTTGCTTCACGTAAGAGCGTTCTTGAGTACGACGACGTTAATAACATTCAGCGTACAGTTACATATGACCAGAGACGTAAGGTTCTCTTCGGCGAGGATATGCATGAGACATTCCTTAAGATGATTAAGGCTGTTGCTGAAAGACATGTTGAGGCTTTTGTTACTGATGGTTCTATTACTTCAATGGAGCGTCAGTCATTGGCTAAGCAGCTCCAGCAGATTTTCGGTGATCTTCCTGTTATTGATAAGATCAATGATATTGATGCTGATTTCCCAGATGTTGATGAGCTTCCTGATATGATTCTTGCAGATGCTGTTGAGGCTCTTAAGGAGAAGGAAGCAACATATCCAGAAGGAATGTTCAAGTTCGTTGAGAGACAGGTTCTTCTCCATATCGTTGACTTGAAGTGGATGGATCACATTGATGCAATGGATCAGATGTCTACTGCAATTCGTATGAGAAGCGTTGGTCAGCATGACCCAGTTGTTGAGTACAAGATGGAAGGTGCTGCAATGTTTGACGAGATGAATCAGTCTATCCAGGAAGATTCTGTTAAGCAGCTTATGCACACTGTATATGTTGAGAATAAGGACGTTAGCGCTAAGTCTGTAGTTGATATTTCATCACTCCAGGAAGGTAAGGCAAAGGATATAGCTCCAAAGAATGCTCCTCAGATGCCTTCTAAAGAGCCAGCAGCTCAGCCAATCAAGAGAGATTCAAAGAAGGTTGGCCGTAACGATCCATGTCCTTGTGGTTCTGGTAAGAAGTACAAGAATTGCTGTGGTAAGAACGCATGATTGATAACGCTGAATCTTACGTAAATGGAGTAAAAACAGCTGCTTCATATATTAAGTCTGTTGTTGGAACTGATTTCCCAGAACTTTGTATTGTTTTGGGATCAGGTTTGGCTCCTTTGGCTTCAATGTGTGATATTAAGCTTGAGATTCCTTATACTGATATTCCTTTGTTTCCAAAGTCTACTGTACCTGGACACGAAGGTCGTATGATTATTGGTACCCTCGAGGGAAAAGACGTTGTATTGATGTCTGGAAGATTCCATTACTATGAGGGTTATGAGACTTCAGTTTGTACTTTCTATGTACGTGTATTAGCTACTTTGGGTGTTAAGACACTCTTTTTGACTAATGCTGCAGGTGGAATACTTGAGGGAATGAAGCCGGCTCAGCTTATGGCTATCGAAGACCATATTTCATTCTTCTGCGATTCACCATTACGCGGTGCTAATCTTGATGAGTTTGGTGTTAGATTCCCAGATCAGTCATCTGTATACGATAAGGAATACATTGCACTTTTGGATGAGTGTGCAAAGGAACTTGATATTACTTTGCATCGCGGTGTTTATGCATATACTCGTGGTCCTCAGTATGAGACACCAGCTGAGATTAGAATTCTTAAGACATTAGGTGCAGGTGCTGTTGGTATGTCAACAGTTCCAGAAGCTATTGTTGCAGTTCATTCTGGGATCAGAGTAGTTGGCGTTTCATGTGTTACAAATATGGCTGCAGGTATTTCAAAGACTGCACTTACACATCAGGAAGTTATGGAGAATGCCAATAAGGCTTCTAATGACAGTTGTTCTTTAGTTAAGAAGTTTGTTTCAAAATTATAATTGTGAGGTTTGTTATGAGTACTCCACAGTATGTTGTTAAGGATATTAATCTTGCTCCAAGTGGTATGCTTAAGATTGATTGGGCATATCGTAATATGCCAGTTTTAAGAGCTATTGAGGCTGAATTGATTGAAGAAAAGCCATTTGCTGGTTTGAAGGTTTCAGTTTCAGTTCATGTTGAGGCTAAGACAGCTTGTCTTGCTCGTGCTTTGGCAAGAGGTGGTGCAGATGTAGCACTTACAGGCTGTAATCCACTTTCAACTCAGGATGATGTTGCTGCAGCACTTGCTTCTACAGGAATGCACGTATATGCAGTTCACGGAGCAAATGAAGAAGAGTACATTGAACACCTTAAGATGGCTCTTTCTTTTGAGCCTGATATTGTTATCGATGATGGTGGAGACTTTGCAATGCTTCTCCATTCTGAGCTTTCTCATCTTGTTCCAAAGTTGATGGGTGGTTGTGAGGAGACTACAACTGGTGTTCATCGTTTGGAGATCCTTGAGAAGGAGAATAAGCTTTCATATCCAGTAGTTGCTGTAAACGATGCTCGTTGTAAGCATTTATTTGATAACAGATTTGGTACAGGCCAGTCAGTATGGACTGCAATTATGGCAACAACAAACCTTGTTGTTGCTGGTAAGACAGTAGTTGTTGCTGGTTTTGGTATGTGTGGCCGTGGTGTTGCTTTAAGAGCTAAGGGTCTTGGTGCAAAGGTAGTTGTTACTGAAATCGATCCAGTAAAGGCTTGCGAAGCTATTATGGAAGGCTACGAAGTAATGACAATGGATGAGGCTGCTTCAGTTGGTGATTTCTTCGTTACTGTAACAGGATGTAAGGATGTAATTACAAAGGATCACTTCCTTAAGATGAAGGATGGAGCTATCTGTTGTAATGCTGGTCACTTCGATTGTGAGGTTAATATTAAGGATCTCGAAGCAATTTGTAAGTCAAGCGCAGATCTTAGAAATAACATCATTGGATACGAACTTCCAAATGGTAATACAGTTTCTGTTATCGCTGAGGGTCGTCTTGTAAATCTTGCAAGTGGTGATGGACATCCAGTTGAGATTATGGATATGAGCTTTGCTCTCCAGGCTCAGTCAGCAAGATACATTGCACGTTACGGTAAGACTCTCGAGAAGAAGGTTTATCAGACACCAGAAGAAGTTGATAATCGCGTAGCTGAAATACTTCTTGCCACAAAGGGAATTTCAATCGATGCTCTTACAGAAGAACAGTTCAAATATGTAAATTCCTGGGATTTCTAATATAAGCATTTTCGTAGTAAGCTTTTCATTATGAGAAGCTTACTACTTTGTTTATAGGCCAATGTGGCTCAGGGGTAGAGCAATTCCCTCGTAATGAATAGGTCGCGGGTTCGATTCCCGCCATTGGCTCCACGACACCTTGAATATTCAAGGTGTTTTTTGTGCGCATTTTTCATTCTGAAATTATAGGTTTTTCTTCATAAATGATATAATTATCTGAAAGGAGGCTAATATGAAACGATTTATAGTTAAACATCTTTCTGTTTTGCTTTCTTTTGTTATGTTGATTTCTATTTTTACTGGTTGTAAATCCAGAAATTATACATTCCCTGAGCTTTCATATCCTACAGATGAAACTACTGAGTCTACTGTTTTGTCTAGTGATGTTAACGACGATTTGAATGCTTCCTTAATTGAGCTTACAGTAGCTTTACCTTATTCAGAGAATACTATCAATTCTTTATTTCGTTTGTATTATGCCAAGCAGAATGGTTTGATGCCTGATGAGACTACTGGTGCAACTATTGATCTTGATTATCTTAATGCGATTGATATTCCTTGGATTATTAATCCTATTCTTACTACTTTCGATGGTGCTACAAAGGCAAGTGTATCTACATGGAGTAATAACGGAACATTACCTGATTTGTTTCTTACAAGTGATGCCCAGTCCTTGGATGATTTGAATGCAATTTCAACACTTAACAACTATCTTTCAGATAATCCATATCTTAGTTCAAACAGCATCAACAGCAATGCAGTTTTAAGTTCAATTTCAGATGGAGACATGCTTTCAGTTCCTCATTATTCCAGTGTGATGCTTATTGCAGGTAATTGTGACTACATTCCTTCTGAAGAGACAATGTCATTTAGACCAACTCTTGATGAGTTTTATAACTATCTTGATGTGATTTCTGAAGAGAATTCTGATTCTGAAGAGTCTTTGGTTGTGTTTACTCATGCTTATGAGTTATTCCCATACCTGAGCTCCAGTTTTGGAAACGATGAGCTTAATGCATATATGTTTATGGATTTAACGGATTCCGATTCAGTAGATTTTGATGGAGCAGTTGAATATATCGAGGACATCTATTCTTCTGATTATTCTGATCCAGCTGATTCAGTTTCAGATCCACGTTTTTCACGCAATGCTGCTCTATGGCTTATTTCTTCTTCTGAAGTTACAATGTGGGCTAATTACTATCTTGATAATTTGTACTATGCTCTTATCCCATGTAGTGATCCTTCGAATAATGCAGTGCTTTACACAACTTATTATTCACTTTGTGTATCTTCTACCTGTGAGCATAAGGATTTGGCAACTGATTTTGCAGCCTTTATTTCATTTGATGCTGATGCTATTGAATTGATTTGGAGATTGGAGCAGATATCAGGATACTTCCCAGTTGTTAATAATGACGCTGTCTGGGATATTGTTAGTGAAGATCCTTATTTTGGTACAGAATCACTTGTTATTCGTCAGTATATAAATAACGTTGTGGTTTGTCCTTCTAACGCATCTGACCTTTATCAGAGTGCTAATTCATATTGTTCTAATTACTTCGATTCAATGCGTGACGATGCCGAGGAATTTAATTTCGAGGAGGAGTGGAATGATTGATGACCTTTTATCTTCAGTAAAACTTCTTCCTCTGCATGTGCACGATGCGAAGAGATTACGTGATAGTGGAATACTTAACGGAAGCATTCAGACTATCGAGAATAGGTTGCGTTCATTTATCAGCTCAGACTTCATTTTTCCTTATGTTTACTCAGATGATGAGGGTAATGTTAAGGCTTTTGTAAGACTTTGTTCTTACCAGGAGAATAGTTCCAAACTCTCACTTCATATTCAGACTAATTCGATTGATTCAGATACATTAAGCAGAATTGTCGATGAATCTTTATTGATTGGTTTCTTTAAACTTAACGTTCGTAAGATTACTGCTGTGATTGATTGCGAGAATACTATGTTTGAGCAGGCTCTTATGGATAACGGCTTTGTTCAGGAAGCGATTTTAAGAGAAGAGTATCAGATTGATGGACGTTACGTTGATGCTGGTTTGTTCTATATTTTAAGACCTGAGTATACGAAGTATAACTACCTGTTTTTACCATTCCCAAGAGGAATTGCTTATATTGGTGGTGGCGTTGACTATATTGATCAGGTTGGTTTTCTTAACTACGAGCAGCAGATTGAAGATGAGTATTTGAGAGATTCAGCTGAGTATTTGGGTTTATGTGATGTTTCAGGACTTTTGTTTAAACGTAACAGCGACTGTTACTCTTATGATTTTTCTGATGTGGCTTATATCCCGGCAGAAGTTAAGCGTGCTTATCAGCAGCTTATTGAATATTTCTTAAAGAAGAGACAGACATTTGATTTGAATCTTGTTTTAAGAGATCTTACTGATTTTCAGATTAGTGTTCTTGAAGTACTTAAGACTATTCCATATGGCTCAACAGTCAGTTACGAGGATGTAGCTTTAAAGCTTACAGATAATGATTATCAGAAGGCAAGAAAGCTTACACGTGCTGTTGGTAGTGCCTGTGGAAGTAATCCTATTCCAATTATTATTCCTTGCCACCGTGTAATTGGAAAGAATGGTATGCTCGTTGGATTCTCTGGTGGTATTGAATTTAAGGACTTCCTGTTGCAAAATGAGATGTTCGAATCAATGATTCCTTTGTATTGATTAATCTTGGAGGATAAATATATATGTCAAAGCATGACAAAATTGATGTAGGAATTTCTACTTTACTTAATCCTGTTCCTGTTGTTATGGTTTCCTGCGCTGGTAAGAATCCTGATTCAGCAGAGGAGAGACCAAATATTGTTACTATCGCATGGGCAGGTACTGTTAACTCAGAGCCACCTATGGTTTCTATTTCTGTTCGTAAGTCCAGACATTCACATAAGCTCATTTCTGAGACAGGTGAGTTTGTAGTAAATCTCGTTACAAAGTCACTTACAAAGTCTTGTGACTATTGTGGTGTTAAGTCTGGTAAGGATGAGGATAAGTTCAAGAGTTGTGGTTTAACTCCTGTTAAGGCAAAGGGCCTTGATTATGCATATGCAATTAAGGAGTCTCCAGTTTCTCTTTCTTGTAAGGTTAAGAATGTATTGGAGCTTGGCTCACATGATATGTTCGTAGCTGAAGTTGTTGCTATTACAGCTGATAATTATCTTCTCGATGAGACAGGAAAGATTTGTCTTGAGAAGGCAAAGCTTGTTGGATATAGCCATGGTGAGTACTATCAGCTTGGTACAAAGCTTGGTTTCTTTGGTTATTCTGTAGCTTCAGACGAAGTATTCGAGAAGAGAATGGGCTATAGCCGTAAGGACAGAGATAAGTATAAGCATGTCCGCGAGAATGAGGCTAAGGCAAAAGAAGAGAATAAGAAGAAAAAGAAGTATTAAGAGGTATATATGAAGTTTTTAGGTTTGAATAAAGTTCATCAGGGTCGTTTTATTACTCGTTACGATGTTCAGTATGAGACAGCTGATGGCAAGATTAAGAACTACGAGATGGTTAGCCGTAATCCTGACATGAAGACTAAGGAAGATCTGGAGTCTCATAGTTCTGAGGCTGTAGTTCTTATTATTCACGACAAAGATAATTCAAAGATTTTGCTTAGCAAAGAGTACCGTATGGCAGTAGGTGGAGTTGCAATCAATTTCCCAGCAGGACTTATTGATCCAGGTGAGTCTGTTGAAGTTGCAGCAAAGCGTGAACTTTGGGAGGAGACAGGCCTTAATCTCGTTGAAATCAAGGAGATTCTCCCAATGAGTTATAGTGGCGTTGGTATAACAAATGAGCGTACTAACGTAATTATTGGTGTTGCTGAAGGCGAGTTTTCGCCAAGTACTTCTACAGAAGAAGAAATTGAAGCAAACTGGTATACAAAGGAAGAATTAAAAGAACTTCTTAAGGGCGAGAATTTTGCTGCAAGAACACAGGGTTACTGCTACCTTTGGGCAAATTCATAAGGAGTTACTGATGATTTATTTTGATAATAGTGCGACAACAAAGCCTTGCGAAAGGGTAATTTCTGCTGTTAACGATGTTCTTTCATCAGAAAACTTATTTGGTAATCCAGGATCACTTCATAAGCTTGGAACTTCTGCAGATTCTTTATACAAGAGTTGTTTTGAAAGAACAGCAAAGGGCTTAGGATGTACTTCAGAAGAATTGTATTTCACATCCTGTGGTACAGAAGGTGCTAATACAGCAATCGAAGGTTACTTAAGCCGTAACAAGCGTTCTGGAAATACAATTATCTCGACAAGAACTGAGCATAAGTGCACACTTGAAACTTTGGAGAAACTTTCTAAAGAAGGTTACATAGTTAAGTATGTATCAGTTAATAAAGATGGTAAGCCTGATTTAGCTGAGCTTGAGACATTAATTGATGAGAATGTTGCTTTACTTTGTTTTACACATGTAAACAATGAAACAGGTTCAATTCTTCCATTAGAAGAGATAGTTGCCTTAAAGAACAAGCTTAATCCTAATACTGCTATCTATCTTGACTGCGTACAGTCATTAGGTAAGCTTCCAATTAATCTTAAGACAATGCATGTTGATATGGCTATTTTCTCTGGCCATAAGATTCATTCTGTTAAGGGTGTTGGTGCTTTGTACGTTCGTAAGGGCATCAAGATTGATCCACTTATTATTGGTGGTGGCCAGCAGGATGGAATGCGTTCAGGAACACAGAGTATTTTCCTTGCTGAAGCATTTGCTACAGCACTTGAAGAGGCTAACAGTACAAGAGAAAATGCTTATACGAATGTAACTGAGATTAATAAGTTTTTAAGAGAAGAACTTACTAAGCGCAATGCTACTATTAATTCTCCAGAAGATGCGCTTCCTTTCGTACTTAATGTTGCTTTTGAAGGGTTCCAGTCAGAGACTATGCTTCATTGCTTAGAAACATATGATATCTTTGTTTCAACTGTTTCTGCATGTTCTTCCAAGGCAAAAAAGGTTAGTTATGTATTAACAGAAATGGGTATAGATAGAAAGATTGCTGCAAACAGTGTAAGATTAAGTTTCTCAAGATATAACACTCTTGATGAGGCAAAAGAATTTATAGCTAAGATTGATGAGATTTATAATTTATTTCTCGTTAGAAAAATGAGGTAAGAATGAGTACTAATGTAATTCTCGCCAGAATGGGCGAAGTAACACTTAAGGGATTAAACAGAGGCAGATTTGAGCAGCAGCTTAAGTCTAACTTGAAGTATAGATTAAGACATTTCGGTAAGCTTAAAATCACATCAAGCCAGAGCAGAATCTGGATTGAGGCAAAGGAAGAGGGTAATCCTTATTTCGAGACAGACGAAAGTGCAAAGGAACTTTTGGAGGCTGTAACCCAGGTTTTCGGTATCGTTTCTGCAAGCCGTGCCCGTAAGTTTGAAGGTGATATGAATTCTATTGTTGAGAATTCAATCGAGTATGTTAAGGCACTTCTTACTGAGTATCCTAACTATAAGACATTTAAGGTAGAGTCTAAGCGTGGTGATAAGCATTTCCCACTCAAGTCTCCAGAGATTGCTGCTGAAATTGGTGGAGTAATTCTTGATAATTTCAGTAACCTTAAGGTTGATGTTAATAATCCAGATTTCGTACTTCATATTGAGGTAAGAGATTTTAATTATGTATATGCTGGTAAGGTAATGGGTCACAGAGGCCTTCCTGTAGGTACAGCTGGTAAGGGTATGCTCCTTTTGTCAGGTGGTATCGATTCTCCTGTAGCAGGTTATATGATGGCTTCACGTGGAATGCAGCTTGATGCAGTTTATTTCCACTCATTCCCATATACTTCTGAGCAGGCAAAGCAGAAGGTTGTTGACCTTGCAAAGATCGTTTCAAGATTCTCAGGTAAGATGAATCTTTATGTTGTTAACTTTACTCAGATTCAGCTTGATATGGTTAAGAACAGTCCTGAAGATATGATTACTATCACAATGAGACGTGTAATGCTTCAGATTGCTGAAAAGCTTGCTGAGCAGTCAGGCTGTCAGTGCCTTATTACAGGCGAGAGCTTAGGTCAGGTTGCAAGCCAGACTTTGGAAGCTATTAACATTACAAACGAAGTTGCAAATCTTCCTATTTTGAGACCACTTATCGGTATCGATAAGGAAGCAACATGTGACTTGTCACGTAAGATTGGTGCATTTGAGACATCAATTCTTCCATATGAGGATTGCTGTACTGTATTCGTAGCAAAGCATCCTAAGACACATCCTAAGCATAAGGATATCGAGTATGCTGAGTCAAAGCTTGATATCGCTAAGATGGTAAATGACGGAATTACACAGGGACTTGAGGTAATTGAAATATGATGAATGCTGGTAAGCTTACAAACGAACAGCTTACTAATCTTGTATTAAGTAAACTGCCGCCTTTGTCCAGTAACACACTTGTTGGCGCCAATATTGGTGCTGATTGTGCATGGATTAATATGGGTGACAGACTTATGGTTACTTCATCTGATCCAATTACTGCTGGTGGTATGCAGTCAGGTACTTTAACAGTTCATGTTTCATGTAATGATATTGCTGCCTGTGGTGTAAGACCTTCTGGTCTTCTTGTAGATATTATTGCTCCAACAAGTTGTACTGAAGAAGATATCAGTTACATTGTTGAATCAGCTTCAAAGGAAGCTTCAAGTCTTGGTGTTGATATTGTTGGCGGCCATACTGAAGTCTCTGATTCAGTTAATACTTTTGTTGTTATTTCTACAGCTTTTGGTGTAATCACAAAAGACCATCCAGTACCAAAGGGAACTATTAAAGCTGGCGATAAACTCATTCAGACAAAATTTTGTGGTATTGAGGGAAGTTATATTGCAGCTACTGAGCATAAGGATAAGCTTGTAGGAAAAGTATCCGAAGAGTTTATTAATGAAGCAGCAAATTATTCTTCTTTGATTTCCGTAGTTAAGGAAGGCGATGCTGCAGGTTCAGTATTTGCTATTGATAATTCAGTTAATGCTAATGGATTTAAGAATGGTGCCGTCAGCTTAATGCATGATGTAACTGAGGGTGGAATCCTTGGTGCTGCTTATGAGATGGCTCATTTTTCTGGCCTTGGCGTTGAGGTTGATGAGAGACTTATTCCAATAAGTGATGCTACAAAGAATATTTGTGAGTGTCTTGATATTAATCCATTTAGACTAATTTCTTCTGGATCACTTTTGATTGCTACTTCAGAAGCAGAAAGAGTAATTGAGGCAGTTGAATCTGTTGGTGTTAAGGCAACAGTAATTGGTGAATTTAAAGATAAGGCCGAAGGCTTTAAGAGGGTAGATAGAATTTCAGGTGAACTTTTGGAAATGGATCCACCTGGAGCTGATGAGATTTACAAGTTGTAATTAGAGAGGCTATATGTCTGATTTTACTTATTCCGAGATGGATTTTGCCAAGCTTGATATTTCCCGTGAGGAAAGAACAGGTTTTCCTGAAGTAATCTTTTGCCAGGGAAAGGCAGATGAGCATTTACTTTCAATTTATAAGAAGTTTTATGAGACTAATGGTATTGCTTTTGGTACTCGTGCTTCCCAAAGTCAGTATGAGCTTATAAAGAGTTCATTTGATGAAGCAGAATACGATAGTGTTTCTGGAATTTTAAAGGTTATTTCCAAGGAAAAGCAGGAACAAATCAAGAACAAGCCATTAATTGGTAATATCGCTATTTGTACTGCAGGTACTGCTGATATTAAGGTTGCAGAAGAAGCAGCGCAGACAGCTGAGTTTTTTGGAAGCTATGTAAACCGAATCTACGACGTAGGTGTAAGTGGAATTCATAGAATTCTTTCTAAAAGAGATGAACTTAATGAAGCTAATGTAGTTATTGCAGTAGCTGGCATGGAAGGCGCTCTTCCAAGTGTTATTGGAGGTCTTGTCAGAAATCCAATTATTGCTGTTCCAACATCTGTTGGCTATGGCGCAAGTTTTGAGGGTCTTTCAGCGCTTCTTACAATGATTAATTCCTGTGCCAATGGAATTAGTGTTGTAAATATCGATAATGGTTATGGCGCAGGTTATATTGCAACTCAGATTAACCGTTTAGCATGTAAGTAATGGTGGAATATATGGAGAATCAACCTTCTATTTTTGAAATGCAGATTGAAGATCTTGTTAATAGATTAAATGAGGCTTCAGAAGCATATTACAATGACAAAGATGAAGTAATGAGTAATTACGAGTGGGATCAGCTTTTTGATGAACTTACTCAGCTTGAAAAGGAAACTGGAATTATTCTTCCTAACAGCCCAACACAGCGTGCAGGTTACGAAGAATCTTTTGGCAGTGGAGAAAGAGAAAAGCATGAGTATGCTGCTTTGTCACTTGCCAAGAGTAAAGATGTAACTGTACTTCAGAAGTGGGCAGGTGAACGTGATATCTGGCTTTCATGGAAGCTTGATGGAATTACTCTTGTTGCAACTTATGATGATGGTAAGTTAACCAAGCTTATGACTCGTGGTAATGGTGAGTTTGGTACTAATATTACTTACCTTGCTTCAAAGATTAAGAATGTTCCATTATCAATTGACTATAAGGGTCATTTTGTTGTTCGTGGTGAGGCTACGATTTCTTACGATGACTTTAATAATCTTAATGCATCTATGGAAGATGATGACGAGAAGTATGCTAATCCTCGTAATCTTGTTGCAGGTACTCTCGCACTTGATGTAACACGTGCTGATGAAGTTGCTGAGCGTCAGGTTTCATTTAACGCTTTTACTCTTGTCCATGTTGATGACACTATCGTTTCCTGGGGAGAGAGAATGGAGCTTTTAAGAAAGCTTGGATTCTTAACTGTAGATGCTGAAATGTGTAATAGCTCAACTTTGCCAGTAGTTATTGATAAGTGGACCGAAAAAGTAAAAAGAGGACTTATGAATATTCCTGTTGATGGTCTTGTTATCTCTTATGACGATACAGAGTATGCATCAACTGGTTCTGTAACAGGTCACCATGCTACAAATGCTGGTATGGCATTTAAGTGGATGGATACATCTGCTGATACAGTTTTGGAATATGTTGAATGGAGTTGTGCAGCTGCAAACATTACTCCTGTTGCTGTATTTAAGCCTGTTCAGCTTGAAGGTACTGAGGTTAAAAGAGCAAGTCTTTGTAATATTACAGAGATGAAGCGTCTTGGTATTGGTGCTCCGGAAAAGACAACACTTAAGGTAATCAAGTCAAATATGATTATCCCTAAGGTAATTGCCGCTGATTCTAATGGAACTTCTTTTGATATTCCAGATATGTGTCCTGTTTGTGGTGCTCCTACAGAGATTCATGTTGGTTCTTCAACAGGTTCCGAAACACTTCACTGTACAAATATGGATTGTAGTGCCAAGAATATCCGTAAGTTTGCAAGATTCGTTTCACGTAACTGTATGGATATTGATGGCTTAAGTATTGAGACTATTACTAAGTTTATTAACTGTGGTTTCATTTCTGATTTTGCATCTATTTACCATATAGATAGATATCAGGAACAGATTGAGTCTATGGAAGGCTTTGGTTCTAAGAGTTTCACTAATATGATTGAAGCTATTAATAATTCGCGTAAGGCTCATCCTGCTAATTTCATTAATGGATTATCTATTCCAAAGATTGGTATCGATGCAGGTAAGAAACTTATTGCCCAGTATGGTACTGATGGTTTTATTGAAAGATTAAGATCAGGTTTAGGCTTTGAAGAAATCGTTGGATTTGGTGCAGAGAAGAGTAATTCAATTATAAGCTGGTATCAGAACGATAAGAATCGCTTAATGTTTGAAAGCTTAATCGCTGAACTTGATTTACAAAAGTTAGAGCCTACTGTTGGAAATGAGAGTGGTACATGTGTTGGATTAACATTTGTTATTACAGGTGATGTTCATCACTTTGCTAATAGAAATGAATTCAAGTCATACGTTGAAAGTCAGGGTGGTAAAGTTGCAGGAAGCGTATCTTCCAAGACTTCTTATCTTGTTAATAACGATGCTGAATCTACATCATCCAAGAATAAGAAAGCACAGTCACTTGGAATAGAAATCATTACTGAAGATAAGTTTATTGAAATGTTCGGTTCATAAAAATAAGGCCTCGTATGAGGCCTTTTAATTTGAAGTTTTATCCTGCGTATACTCCATCTTCGCCCTGGGCTTGTGCCTGAGCTGCTGTTGTTGGCTCAGGAGAAGGGGTTGGTGTATTTCCACCATGCAGATACAAGTAATATCTGGAGTAAATCGTAATAGCATCGTTAGCGTGAAGATGTACTGTAGTTGATGTCTGTCCCTCTGAAAGCATTGCTCCAAAAGTAACAAGAATGTACTCGTGTCCATCAATTACTGCGAAAGAAGCAAGGCACTGACCAGCCTGAGATGTATAACCAGTTTTTGCACCAATCATTAAAGCTCCACCAGCATCGTAAGAATAAAGACACTGATCAAAAGTGCTCATCATTGTAATACCAGATGGGTGAATATTTGTTGGATTAGAAACGTAATTATGTGTAGAAATGATTTCTCTGAATGTATCGTTTCTAAGACCATACTGAAGAATAGTAGCCATGTCTCTTACTGTTGAATAATGATTCTCATCGTGTTCACCAGTACAGTTCATAAAGTGAGTATGCTCAAGACCAAGTTCCTCAGCCTTCTGATTCATAAGAGTAACGAACTGAGCTTCGCCACCTGAAACATAGTCAGCAGCACCGAGGCAGCACTCAGCTCCAGATCTCATCATAATTCCATATAAGATATCGAGAATCTGAACTTCCTCGTTACGCTCAAAACCTGCTACAGACAAATCCTGATAGTAGAGATAGTCATAGATTTCCTGTGGGAATGTATAAGTTGCTGTAAGATCATCTACATTTTCCAAAACAACAATAACAGTCATCATCTTAGTTACTGAAGCAGGATATGCCTCAACATCAGCATTTTGTGACTTAATAACATCACCCGTTTCAGCATCTATTAAAATAGCATTAGTACTATAAATACCAGCAAAGAGATCTTCATCGATTTCCGAAGGAGTAGGAGTAGCGGCAACTGTCTCAATTGCTGACTCAGAAGAAACAGTGGTTTCTTCAACTTTTCCTGAATTAGATTTAATAAGTCCTGCAAGTTTTGTGATTCCTGTAATAATGAGTACAAGTACACTCAAAACAAGAATAAGAAAAAGGATTCCTTTCAAATTAATGCGAATTCTTTTTTTACGATTATGTTTCTTACTCATTGATTCTTCCCGTTTTTGTTAAATAATATGCATTATTATAATGTATTTATGCCTAAAAAATAGTGAAAATCGGCAAAAAGTACCAAAATCTCTTCAAAAACTTTGATTTCTTCGCTTTCAGCCTGTAAAATACTTAAACCGAAGCCGTAAGAGTTAATGTTTCATTTTGAAAGAGAGGTATTTATTATTTTACGACTTAAGTATTTTAGTTTGATACTCGTTTTGTGTTTTGTGTTTTTGAATATCACAACACCAGTATCAGCAGGACGTAGGGATGATACTGCTGATGAAATTCAGTGGATGCGTTCCGATGATTCAATCAGATATTTTATGAGCACACAGGCTAAGGCTGATGCAGTAGGACTTACTTATAATGAGTTTGTTTTCTTTGCACGAGTAGTCGAGGGTGAGGGTGCTGATTCCGCAGATGATATTACAGATAAGGTTCTTGTTGCTTGTACAGTTCTTAATCGTATGAGATGTTCTGCTTGGCCAACAACAACTGTTTTATCAACACTTCAGCGTCCAGGTCAGTTCCTTGTGGTTGATCAGGAAACACATCAGTGCAATATGGCACGTTCGTTGGATTCAGAATGGGCAATCGTTATTGCATATCGCTTGATTAATGCAGGCGAAGTTGACTGTCACATGGTTTACTACAATTCAATTGGTTTTACTGGTTATTCTAGAGCTTTTACAGATTACGCTTACTTCGGTGGTAACTATTTTTCAGTAATTCCTTGCGATTGTGAATCATGTACTTCTTTGGAGCCAGACTGGGTTGAGGAAGAAGTAGAGATGCTCGGTGATGACTTTATTGTTTTAAGACCTGAGGGCGTCGAAGCACATTACGTTTAATAGTGGTTTTACAGTTTCAAATCTATTAAAATGAGGAGGGGAAATTTTTCCCCTCTTTATTTTTTTTGAAAGTTGGAATTTGGGATGAAGAGAGCTTTGTATCTAGAATGTAGTTCAGGTATTAGTGGCGATATGTTTGTCGCTTCACTTTTGGGCCTTGGTGCGGATAAAGATAAGTTGGAAAAGGTATTAAACGAATTACCAGTAAGAGGTTTTGAATATAAGATTTCCAAGGTGTTTAAGAATGCAATTGAATGCATGGATTTTGATGTAATTCTCGATAAGGAAATTGATGGACATGACCACGATATGGAATATCTCCACGGACATGACCACGACCATTGTCATGAGCATGGACATAGTCACGATCATGATCACGATCACGGACATGAACATACTCACGATCATGAGCATTCACATCATCACCATCACGAACATCGAAACTTAAGAGATATTGAGCATATTATTGATCATGCCCGTTTATCACTTAATGCTACTTATCTTGCAAAGAGAATCTTTGAGATTATTGCAGAAAGCGAAGCTAAGGCTCATGGAGTTTCAATTGACGAAGTTCATTTCCATGAAGTTGGTGCGGTGGATTCTATTGTTGATATTATTTCTGCGGCAGTTCTTTTCGACAGCCTTGATATTGAGGATGTAATTATTCCAGGTTTAACAGAGGGTACAGGTACAGTCAGATGTGCTCATGGTGTTCTTAATGTTCCTGTTCCTGCAGTTTTAAATATCGTTTCTAACAACAACCTTAAGCTTAATATTTCTGACGTTAAGGGTGAACTTGTAACTCCAACAGGTGCTGCTATTGCTGCAGCAATTAAGACTTCAGATAAGCTTCCTAAATCTTTTAATGTAATTGCTACTGGTCTTGGTGCAGGTAAGCGTGAGTATTCAGTTCCTAGTATCTTGAGATCAATGATTATCGAATTTGAGGAAGAAACAGGAGATAGCGATACTATTTATAAACTTGAATCTGATATTGATGATTCTACAGGCGAAGAACTTGCATACTGTATGGAACTTTTATATGAGGCAGGTGCACGTGAAGTTCATTACATGCCAATTTATATGAAGAAGAATCGTCCTGCTTATGAGCTTTCAGTAATTTGTACTGAAGATAAGATTAAAGAACTTGAGACTATTATCTTTTGTAATACAACAACAATTGGTATTAGAAGAATAGCAATGGAGCGCACAATTCTTAAAAGATATCAGGAAGTAGTTTCTACAAAGTATGGAATGCTTGATGTAAAAACATGCGTTTTACCTGACGGAACTATCAGAAGATATCCAGAATTTGAAAGTATGCGCAAACTATCTAAAGAAAATAACGTTTCGATAAAAGATATTAGGGATTGTATGGTTGCTTTTAATCAGTAATTTCTTTAATATATTAAAGTTAATTAAAAATGGAGGTACATAGGTATGTACGATTATATCAAGGCGCAGGATCCTGAGATCTACAGTGCAATTTCAGACGAGCTTACAAGACAGAGAGATAAGATTGAGCTTATCGCTTCTGAGAATATTGTTTCTGAGGCAGTACTTGAGGCTGCTGGTTCAGTTCTTACAAATAAGTATGCTGAAGGTTACCCAGGAAAGAGATACTACGGTGGATGCGAGCATGTTGACGTTGTAGAGCAGCTTGCTATCGACAGACTTTGCCAGCTCTTTGGTGCTAAGTACGCTAATGTACAGCCACACTCTGGTGCTCAGGCTAACACAGCTGTTTACTTTGCTATCCTTAAGCCAGGCGATAAGATTCTTGGTATGGATCTTTCACACGGTGGTCACCTTACACATGGTATGAAGCTTAACGTTTCTGGTAAGAACTACGTTTCTGATTTCTATCAGGTAGACGAGACAACAGGTAGAATCGATTATGAGGCAGTAAGAGCAAAGGCTCTCGAGTTTAAGCCAAACGTAATCGTTGCTGGTGCTTCAGCTTACCCACGTGAGATTGACTTCAAGAAGTTCCGTGAGATTGCTGATGAAGTTGGCGCATACCTCTTCGTAGATATGGCTCACATTGCTGGTCTTGTTGCTGCTGGTCTTCACCAGAACCCAGTTCCATATGCTCACATCGTTACAACAACAACACATAAGACACTTCGTGGACCACGTGGTGGTGTTATCATGACAAATGATGAGGAGCTCATTAAGAAGATTAATTCTGCTGTATTCCCAGGTCAGCAGGGTGGTCCTTTGATGCACATCATTGCTGCTAAGGCTGTTGCATTCAAGGAGGCTTTGTCACCAGCATTCCGTGACTATGCTGCTCAGATCATCAAGAACGCTAAGGTTCTTTCAGAGGAGCTTATGAAGAGAAACGTTAACCTCGTTTCTGGTGGTACAGACAATCACCTTATGCTTATCGACCTTCGTGGTACAGGTATTACAGGTAAGGAGCTCCAGCTCCGTCTTGATGACTGTAATGTAACAGCTAACAAGAATACAATCCCTGGTGATCCTGAGAAGCCATTCATCACATCTGGTGTTAGAATTGGAACACCTGCTGTTACAGCTCGTGGCATGAAGGAAGAGGATATGGTTGTTCTTGCTGAGATTATCTCTCTCACAATCTTTGAGTATGAGACAAAGAAGCAGGAGATTCTTGATAAGGTTGCTTCACTTACAGCTAAGTACCCACTTTATCCAGAGATGAAGTAATAATAAATGTTCGATACTTCCGATTTTGACAAGCAGCCACTCGCATATCGAATGGCTCCACGTACTCTTGATGAGTATGTTGGTCAGGAGCATATTATCGGACCCGGAAAGATGTTAAGAAGGATGATTGAGGCGGATAGACTGTCCTCAGTCATCCTTTTTGGACCTCCGGGTGTAGGTAAAACTGCGCTTGCAAGAATTATTGCCAATACAACATCTTCTAAATTTGCAAAGCTTAATGCAGTTACTGCAGGAGTTTCAGATATTAAGGCAGTTGTTTCAGATGCAACTAACCCAATTCTTTCTGAAGGTAAAAAGACTGTTTTGTTTATTGATGAGATTCATCGTTTCAATAAACTTCAGCAGGATGCCTTACTCCCATTTGTTGAAGATGGTACATTGGTTTTAATTGGTGCAACAACTGAGAATCCATTCTTTGAAGTTAATAAGGCTCTTGTTTCAAGATCTACTGTATTAGGACTTAAGGCACTTACAGAAGATGATATTATTCGTGTTCTTAAGAATGCCCTTACTGATAAGGAGAGAGGATTTGGACTTACAGACATAAGTATTTCTGATGATTCTTTCCGTAAAATTGCAATGATGTCTGGTGGTGATGCCAGAAATGCACTTAAGGCATTTGAACTTGCCGTTATTACAACTCCACCTGATAAGAATGGAACAATTGTAATTACTGATGAAATCATTAGTGACTGTATGCAGAACAGAATTGTTCTTTTTGATAAAGATGGTGAGAGTCATTACGATAATATCAGCGCAATGATTAAATCAATGCGTGGTTCAGATCCAAATGCAGCTGTTTTATATCTTTCGAGAGCACTTGCTGCTGGTGAAGATATTGAATTCCTTGCCAGAAGAATTATGATTTCTGCTGCTGAGGATGTTGGTCTTGCAAATCCAAATGCTTTACTTGTAGCTGTTGCTGCATATCAGACATGTATGGCAATTGGTATGCCTGAAGCAAGAATTCCACTTGCTGAAGCCTGCATTCTTTGTGCGTCTTCTCCTAAGTCAAATGCAGCTTATCTTGCTGTTAATCAGGCCTTGGAGGATGTTAATAATACTGATACTGGTGTTGTTCCAATGCATCTTAGAAATGCTCCTGCAGAGGGTATGGAGGAGATGGGCTATCACGTAGGTTATAAGTATCCACATGACTTCCCACACCATATTGTAAAGCAGCAGTATATGACTGATAAGACTGTTGGTAAGACTTACTATGAGCCTACTGATATCGGTTATGAGAAGAAGATTGCTGAATATCTTGATATAGTTTCAAAGATTAATACAAAGGATTAATGTTATGAAGAGTAGTTTAAAGTTTCCTGCCATTTTAATGGTACTTGTTATGATTGTTACAATGTTTACTGGATGTAATAAAGCTAATGTTGATGAGCCTGTAACTATTGAGAATGTTAACCTTTCTTCAGTAAATGTTGCTTCTTCATTTATTCAGTCTATTTTTACTCAGGACAGAGAAATGTTTTATAAGGTGTATCCTGAGAATTTCTATATTTATATGGAAGACGATAACTTCGATCCATTTGAAGAGTATGTTTCATTGATTGATCCAAACTTTACTTACTATGGTCTTGCTGCTGCAAGAGAAGAAGTCCTTACAGAAGAGAATGGATACGATTTGATGTATCTTAGAACAAGTATTTCTCTTGCACATACAGTACAGGAAAGTGCAATTCAGTCTTTGTCATTAGTTAAGCTTCGTGTTTACTTCACAAAAGATGGTGACGACGACTTCGCAACAAGTGATGTTTATATTCTTACTTATAAGATGGATAACACATGGTACGTCTTTGAGTTAGCTAATTCAGATGCAGATTTCAAAGCATAATTAAATAGAATAGAAGTTAGGCTTTCTATTTTTAAAGTAGCATAATTCTTTTACACCGAAGCTCTTTAAGTATTCAGTAGCTATATCAAAATTCTGAGCAATAGCTTCTGGCTTATGAGCATCAGAACCAAGGGTAATAAATTTACCACCCATACTAATATATCTTTCGATAATTCTAGGATCAGGCATAGTGTTAACAGCATTATTACTGATCCTTTTTGCTATAGATGCAGTATTAATTTCCAAAGACTTTTCCTTGGAGATAAGAACCTCGAAAAGGGAATCAAACTCGTTAGGACAGTCAGAATAAAGCACTTCTTCATTTACATCTGGACTATAGCGATTAATGTAGTCGTAATGAGCGACAATATTATATGAATTGCATTCAGAAGCCATATCTCTAAGTGAGGAAATATAGTTTTTAACTCTTGTTGCTTTATCCTCTTTGTAGCATTCTTTGCTAAAGTAAACGTCGATGCCGCCATATAAGTGATTGCTTAGAATAATAGAATCGAAAGGATATTTCTTAGCTAATTCCTCGTAATAATTTACAAGGTGAGGCTGGAATCCAAATTCAATTCCAAAGAGAATCTCAAGATTTTCTGGAGCATTTTTCTGCCAGTTTAAGTGTTCCGTATAGTAAGCGTCCATGTCGCAGTACATCAAAGGCTCTTCTGGATGTGGATAATCGAAATCGTAGTGTTCAGTTGTAATAATTGTAGAGACATTTTTCTCTACACATGAACTCATTAATTCATTAATATTCATTGAAGCATCAGCACTGAAATGCTTTGTGTGTGAATGGGAATCTATATACATCGAAATAACTCCAGAATTTTTCTTTAATAATAACATATGGGCTAATAATCGGACCGTGTTTTTTTCTAATTAGTGTATAATGTTATACGATAAAAATGCTTATTAAGGAGTTTATTATGGCTGATAAGAAAACTACAAAAAAGGCTAAGTCAGGCGTTAAGTCTGCTTCAAAGAAAGAAACTAAGAAAGTATCCAAGAAGACTAAGGATATTTCACTTGCTGCAGAGTATCCAAATCTTTATGAGAAGATTTCAGACGATGATCTTAACTCATGCATGAATTACTCTGAGGAATATAAGGCTTTCCTTGATATTTCAAAGACAGAGAGAGAGTTTGTTGATAATGCTATTGAGGCTGCTTCAAGCCTTGGATTCGTTGATATTGATTCTAAGGAAGAGCTTTCTGCTGGTGATAAGGTTTACTCATCAATTAAGGGTAAGGGACTTGTACTTGCAGTTATTGGTACACAGCCAACTACTGGTGGTATCAACATTCTTGGTGCACATATTGATTCACCACGTCTTGATTTGAAGCCAAATCCTGTATACGAGGATAAGGAAGCTGCTTACTTTAAGACTCATTACTATGGTGGAATCAAGAAGTATCAGTGGACTACAATTCCACTTGCTATTCACGGTGTTGTTTATACAACTGATGGTGTTAAGCACAATATCGTTGTAGGTGAGAAGGATGAGGATCCAATCTTCTATATCACTGATCTTCTCCCACATCTTGGTGGCGAGCAGATGACTAAGAAGGCTAATGAGTTCATTTCTGGTGAGGATTTGAATGTTGTTATTGGTGGTATGCCTTTGAAGGATGCTGATAAGGAGCCATATAAGGCATTTGTACTTAACTATCTTTACGAGAACTATGGAATCGTGGAGAAGGATTTCGTCACAGGTGAGATTGAAATCGTTCCAGCTATGAAGGCAAGAGATCTTGGTTTTGACCGTGCATTTATTGCTGCATATGGTCATGACGATAAGGTTTGTGCTTATCCAGCACTTACAGCTTTGTTTGATCAGGAGCGTCCACGTAAGACTTGCGTATGTATGCTTACTGATAAGGAAGAGATTGGTTCATATGCTAATTCTGGCGCTCAGTCAGTTCTTTATGAGAACTTCCTTATGGAGATTTTTGCCAAGACAAATGGTGGTGCTTTCGATCTTCTCAAGTATCGTAAGGCTATCGCTAATTCAAAGATGCTTTCAACAGATGTATCTAATGCTTATGATCCTAAGTATGCTTCAGTTTCTGATCCACGTAACTCAGCTTATATGTCACATGGTATCAAGCTTGAGAAGTATGTTGGTTCAAGAGGTAAGTCTGGTACAAATGAAGCAACAGGTGACTTTGTTGCTGAGATTGTTTCTGTATTCGATAAGAATTCAATCCCATGGCAGACAGGTGAGCTTGGTAAGGTAGATGCTGGCGGAGGCGGAACAATTTCTGCTTATATGGCTAAGCACGGTATGAATGTTATTGATGCTGGTGTACCAGTATGGTCAATGCATGCTCCTTACGAAGTAATCTCAAAGATTGATCTTTATTACACATATCTTGCTTATAAGGCATTTATTGAGAACATTTAATTTGAAAATTTTGGATTTACGAGGTAAATATGCAGATTAGATTAAAGAACGCTAAGATTCTTTCAATGGTTGATAGCACAATTATCGACGGTGAAGTATGGGTTAAGGACGGTAAGATTTCTTACATTGGTGAAGATAAGGCAGATGATCAGATTACTGAATCTTTTGATGAGGTAGTTGATTGTAAGCGTAATCTTCTTATGCCAGGTCTTAAGAATGCTCATACACATAGTGCTATGACTTTCTCAAGATCACTTGCTGATGATTTTGAACTTAATGACTGGCTCTTTAAGGCAATTTTCCCTCGTGAAGCCAAGCTTACACCAGAACATATCTACTGGTTTACAAAGCTTGCTTTTGCTGAGTATTTACGCAATGGTACAACAGCTTGCTTTGATATGTATTTCCACCCAGATAGTGTTGCCAAAGCTGCTGTTGAATCTGGTTTCCGTAATGTTTTCTGTTGTTCTGTAAATGATTTTGGCGGTATCGACAGACTTGAGGATGAGTATTCAAGATTCAATAACTACGATGAGCTTGTTTCTTATCAGCTTGGTTTCCACGCTGAATATACAACTTCAGAAGACCTTATGAAGCGTATCTCTGATTATGCTCATAAGTATGAAGCACCTGTTTATGCTCATATTTCTGAGACAAAGAGTGAGGTTGAAGGCTGTATTGAGAGATATGGTATTACTCCAGCTGTTTTGTTCGATAAGCTTGGTCTTTATGACTTTGGTGGTGGTGGATTCCACTGCGTATGGTTTGAGGATGCAGACTTTGAAGTATTTAAAAAGCGTAATCTTTATTCAGTATTTAATGCATGCTCTAACTTAAAGCTTGCAAGTGGTATTGCTCCTGTATATAAGTTCATTGAGAAGGATATCAATATCGCTATTGGTACTGATGGTGCCGGCAGCAATAACTCACTTAATATGTTCCGTGAGATGTATCTTAATGCTGTAATGTCTAATGTATTAACTACTAAGGCAGCTACAGTTAAGCCTTTTGAAATTTTGAAGGCTGCAACATCTGGCAGTGCACGTGCAATGGGACTTAATGATTCTGATACATTAGCAGTTGGTAAGAACGCTGATATAATAATGATTGATTTGAACAGCCCTAATATGCATCCAGTAAACAATACTGTTTATAACATTGTATATAGTGGCGATACTTCTAATGTTCTTATGACAATGATTAATGGCAAGATCCTTTATAAGGATGGTGTATTTACTACTATTGATCTTGAAGACGTTTACTCTAATTGCAGTAAGCTTATGGAAGGACTTAAGGAAGTTTAATGAGAACAATTTTAAGGTACATTAAGAACTATAAAATTCAGAGTATTCTTAGTCCATTATTTAAGTTGCTTGAGTCTGCTTTTGAGCTTATTGTACCTTTAATTATTGCTTCGATTATTGATCAGGGCATAGCAAATGGTGACAACGCTTTTATTTTTAAGCGTGTCCTTTTGCTGGCCCTTTTTGCTTTAATAGGTTTTTGTAGTGCTATTTGTGCACAGTATTTCGCTGCGGCAGCGGCTTGTGGTGTTTCCTCAGATATCAGAGGTGACCTTTTCCATAAAATAATAAGACTATCTGTTTCTGACTATGAGGAACTTGGTTCATCTAATGTTGTTACAGGTCTTACTTCTGATGTAAATCAGATTCAAAGTGGAATTAATCTTACTTTGCGTCTGCTTTTAAGATCTCCATTTATCGTTTTTGGTGCTGTAATTATGGCATTTTCAATTAGTGCCAGAATTTCAAGCATATTTGTTGCTGCTGTAATTTTTCTTGGAATAATTGTTGTAGCTAATATGAAGCGTGCAATTCCAGCATACAAAAATACTCGTAAGAGTTTGTCAGGACTTGCAGGTTTTACTGAGAATAGTTTAAGTGGTGTTCGAGTAATCCGTGGCTTTAACAGAGCATCCTCCGATTACGATCAGTTTGCTCAGAAGAGTACTGAACTTAATAAGCTCCAGAAGAAAGCCGCAAGAATTTCTGCGTTGATTAATCCTTATACATTTTTAATCATCAACGTAGCGATTTGTTTCCTTATTTACTATGGAGCAATCAGAGTAAATATTGGTTCACTTTCTCAGGGACAGGTAGTAGCTTTATATAACTATATGTCCCAGATTCTTGTTGAGCTTATTAAGCTTGCAAATCTTATTGTATCTATTAGCCGTGCGCTTGCGTGCGCAGCAAGAGTCGATGATATGTTCCAGCTCGTAGACGAAGGCATTTCAAATGCTGTTACTATTGATGATCCACACCATGCGCATTCAATTACATTTAAGAATGTATCTTTTACATACCAGGGTAATTCTGAAGAAACTCTCGAAAATATTTCTTTCCACATTAACCCAGGTGAGAAGATTGGTATTATCGGTCTTACAGGTTCTGGTAAGTCAACAATAGCTCAGTTAGCTTCAGGGCTTTACGAAGCTAATTCAGGTGAGATTTTAATTGACGATATGCCTATTAATAAGATTTCAAGAGAGAGCTTATATCAGGCGTTGTCTTTATGCCTTCAGAAGGCAAAGATGTTTACAGGTACTCTTGAATACAATATTTCTCTTGATAGAGAGTACGTTACTACTAATGATATTTATCGTTCTGTAATAAATTCATGTTCTGATGATGTTATTGATTCAAAGAAAGAAGGCCTTAATTTTGAGGTTAATGCTAATGGAGCAGGTCTTTCTGGTGGCCAAAAGCAGAGAATTGGTATCGCAAGAGCATTGGCAGGTCACCCTGGAATTATTATTTTTGATGATTCAACATCAGCTTTGGATTCTGCTACAGAGCGTAAGCTTTTGTCAAAACTTCGTAATCTTGATAATAGTCCAACAATGATTTTTGTTACTCAGAAAACTAAGACTGTCAGAAATCTTGATAAGATTTTGCTTGTTGAAGATGGACGTGTAGTAGATTTTGCTCCACATAGTAAGCTTTATGCTTCTTCTGAAAATTATCGTAAGCTTTGCAGCCTTCAGAAGGAGGAGCAGTAATATGAAAAATAGTATGAATATATCTACTGCTAAAAGACTTCTGGGCTATGCGACTAAGGCAAAGCCAATTATTTTTGCTTCAAGTTTATGTGCAATTATTTATTCAGCTTTAAGTATGGTTATTCCTTACTTTGCTGGTAAGTCTATTGATTTGATTGTAGGCAAGGGTGAAGTAGACTTTGGAATGCTTAAAAACTATCTGTTTGTTATTGGCGGAGTTATTGTTCTTGCATCTGTTTGCCAGCTTATTTTGAGTATTATAAATAATCAGCTTTCTTTTGATATCATTTGCAGAATTAGAAATGATGCATATGGCAAGATTCGAAGACTTCCAATTTCTTATATCGATAAGACTTCTATTGGTTCTGTTCAGAGTATGATTATTAATGATTCAGAGACAATAGGTGATGGTGTTTTGCTTTTCTTAAATCAGTTTTTCTCAGGTATTGTAGCGATTATTACTACTCTCGTTGTAATGCTTTCGATTGACTGGAAGATTGCTCTGTTTGTATTGGTATTTACTCCAGTTTCATTCCTTGTTTCATATTTTATTGCTTCAAGATCTTATAGTTCATTTAAAAAGCAGTCTTCAATCAGAGCTACACAGACTTCTTATATTGATGAGATGTCTTCTAATTTCAGAGTAATTCATCTTTATAACACTGGTGAAAATGTATGTGAGGATTTCCAGAAGATTAACGATGATTACAGAAAGACTGCTACAAAGGCAAGTTTTCTTTCTTCTATTACAAATCCATCTACGAGATTTGTTAATGCTTTGATTTACGCAGGTGTTGCTTTTATTGGTTCAAGAAGTGTTATCGCTGGTGCAATCACGGTTGGTGCTTTGTCAGCACTTCTTTCATATTCATCTCAGTTCATGAAGCCTTTTAATGATTTGTCTGCAGTATATACTGAAATGTCAGACGCTTTTGCGTGCCTTGACAGAATCTTTAAGTTCATTGATGAGCCTGAAATGGATAATGTAGTTTCTGAGGATTTAGAAACAGTAGAAGATGGACTTTGGAATCCAAATGGTGACTTTAAGATTGAATTCAGAGATGTTACTTTCTCATATGATGGTGTAACACCTGTATTAAAGAATGTAAGTTTTACCGTATATCCTGGTCAGTCATGTGCAATTGTAGGTCCAACCGGATGTGGTAAGACAACACTTATAAATCTTCTTTTAAGATTCTATGAGCCACAAAGTGGTGAGATTCTTGTAAATGATGTACCGATTTCATCTGTTCCAAGAAATGTTTTAAGATCTTATATTGGTGTCGTTTCCCAGGATACATGGTTTAAGAATGGCGAGATTCTTGAGAATCTTAAGTTTGGTAATAAGGATACAACTGATGATTCTGCTATTAAGGCCTCTAAGATTTCTGGTGCAGATTCTTTCATTCGTAAATTACCTAAGAAATACCATGAAACAATTGATGTTTCGAGAGATGATATTTCAGAGGGTCAGCGTCAGCTTTTAAGCATTACGAGAGCTCTTGTTTCAAACAGATCAATGCTTATTCTTGATGAAGCAACTTCATCTGTCGATGTTTTAACCGAAGTAAAGATACAAAATGCTGTAAAAGAACTTCTTGAAGGGAGAACAAGTATTATAATTGCTCATAGATTATCCACAATTATTGATGCTGACATAATTGTTGTTCTTGAGAGTGGAAAATTAAGTGAAATTGGAAAACATGATGAATTGATAAAAAATCAGGGTTTTTATAGTAAACTTTATAAGTCATATACTGAATAAGTATAAATGGAGGAGTTATGAATATTAAGTTAGATATTTTTAAAAAGAATATTGCTAATAGAAAGGCTGCTGTTATTGGTGTTGGTATTTCAAACCGTCCTTTGATTAAGTGGCTTTCTTCACTTGGTGCTGTTGTTACAGCATTTGATAAGCTCGATGAGACTGATCCATCTATTGTTAAGACTAAGGCTGAGTTTGAGAGCGAGGGAATTAATGTAGAGTGGTCTCTTGGTGAGAATTATCTTGATGCTTTGTCTAATGAGGCATTCGACTATGTATTTAAGACACCTAAGATGAGAGTTGAGACTCCAGAACTTCAGACAGCTGTTACTAATGGTGCTGTTTTAACTTCTGAAATGGAGTTGTTTATGGCTCTTTGTCCTTGCAAGATTTTTGCAGTTACAGGTTCTGATGGAAAGACAACAACTACAACTCTTGTTTCAGAGATTTTAAAGACTGCTGGCTATAAGGTATGGCTTGGTGGAAATATTGGTACACCACTTCTCGATAAGATTGGTGAAGTAGAAGAGACTGACATGGTAGTTCTTGAGCTTTCATCTTTCCAGCTTATGAATCTTGCTACAAGCGCTGATGTAGCTATTGTTACTAACGTTACTCCTAATCATCTTGATTTCCATAAGGATTATGATGAGTACATTTCTTCAAAGTGCAATGTATTCCGTAACCAGTCAGCAATCGGTAAGCTTATTCTTAACGGAGCATGCGATATTACATTTAATATGCGTAAGCTTGCACGTGGTAAGGTAGCATTCTTTGCTCAGGATCGTGCTAATACAGTTCGTGAGAAGGATAACAAACTTACTTCAAAGGCTTATCTTGAAGGATCAATGCTTACAATTGAAATCGATGGAAATAAGACTTCTATTATTGATGAGAAGGATATCTTCATTCCTGGCAAGCACAACGTTGAGAATTTCCTTGCAGCTATTCTTGCTACAATCGATTACGTTTCTGTAGATATTATCGTTAAGGTTGCAAAGGAATTTACTGGAGTTCAGCACAGAATTGAGTTTATTCGCGAAATCGATGGTGTTCGCTACTATAACTCTTCAATTGATACTTCACCAAACAGAACAATGAATACAATGAATGCTCTTGCTTCAAGAGGAGAGAAGGGTGTTCTTATTGCAGGTGGTGCTGACAAGAAGTGTGATTACACAGGTCTTGGAGATGCAATCTTAAATGTTTGCGACAGAATTGTTATTTACGGTTCAAATGCACCTTTCGTTGAGGATATTCTTAAGAAGGAAGCAAATGGCAGAGAGTATGATCTTGTAGTTCTTCCTTCAGTTGATGGCGATGTATACGAATTTGAGGCAACACGCGAGAAGGTTGTATCAATGTTTGTAGAGGCTTTGAATATTGCAAAGAGCAAGGCAAAAGAAGGAGAAATCGTTATTCTTTCTTCAATTGGTACATCTTATGACCACTTCAGACACTTTGAGCATAGAGGCGATATGTTCAAGGATTTAGTTAATGAACTTTAAAATTTTGTATTTTTAAAATTATCGTTATAATTAAGTTATTAAATTAAGGGGAGCGACTAAATGGATAATAAGTCAGTTAACAAGTCTGAATTGCTTAACAAAGTAATCAGAGCTGTTATTTTAATTGTCGTATCACTCTTGTTATCGATTATTTCAGTATCTTTTGCTGTTCATCATATGCGACTTCAGTTCGAGTCAGAATATAAGGCGATTGCTGATAATAAGGCGAAGCAGGTATGTGATCTTGTTAAAATCACAGTTAACGGTGATGAGATTGTTGGTGACCCAATATATTCAGCAACTAAGTATAAAGATGTATTTGATTTGATGCTTTCAGAGACTTCTTCACAGAGTTTTTCTGATGAGAGTTATGCTTTCTTCCTTTATTCAGATGGAAAGCTTTCATTACTCTTAAGTCATGGTACTGATGATGCTGAGAGTTTTGCTGTTGCAGGCAGAGAAATCTCAGATTGGCTTTCTGCTGATAATTCTATTGCTATCTTAGGTGGCGAGAATACAGAGAGTGTATTGGTTCCAGTAGCTGATAGCAGCGGACGTTGTGTTGGTGTATTTGAGTACAAGGTATCTTTTGATAAGCTTTCAAATCTTGGTAATTCTCTTGAGGCACGTGTTCTTACTGCAGTTATTATCGCAGTAGTTGCTGGTGTAATTCTTTTCTTGATTCAGATGTTGATACCAAAACTTTTGAATAAATCTTCAAAAGGAGGTCAGCGCTTATGAGTCGTATTTCGGATGCTAAAAATCTTAAAGAAAGACGTACTATTGCTTCAACTATCGGTTACTGCTTTGTAATCGTATTAGTTGTTTTGCTTGTAATGTCTTCAATGCTTACTGAAACTTATACTGTAGCTTTGGAAGCTGAGCGTGCTGAAACAATGGAGACTCTTGCTGTTGCTTCATCAACTCTTCTTGGACACTATAATGTTTCAGAAGGTATGACTTTCCCTTTGAATATTAATTCTTATGCTGAAGGTAAGTACTATATTTACGATGTTTACCTTAAGGCAGGAAATTCTTTCTATCGTGTTTATACTTCATCTGGTGCTGACACAATGGAGCAGTACTATCTTTCTGGTGTAGGAGAGGAGTACAACAACTGTTTTGAGCAGAAGAAGGAAACATTTACCACACGTAGTGAAGATGGCGTTAAGTATGTTTGTGCTATCGCTCCAATCGTTTCACCAGAGAACACAATTTCTGGTATTCTCGAAATCCGTATGCCTTATGATGATTATTCATCTACAGTAAACGGAATGTCTTTGAGCTGGATTCTCACAATCTTTGCTATTGCTGTTTCAATGGGAATCATTATTTTCGAGCTCAATCTTCTTGTTACAACAATTTCAAGAGGTATTGTTGGTAATGTGCCACTCCTTATTATGTATGGCGATGGAGCTGTAAGATTCCTTTCTTTCTTTACAGCTTTCGGTGCAATTATGCCTCCGATTGTTATTTCTGAGTTCATTAAGCGAGATATTAATTCATTAGGAAATGTTGTAGTTCAGCTTCTTATTGCTCTTGGTTTAATCCTTTATGCAATTGGTTTCTTTGCATTCTCTGCTGTACGTAAGACTTTGAAGTTCAAACTTACTGGTAGAATCGCATTGATTCTTTCAACTGCTGTTGGATATTTCTTAAGCCTTATCGCTGGTATTGCTGATAACTATATTGTTTTACTTATCCTCATGCTTCCAATCGCATTCTTCTATGGTATGGCATTTGATTCATTGCGTGATTACCGTATTAATGCAGGTAAGCTTGGTTACGATAACTTCGATGATCGTACAATCCATAACATTCAGAATACAAGCTACATTCTCGGTATCGCTGTTGGTGCCGTAGTTGCAGGTATCTGTTTTGAGAGATTTGGATTACTCGTTGTAAATATCATTGCTGGTGCTGCTTTGATCATCGCATCAATTGGTATTATTTACTTTATGCGTGACAACAACCCAGTTCGTGAGAACTACTTGCCAGTTAATAAGTGGCTTGAGCTTTGCACAGATAAGTATCTTGGACGTTTCCTTGCATCAACTTTCGTTGTATTAGGTTTTGTTGCTTCATTCCTTTTGGCATTCATTCCTAATTACCTTGAGACAGTTGGTATTTCACTTGCAACATCTTCTTTCTATTATCTTGTTGCAATGTTCACAGGATGCTTAATCTGCATGATTATTAAGGATAAGTACAACGATATCCTTACATCTAAGATCAGAGTAATTATTTCTTCTGTTTCTGTTGTATTAGGATTCTTGCTCTTTGCTCTTATGCCTACAGCAAAGGTATTGTTCGTAACAGTTGCTTTGCTTGGCTTTAGCCTTGGAATTCATGACTTCTACTATTTGTATGTTATGTTCCTTCTTACAAAGAATAGAATTAAGGCAAATCTTAGAAGAGCAGGAGAATTGTCATTTCTCTTTGGTTTGGTAGCAGCTTTACCTGTATTTGCTCTTGCTTTCATCTTTAATATCAGAATCGTATTCATTATTGCTATTTGTATCTTGTTCATTATTGCTTTCATATATCCTCTTTCACCATATGCGAATGAGGTTGATGATAAGAAGGTAAAGACTAAGAAGAGCAAGAATAAGTCTGATTCAAAGGATGCATTTAATAATGTACAGGCTGCTAATGAAGCTAATGCTGAAGCAGAGGCGGCTCCAGTAGTTCCTGAGGCTCCAGCAATTGACCTTTATGCAATGCCAGAAGGTTATGAGCAGGCTGTTGCTTCTTATCAGTCATCTTTGGCAGATGATGCAATCTATGGTGCAGATCCAAATTATTATGCTAATCCAAACATGACTAACTATGAGAATCAGCCATATACAAATGATGTTTATGGTTATCAGGATCCTAATGGTTACGTAGATAATCCTGGATATGATCCAAATAATGGAGGTGATTTCAATGGATATGTGGAATGATAAGCTTACCCGTGAAAACTTCTCTGATTTCTACTACAGCACAGTAGAGATGGTTTATCCTTCAGTATTTGGTATCTGTAAGGAGACAACACGTTCTGAGTCTGCAATTATCAAGTCTTATCTTGAGGTTTACCAGCAGCGTAGTTCTCTTAAGCCTGAAGAAGTTGTTTACGTTTTTGGTGATATTCTTCTTAAGAATGCAAATGATACAGCAGAGAATCATCCTTTGCCACCAAATGTTTCATTTGCTCCAAGAACACTCGATGAATATACACGTAACTTCATGCTTGAGAAGATTCTTGTAAAGATTGATTCTACAGGCTATAAGGTAGCTGAGTTTATTTCTTCAGATAATAAGAAGTCAAAGAACACAAAGAGTTTCCAAAGACTCATGAATTTGTTCCCAATTACACCAATTCTTATTATTCAGTTGATCTTACTTGCAGTAATTATCTGGCTTGTATGTAATTCAGCTAATACACTTTCATCACGTAAGGAGAAGCTTGTTAATGAGCAGGCTATTTATGAAGGTGTGGAACTTGAGAATAAGTTTGTAACAATGCTTCCTTATTATCCTTTGACTGTTAACTATCCAGTTCAGCCAGATGTAGAAGTTCCAGAAGGCATTGAGGGTGAAGTTCCTCAGGATCAGCAGGTTGAGGCACCAGATGGTGGTCTTGCACCAAGCATTGCTGAGACAACTGAACCAGAACCTTCAGCAACTCGAGGTTAATTAAATAACGGCAGTTATGTTTTCACATAGCTGCCGTATTATTTTGCATAAATTAGTTATTCTTATCAGGATCGAATTTAGCAAGTGGGTTAGAGTCAATAGCTTTCTGGAGCTGTTCGTCATCTACATGAGTATAAATCTGAGTTGTAGATACGCTCTTATGACCAAGTATAAGCTGGAGATTACGAATATCTACTTTTCCATACTTATACATAAGAGTAGCAGCAGTATGTCGAAGTTTATGTACTGAATAAACCTTTGTATCAATTCCGGCCTCAGCCATAAGTTTCTTAATTGATATCTGAATCATATCATCTGATATTCTTGTTCCACGCTTACTTAAAAACAGAGCTTTTTCATGTCCGAGTTTAGGCTTAATTGTTTCCCTTATTGGAAGCCATTCATCAATTGCCTGAAGGCATGCGTCATTAAGGTAAATAGTTCTTTCTTTGTTACCCTTACCAATGACAGTAAGAATAGTGTCGTGAATATCATCGATATCAATACCACGAAGCTCTGCAAGACGCATTCCGCAGTTAAGAAACAAAGTAACCATACAATAATCGCGCTCATTAGACTTAGAAGGAGCAGAGTAGGCTGTTTTTAATAATTCTGTACTCTGATCCAGAGTTAAATACTTAGGATTACGCTTAGGCTGCTTAGGAGTTTCCAAATCGTAAGCAGGATTAACTTCAATAATATGCTTTTTGGAATGACAGTATTTAAAGAAGCTCTTTAAAGAAGCAATTCTTCTAGCTCTTGAAGAATTGGCAAGTTTCTTTTCACGATTAAGCCAGATAAGGAATACAAGTAAATCATCTGTAGTTACTTTATTAATATCACTGGCAGTAATATCCGAAATATCAATCTCATCAAATACTGAATCCTTGGGAACCTTGTGCTTATCTATTTTCCAAAAGCGGAAAAACTGAACAATATCGTACTTATACTCCATAACAGTAAGTTCAGAGCGCCCTAAAACAGCAAGCATATAATTGGAATATTGCTCTAAAACAGGGAAAAGTTCAGTCATCTAAAAGCCTCTTTGTCAATTTGCATATATTTTAACATATTTACTTTCATTATTTATTGCGATAAAAACTTGTTATAGAAAAATCATTGTGATAATATTACTTGACTGAAAAACAAATGTCCGTCTACGGTGGACAGTGATTATAGGAGAATTTACTATGGAAAAGAAAATCAGAGCAGGTGTTATCGGCGCTACAGGTTATGTAGGTCAGCGTTTTATTTCACTTCTTAACAATCACCCTTGGTTTGAGTGTGTAGCAGTTTGTGCTTCACCTAGATCAGCAGGTAAGACTTACGAAGAGGCTTGTGGTGACAGATGGAAGATTGATGCACCAATGCCAGAGTATGTGAAGAATATGATCGTTTATGGCACAGACCAGATTGAGGAGTTCTGCTCTAAGGTTGATTTTACTTTCTGTGCTGTTGATATGAAGAAGGATGAGATCAGAGCTCTTGAGGAGAGAATTGCTAAGACAGAGACTCCTGTAGTTTCAAATAACTCAGCTCACAGATGGACAGAGGATGTTCCAATGATTATCCCTGAGATCAATAGCGACCACGCTAAGCTCATCGATGCTCAGAAGAAGAGACTCGGTACAACAAGAGGATTTATCGCAGTAAAGCCTAACTGCTCAATCCAGTCTTACGTTCCTGCTTTGACACCACTTCTTTCATATGGCATTAAGCAGATTTCTGTATGTACATACCAGGCTATCTCAGGTGCTGGTAAGACATTTAAGGATTGGCCAGAGATGGTTGGTAACATGATTCCATACATCGGTGGTGAGGAAGAGAAGTCAGAGAAGGAGCCACTCAAGGTTTGGGGTTCATTCGCTGAGGATCATATTGAGCTTGCTAAGAATCCTGTTATCTCAGCTCAGTGCTACAGAGTTGCAGTTCAGGAAGGTCATACAGCTGCAGTTAGTGTTTCTTTCGAGAAGAAGCCTTCTATGGAGGATATGATCAAGGCTTGGAACGAGTTTGAGGGTGAGGCACAGAGACTTGAGCTTCCATCAGCTCCTAAGAAGTTCCTCCAGTACTGTGAGGAAGACAACAGACCACAGCCAGCACTTGATGCTTACTATGAGAATGGTATGGGTGTATCTGTTGGAAGACTTCGTGAGGATAATATCTTTGACTATAAGTTTACATGTCTTTCACACAACACACTTCGTGGTGCTGCAGGTGGCGGAATGCTTACAGCAGAGCTTCTTACTAAACTTGGTTATATCGCTGCTAAGTAATATTAGTGAATTAAAACATTTAATGGCGGGGACTTCGGTCTCCGCTTTTTTTGTCTCAAAAATGGGATTATATAATCTAAAATGATTTTCAAGTTCAAACCATAACTAAAATATAATTGATAATAGTAAGTGAATAAAGGCATAAAAAAACAGCCAGATTAACTGGCTGTCTGGTGCGGGTGATGGGACTTGAACCCATACGATTTAAGGTCGGCAGATTTTGAGTCTGCTGCGTCTGCCATTCCGCCACACCCGCTTGCAGAGAAGATTATATATAATCAATAAAAAAAATTCAATAAAAAATAAATATTCCTCAAAAATAACTATCATGAATAGATAAATATAGTGTAAAATAATATCGGTTTGAAATGTGCGAAGTGATTTTCGCATAAATATAAAGAGACGAGGTAATTCAAAATGGCAAACATTGATTTGACAAAGTACGGTATTACTGGAACAACTGAGATCGTCTACAATCCTTCTTACGAGATTCTTTTCGAAGAAGAGACAAAGGCTGGTCTCGAGGGCTACGAAGTTGGTCAGAACACAGAGCTCGACACAGTTAACGTAATGACTGGTATCTACACAGGACGTTCTCCTAAGGATAAGTACATCGTTATGGATGATACTTCAAGAGACACTGTATGGTGGACATCAGATGATTACAAGAACGACAACCACCCAATGACAGAAGAGGCATGGGCAGTTGTTAAGGATATCGCTAAGAAGGAGCTCTCAAACAAGAGACTTTTCGTAGTTGATGCTTTCTGCGGTGCTAATGCAGATACAAGAATGGCAGTTCGTTTTATCGTTGAGGTTGCTTGGCAGGCTCACTTTGTAAAGAACATGTTCATCCAGCCAACAGCTGCTGTGCTCGAGAACTTCGAGCCAGACTTCATCGTATACAATGCTTCTAAGGCTAAGGTTGAGAACTTTGCTGAGCTCGGTCTTAATTCAGAGACATGTGTAGCTTTCAACGTTACATCACGTGAGCAGGTTATCATCAACACATGGTACGGCGGAGAGATGAAGAAGGGTATGTTCTCAATGATGAACTACTATCTCCCACTTAAGGGTATGGCTTCAATGCACTGTTCAGCTAACTGCGATATGGACGGTAAGCACACAGCTATTTTCTTCGGTCTTTCTGGTACAGGTAAGACAACACTTTCAACAGATCCTAAGAGACGCCTTATCGGTGATGACGAGCACGGTTGGGATGACAACGGTGTATTCAACTTCGAGGGTGGATGCTACGCTAAGGTTATCGGTCTTTCTAAGGAGAACGAGCCTGATATCTACAACGCAATCAAGAGAGATGCTCTCCTTGAGAACGTAACAGTAGCTGCTGACGGTAAGATCGACTTCGCTGATAAGTCAGTTACAGAGAACACACGTGTTTCTTACCCAATCAACCACATCAACAACATCGCTTCTGAGGTTAACGGTGTTTCTGCAGGTCCTGCAGCTGACAACGTAATCTTCCTTTCAGCTGATGCTTTCGGCGTATTGCCACCAGTTTCTATCCTTACACCAGAGCAGACACAGTACTACTTCCTTTCTGGCTTCACAGCTAAGCTTGCTGGTACAGAGCGTGGTATCACAGAGCCAACTCCTACATTCTCAGCTTGCTTCGGTCAGGCTTTCCTTGAGCTTCACCCAACAAAGTACGCTCAGGAGCTCGTTAAGAAGATGGAAGCTAACAATGCTAAGGCATTCCTCGTAAACACAGGTTGGAACGGTACAGGTAAGAGAATTTCTATCCCTGATACACGTGGAATCATCGATGCTATCCTTGACGGTTCTATCCTCAAGGCTGAGACAAAGAAGATCCCTATGTTCGACTTCGAGGTTCCTACATCACTTCCAAACGTAAACCCAGCTATCCTCGATCCAAGAGATACATATGCTGACGCTTCAGAGTGGGAAGTTAAGGCTAAGGATCTTGCTACAAGATTCCAGAAGAACTTTGCTAAGTACACAACAAATGATGCTGGTAAGGCTCTTGTTGCTGCTGGTCCACAGCTCTAATAACTACTATTTAGTTTGTTATTTACCAATAGCTCGATACTTCGGTATCGAGCTATTTTTTTCTCTACTTTTAGTAGGTTGTTTTTGATTTGTGAGATTGATAAATTCGAACTATCAAATAAGGAGGAAATCTTATGAATAATTATGTTTCAGGCGATACTATTAAAAGACTTAGAGAAAGTAAGTCATTAACTCAGATTGAACTAGCAAATGAACTTAATGTAAGTGATAAGACAATTTCAAAGTGGGAGACGGGTAGAGGTTATCCAGATGTATCTTTACTTTCTGATTTAGCAAATGCTCTTGGTGTTTCCTTGATTGAATTAATGTCTGGAAATGAGATTTCAAATTCTAATGTGAATTCTAATCTTCTTAAGACTAATTTCTACGTTTGTCCAATCTGTGGAAACATTATTAGTTCTGTTGGTGAAGCCGTTATTAGTTGTTGTGGTGTATCTTTATCACCATTAGAACCTGTAACTATAAATCTTCGTAAAAAGGATGCTGAGTTTTCAGAAGATATCATCAATCATATGATTGAAATTTCTAATGTTGAGGATCAGTTATATATCGAAACAAAGCATGAAATGACTAAGAATCACTACATTTCATTTATTGCTACAGTCTCTGATAATTCTGTTCAGATTTATAAGCAGTACCCTGAATGGGAGCTACAGTGCCGAGTAAATCCAAGACATTCAAAGTACATTTATTTGTACTGTAATCGCGATGGTTTATATAAGTTTATACGTTAACTAAAAAATGAGATTTTAGTAAGTTTTTTACCTTGATTTTAACTTTCGAAAGGCATAGACTTTATGTAGTTAATCTTTAAACAGCCCGGCGAGGTTGTAAGATTTCAAGGTACATAGTAGTGCGTTAGTGTTGTTATATATTTTGATGATATATTGCCGGGTTATTGTATTTTAATCCGGCTTTTTTGTTGCCGTTTTTGAAAGGAGTTCGTATGAAAGAAGGTTCAAATTCCGTAGTTCTTATGGATGAAGCTGCAGTAAATCGTGCTATTACACGTATTTCTCATGAAATCATTGAGAAGAATGCAGGCCTTGAGAACATCGCTTTGATTGGTATCCAGCGTCGTGGTGTTTCAATGGCAAAGAAGATTCGTGAGTGTCTTGAAAGTATTGAGGGTGTTAAGGTTCCACTTGGAATTCTTGATATCACATTCTATAGAGATGATCTTTCAAAGCTTAGTGCTCATCCAGTAGTAAATGGTACACATATTCCTTTTGACGTAAATGGAACTAAGATTATTCTTGTTGATGATGTTTTGTTCACAGGCAGAACAATCAGATCAGCTATCGACAATATCTTTGATATGGGTCGTCCACAGTGCATTGAACTTGCAATTCTCATCGACCGTGGTCACAGACAGCTTCCTTTCAGAGCTGATTTCGTTGGTAAGAATGTGCCAACTTCACTTAAGGAATCAATTGATGTTGAGTTCGACGACATCGATTCTAATACACAGGTATTAATTAGTAAGGAGGAAGAAAACTAATGGGACTTAAAGAGAAAGATCTCCTTGGCATGAAGCAGCTTTCTGCTGACGAAATTATGGAAATCCTTGAAACTGCTAAGACAATGAAGATGGTTATTACTTCTGGTAATAAGAAGACAAGTCACCTTCAGGGTAAGTCAGTAATTACTCTTTTCTATGAGAATAGTACAAGAACAAGAACTTCTTTCGAGATGGCTTCAAAGTATATGGGTTCATCAAGTGCTAATATCTCTGCTAATGGTAGCTCAGTAGCAAAGGGTGAGTCACTTCTCGATACAGTAAGAACTCTTGATGCTATGGGTACAGATATTATCGTTATGAGACATAACCAGTCTGGTGCTCCACATTCAATTTGTAATAAGGTTAACGCTTCTATCGTAAATGCTGGTGATGGTATGAATGAGCATCCAACACAGGCACTTCTCGATATGCTTACAATGTATGAGCGTTTTGATACTTTCGAGGGTAAGAATATTGCTATCTGTGGTGACTGTTACCACAGCCGTGTAGTTAGATCAAATGCAATTGGTCTTGCAAAGCTTGGTGCTAATGTAAGCGTATATGGTCCTAGAACAATGATGCCAGTTGGTATTGAGTCAATGGGCGTAAGAGTAGCTTCAAGTGTTGCTGACTGCGTTAAGGATGCTGATGCTGTTATGGGTCTTAGAGTTCAGCTTGAAAGACAGAACAGTGCTCTTTTCCCATCAGTTGCTGAGTATTCTAAGTTCTATGCAATTACAGAAGAGATGCTTAAGCTTGCTAAGCCTGAGGCTTTCCTTATGCACCCAGGTCCTTGTAACCATGGTGTTGAACTTCCAACAGCTGTTTATGATTGTGATCAGTCTGTTATTAATGAGCAGGTTACAAATGGTGTAGCAGTTCGTATGGCTGTTCTTTATATGCTTATGGCAAGGAGAAATAACTTATGAAAACTATAATTAAAAATTGTAAGGTCTTTAATTCAGATAAGACTGTTCTTTATATTGATGGCGAGAAGTTTTCTGAGGCTTTTGATGAGTCAGTTGCTGATGAGGTAATCGATTTAGGCGGAAAGCTTGTATTACCTGGACTTGTTGATATGCACGTTCATTTGAGGGAGCCAGGTTACGAGTACAGAGAGACAATCGCTACAGGTTGTGCTGCTGCAGCTCATGGTGGATTTACTTCTGTTTGCTGTATGCCAAATACTTTCCCAGTTTGTGATAATGCTGCAGTAGTTGCAAGCATTCTTAAGAAGGCTGAAGGCGCAAAGTGCCGTGTTTATCCAATTGGTGCTGCTAATAAGAAGCTTGCTGATAAGGAAATCGCTGAGATTGGTCTTATGAAGGAAGCTGGTATTGTTGCAGTATCTAACGATGGTAACCCAATCGCTAATGCTGGAATTATGCGTAAGGTTCTTGAGTACGCTTCAGATTTTGATATGCCTGTTCTTAACCACTGTGAGGATGAGGATCTTTCAGAGGGTGCAATGAACGAGGGTATTACTTCAACAACAATCGGTATCAGAGGTATTCCTACAGCTGCTGAGGACATTATGATTGCAAGAGATCTTATCCTTGCTGAGTATCTTGATACACCAGTTCATATCTGTCATGTAAGTACAGAGGGTGGTGTAAGAATGATCCGTGATGCAAAGGCTCGTGGTGTTAAGGTTACAGCTGAGACATGTCCACATTACTTCACATTAACAGATGATAAGTGCTTTGATTACGATACAAACTTCAAGATGCATCCACCTCTTAGAACAGAAGAGCACAGACTTGCAATTATTGAAGGTATCAAGGACGGAACAATTGATTGTATCGTTACTGATCACGCTCCACATCATCAGGATGAGAAGGAACTTGAGTTCTCACTTGCTAATAATGGTATTGTTGGTCTCGAGTCTTCTTTCGCTTTGAGTTATACTTATCTTGTAAAGTCTGGCATTATTTCTATGGAGAGACTTATGGATCTCATGTGCTACGCTCCATCTAAGATTTTGAAGCTTGGCAGAGGTGGTCTCAATGTAGGTGATGATGCTGATTTGGCTGTATTTGACCTTGATAATGAGTTTACTTTCGATAAGAATGCTATGCTTACAAAGGGTAGAAATACACCATTTGATGGATGGAAACTTTACGGTGAGACTGTACTTACAATCATGGGAGGTAAGAAGACTTATGAAAAACTTTGCTGATGCATTAACAAACCGCATTAAGGAACTTGATAACCCAACTGTTATGGGTCTTGATCCTAAACTTGAGTATATCCCAGCTGATATCGTTGCTAAGTGGGTTATGGAATACCCAGATGACAATGATAAGTCAACAGCTGAAGCTATTTATGAATTCAACTGTGGTCTTATTGACGCTGTTTGCGATATCGTTCCAGCTGTAAAGCCTCAGTTTGCTTACTATGAGATGTATGGTCTTAAGGGCCTTGAGGTTCTTTATAGAACAATCGATTATGCTCAGGCAAAGGGAATGCTCGTAATTGCTGATGCTAAGCGTAATGATATCGGTTCAACTGCTACAGCTTATGCTGAGGGTATCATTGGTAAGACACTTATGACTCACGGTGTTGAGGAGATTAAGTGTGGTGCTGATGCTGTTACAGTTAACGGTTACCTTGGTATTGACGGTGTTAAGCCATTTATCGATGTATGTAAGAGAGATGGCAAGGGTATCTTTACTCTTGTTAGAACATCTAATCCTTCTGCTGGTGATCTTCAGGACTTAAAGCTTGAGGATGGCAGAAC
Source organism: Saccharofermentans sp. (assembly GCA_045639635.1). GTDB lineage: Bacteria > Bacillota > Clostridia > Saccharofermentanales > Saccharofermentanaceae > Saccharofermentans. The sequence continues at coordinate 177,347 of JAZUDM010000012.1, read as the reverse complement.
AGTTTACCAGCTCATGGCAGACAAGGTTCAGGAGTGGGGTGCTGATTTAATTGGTGAGAATGGTTTCTCAAGCGTTGGTGCTGTTTGTGGTGCTACTGTACCAGAGCAGGCTGTAGAAGCTCGTAAGAGAATGCCTAACGCACTTATCCTTGTTCCAGGTTATGGTGCTCAGGGTGCAGGCCCAGACGCTGCTGTAGCTTCATTTACAAAGGAAGGAACAGGTTCTATCGTAAATGCTTCAAGAAGCCTTATGTGTGCATGGAAGAAGGCAGAGGACCTTTCTCCAGCTAAGTATGCTCAGGCTACAAGACGCGAGGCTCTTGATATGAAGATGCTTCTTAATCTTGCTCTTAAGGATAGAAAGTACGTATGATGCAGGAATATAAGGCAACTGTAGTTGCAAAGAAAATGCTTAATAGCGATACAGCATTTATTCACATTAATTGTCCTGAGGTTGCAGAGTCTGCAATTCCTGGCCAGTTCGTGAATATTTCATGTTCTCGTTTTCTTAAGAGACCTTTTGGTATCGCTTCAGTAAATCTTGATAAGGGTACTTTTTCAATTGGCGTAAAGGTAGTTGGAAAGGGTACTACAGAGATTTCTTCTTTCGAGAAGGGACAGGAACTTACAGTTCTTGGTCCTTTGGGAAATGGCTTTAATTTTACTAACAGCGATAAGTATATTCTTGTTAGCGGTGGTACTGGCGTATTCCCAATTAACTTTGCTCATGAAATGCTTGATGAGTGCGGTATTGATCATATTGTCGTTCAGGGCTTCAGAGATGCAAGTCAGATTGTTATGAATCGTAAGGATTACATTCTTACTACTGATGTTGGCGATGCAGGAATTAAGGGTAATTGCTGCGATGGTCTTAACACTCTTTCAAAGGAAGATTTGGAAGATGCTGAAATTATGTGTGTTGGACCACTCCCAATGATGAAGGCAGTAGGTAAGTGGGCAGAAGATCATGGCCTTAAGTGCTTTGTTTCTATGGAGCAGAGAATGGCTTGTGGTATTGGTATCTGTCTCGTATGTGTATGCAAGCTCAAGGCAGAGGCTGCTGGTGAAGAGTTTAAGCACGTTAGATGCTGCAAAGATGGTCCTGTATTCCCATATGAGGAGGTAATCTGGTGAGTAATTTATTTAGCGAAGATATTAACGTAAAAGTTGGTAACGTAGATCTTAAGAGCCCACTCATTCTTGCTTCCGGTACATGTAATTTTGGACACGAGTTATCTGAGTTTTATGACTTGTCTATTCTTGGTGGTCTTTCTTCAAAGGGACTTACAATTAAGCCAAGACAGGGTAATCAGGGTGTTCGAGTAGCAGAGACTGCTGCTGGTATGCTTAACTGTGTGGGTCTTCAGAATCCAGGTGTAGATTACTTTATTGAGCATGATCTTGATTATATGAATAATCTTGGTTGTGGAAGAATCATCAATGTAGCTGGTCATTCTTTTGATGACTATATTGCTATTGTTGAAAAGCTTGCTCCTTATAAGGATAAGATTGATGCTCTTGAGGTTAATCTTTCATGTCCTAACGTTAAGGCTGGCTGTATGTCAATCGGTGCTGATCCAAGCCAGGTTAAGGAGATTGTTTCAATTCTTCGTAAGATTACAGATATCCCACTTTGGATTAAGCTTACACCTAATGTAACTGACATTAAGTCTATTGCACTTGCTGCTCAGGAAGGTGGCGCTGATGCTGTTGTTATGATTAACACACTTCTTGGAATGGTAATTAATATCAAGACAAGAAGACCTATTCTTAATAACAATACTGGTGGATATTCTGGTCCGGCTGTAAAGCCTGTAGCTATCAGAATGGTTGCTGAGTGTAGTCAGGTTCTTGATATTCCAATCATTGGATGTGGTGGTATTATGAACTATGAAGATGTTCTCGAGTTCATGATTGCTGGTGCTTCTGCAGTTGAAATCGGTACAGGTTCTCTTGTACATCCAACATGTCCAGTTGATATTACAAATGATCTTATTAACTGGTGTAAGGAAAACAATACAAAGCTTTCTGATGTAACTGGTACATTAAAGCTTTGGGAAAACTTTAAGTGAGGTATTTAATATGAGTTCAGTATCAAGTGATTTGTTTAAGACAAATGCCGTTAGAGTAGCTCCACAGGAGACACCATTCTGGTATACATCAGGAAAGATTGGTCCTTTCTATATCAATACTCACTTCCTTGCAAAGGATGAGGACGAAGCAAACAGAATGCTTAAGTTCATTGAAGCAGCTACTTCAGAGGATAAGCTTTCAGCTCCTGAGAAGATTTTCAATGAGTTTATGAATCTTTATAATACAAACGAGATTTTTAAGAACGTTACAGATAAGCTCGTTGAGGCTGCATCTAAGTACGATTTCGATGTAATCTCTGGTGGTGAGAGAAGAGATTTCTTCTTCTCAATGGTTCCAGCTCATCTTCTTGGTAAGCCACATCTTACAATCTTCAAGGATTTGTCATCTGTTTATACAGATTCAGACTTTAAAAATCCTACAACATCTTCAAAGGAAATGATGGAAGGTAAGAAGGTTCTTCATATTGCTGACCTTATCACAGAGGCTTCTTCTTATGAGAGAGCATGGGTTCCAGTAATCAGAGATCTCGGCGCTACAATTACTGATACAATTGCTGTAGTTGATCGTCATCAGAATGGTCGTGCTGTACTTGAGGGTCTTGGAGTAAATATGGAGACACTTACAGGTATTAACAAGGAGTTGTTCGATGAGGCATTGGCTTCAGGTTATATCAACGAGCAGCAGCATGCACTCGTTATGAAGTTCTTGGCTTCACCTGATGACTATATGGCTGATTTCTTCAAGAATAATCCTACATTTATCGATGATCAGATTGCTCTTGGTGGTAAGGCTAAGGAGAGAGCAGAGCTTTGCAGAAGCAAGGGTTTCTGTAACTAATCCTTATAGATTTTAATGTATTTTTAAGGCAGGAAGTAAAATCATTACTTTCTGCCTTTTATTTTGCCTTTCGAGCTATTGAATTAAAGTCTATTTATGTGAAAATAGAACTATCACTTTTTGGAGGAGTTTATGAAGAACATACCATTATACGAAGTTACACACGTTGAGAATTTAAGAGATGTTATTAAGAACAGACTCAGGGATTTTCCTGAGAATCCAGTTTTCCTTCATAAGGAGAAGAAGGGTGGAGACTATGTGCCTGTTTCTACAGAGAAGTTTGACCATGATATTGACAGTCTTGGTACTGCTTTGATGTCTAAGGTTAAGAAAGGCGCCAGAGTTGCAATTCTTTCTGAAACAAGATATGAGTGGTATGTTTCATATCTTGGTACAACAAACGGCGTTGGTTGTATTGTTCCTATTGATAAAGAACTTCATCCTGATGAGATTTTAAACTGTCTTGAAAGAGCTGAGATCGAGGTTTTGATTTTCTCCAAGACAAAGCTTGATGCAGTTAATGCTATTTATGATAAGGTTCCTACAATTAAGCATTATGTTTGTATGGACTCTACTTCAGACAGTCGTTTTGAGATGTTCACTGATTACTTAAAGGAAGGTGAAAAGCTCTTAAAAGATGGAGACAGAACTTTCCTTGATACTCCAATTGATCCTAATGAGATGACAATTCTTCTTTTTACTTCTGGTACTACATCAAAGTCCAAGGCTGTAATGCTTTGCCAGAGAAATATCTGTAAGAATCTTGAAGCTATGTTTTCGATGCTTTATATCGATAAGAACGATGTTTTCTTCTCTGTTCTTCCACTTCATCACACATATGAGTGTACTTGCGGATTCTTAGGACAGATTTATCGTGGTACTACAGTAGCTATCTGCGAAGGTCTTAAGTACATTAAGACAAACATTAAGGAAGCAAAGCCAACAGCTGTTCTTATGGTTCCTGTTATGCTTGAAATGTTCTATAAGGGAATTATGAAGAATCTTAATGCTGACCCTAAGAAGGCAAAGAAACTTCAGACTGGTATTAAGCTTTCTAACTTCCTTTTGAAGTTTAAGATTGATGTTCGAAAGAAACTCTTTAAGGAACTCCACGATGTATTTGGCGGTAACATGCGTTTGATTATTTTAGGTGGTGCTCCTGTTAATCCTGAAATGCTTAAGTTCTTCCAGGAGATTGGATTCATTTGCTTACAGGGTTATGGTCTTACTGAGTGCGCTCCAATTCTTGCACTTAACCGTGACTGTGACTTTAACGATAAGGCAGCAGGTCTCCCACTTCCAGGATGCGAAATCAAAGTTATTGACCAGGATGAGAATGGTGTAGGAGAGTTTATCGCCAAGGGTGATAATGTATTCCTCGGCTACTATAAAGATCCTGAGAATACATCGGCAGCTTTGGATAGTGATGGCTATTACCATACAGGTGATTTGGGATATATCGATAAGGACGGATTCTGCATCATCACAGGACGTAAGAAGAACGTTATTATTGCAAAGAATGGTAAGAACGTATTCCCAGAAGAGATTGAGTACCTTTTGTCACTTTCTCCGTTTGTTGCTGAAAGCGTAGTTTCAGGCGTTGTAGATGAAGTTAAAGATGACATTATTATCGTCGCTACAATCTATCCTGATATGGAAGAAGTTACTAAGGAACTTGGTCCTAATCCTTCTAAGGAAGAGATTCAGAAACTTCTTGAATCTGCTTCTTCAAAGGTAAATGAGAAGCTTGAGATTTTTAAGAAGATTAAGAAAACAATTTATCAGGACCATGAGTTTGAGAAGAATACTTCAAAGAAGATTAAGAGATACTAAGGGATTATTTTACTAATGACAATTTACGAGAATTATAATAAGCAGGTTGAGGATTTTTATAGTCACAAAATTAATCGTATTACCTGTGCATCAGAATACGAGAACTTTGCTCACATAACTCATAGAAACAGACTTGATAAGTATGGTCTCTGGATTCATTTGGCAACAAAGGACAGATCTGATCATGATATGGAGTTTCATATGGAAGACGGAAAGTATTCTGTTTCTTCTAAGGTTCTTAATATCAATGAAGTCAGAACTATTGTTAAGACAAATGAGAACAAGGGTATTTATAGAAGATCTGGTGATAAGATGCGTACTATTTGCTGTACTGATCTTGTTAATAAGGACTTTACTGAAGATACTTTGGTAAACTGTCCAAACTGTGGTTCACCAGAACTTATTAGTACGATTAGAAATGGATGTCCTTTCTGTGGTACATCATTTGAAATGACTGATTTGTTTCCATCAATTGCTAATTGTTACGATAAACCAGATATGTATGTATCAACAAAAGACGCTGGTGGAAATCCAGTGGGAAGATATGCCAAAGCATATGGTCGTCTTTTTACTTTGTTTTCTGAAGCTGGTAAAGATATGAAAATGCTTCAAACTGTTGGTAATTCTCAAAAGGAATATCAGGAGTTTATGAAGCAGTATAGACCTGATTTCTCTTTCAAGCAGTTTGGCTCAGAAGCTATTAGCCTGATTACAATTTTGCTTTATTCAGAAAATCCTTCTTCATTGCCATTCGTAAATCTTCCAAATACTACTGCTTTGATTCCTCAGCTTGTTGATTATAAATTTGAAGGATTTGGTATTTATAACAAGCAGTATTCTATGAATGAAAACATGATTGCAAGTGTTAAGGTTGTTCTTTTTGCTGAAGGTTATTATGCAGTTGATGGTGAGATTAGATCACGTGCTGATCAGTATATCGTTACTCTTCAGAAAGATATTGGAAAGCCAGTTGATTATGGTTTCTCTTTCTCAAAGATTAACTGTGATAGCTGTGGCGCTGTATTCAATGCATTGAAGAATTCTAATTGTCCTTATTGTAAGACAAAGTATCAGCTTAAAAAGGATACTTGGAATATTGTCTCATTTGAAAGAGTATAAGTTTTAATTCAATATTAATTAATTTTGTTGGTGATTATCTCGCAGAAATGCGAGATAATTATTTTGTAAAAATTTTGATTGGAGTATTTATGATTAGCGAGAGTAATGCTTATAGAATTCTTGAAGCTGCAATGAGCGGAACAGCTGATTTTGCAGATATCTTTATTGAAGAGAACAAGACTAATTCTGTCGGATTATTAAATGGAAAAGTTAACAGAGCTTCTTCATCTATTGAATCTGGTGTTGGTATCAGACTTATGAGTGGCACAAATGTTGTTTATGTCCATTCTAATGACTCTGATATAGATGTTCTTATAAAACTTGCTAAAGAGGCCTCAGAAGCCCTTAGAAGTGGAAATAGTGGAGTTATAAGAGAATTAGAGGAGAAGTGCCATACAACGCCTTCTAGCATTGAATTAGACCCATTCAAGGTTAATAAGAGTGATATTGTGGATTTCCTTAAGAAATCTTCTGATTATGCTTTTTCTTATGATTCAAAAATTACACAGACACTTGCTTCATATAACTATGGAACAAGAAACATTCATATTATCAATTCTGATGGTCTTAACAGAAGTGAAGAGCAGTCCCGTTCAAGACTTTCTGTTGAAGTTATTGCCTCCGAGGGAAACGAGAAGCAGACAGGCAGAGTTGCTCCTGGAACTATGAGAGGATTTGAATTTATTAATGAGTATCCAATCCTTGATAAAACTAAGGAATGCTGTGATACAGCTTTAAGAATGCTTTCTGCTGGATATGCGCCTTCAGGAAGAATGCCAGTAATTCTTGGTAATGGTTTTGGTGGTGTTATTTTCCACGAAGCATGCGGACATTCACTTGAATCAACTTCAGTTGGTATTAAGTCTTCATGCTTTACTGATATGCTTGGTAAGAATATTGCATCCCCAGTAGTTACAGCCTGTGATTTTGCAAGAATTAAGGGCGAGTGGGGTTCTTATATGATTGATGATGAAGGTCATGAATCATCTGACCTTGTACTTATTGAGAATGGTGTTCTTAAGAACTATCTTGTTGATAAGCTTGGTGGTAGAAGAATGGGCGTTGAGTCAACTGGATGCGGACGTCGTGAGAGCTATGCTTATGCTCCTACATCTCGTATGAGTAACACTTATATCGCTGCTGGAAATGAAAAGCCTGAAGATATTATTTCTGATACAGAGTATGGACTTTATTGTTCTAAGCTTGGTGGTGGTTCAGTTGATACATCAACAGGTGAATTCAACTTTGCTGCAAGTGAAGCTTATATCGTTAAGAATGGTAAAATCTGCGAGCCAGTTAGAGGAGCAACACTTATTGGTAAGGGCGCAGAAGTTCTTATGAATATTGACAGAGTTGCCGATGACTTAGAGCTTTCAGCAGGTATGTGCGGTTCTATTTCAGGAAGCATTCCTGTTACAGTTGGTCAGCCAACTATCAGATTGTCATCAATTCTTGTTGGTGGAAGAGAGTAAGGAGGTAAAATCATGGATATTAAAGCTGCTGAAACATTTATGAGTAACATTATTTCCAAAGCGCCTTCTTATGGTTTTTCAGACTGTCAGGTGCGTTTTGATGAAGAAGAATCTATGACTGTTCAGATTCTTATGGGTGAAGTTAGTTCTTATGAGCGTTCTTCTAATGTTGGAGTAACTTTTAAGGGTAAAATAGATGGCCAGATGGCTACTGCATCTACTTCAGAATTCTCTGATGATGCTCTTACATTCTTACTTGAAAATGCTGCTTCAAACTGTTCTATTCTTGATGATGAGGACGAGGATTTTATTTACTGTGATCCTGATAATAAGACTCTTCATTATTCACAGAAAACAGAGAGCTATGCCAAGAATACATACTCAAAGTTTGCTGAGCTTGGATTACAGCTTGAGAAGGATATTTTCGCCATTGATGAAGCTATTAAATCTGTCGATTATCTTCAGTTAAATGCTTCTTCCAGTAAGACAATGATTCTTAATTCATTGGGTCTTAATCTTTTTACTGATGAAGATAACTGTTCTTTGTTTGCTGAAGTAAGAGCAGTAAAAGATGGCGTTACTAAGACTGGTGGAAATCTCTGGTATGGTAACGATATCGATAAGTTTGATAAGGAAAAGTTCTTAGCTAAGTTAAAGAAAGATGTTATGGGTAAGTTTGGTGCTTCTGCGGTACCTTCTAATAAGTACAACATTATTCTTTCTAATGAAGCATTTATCTCATTATTTGCTGCTTTCGCATCTAATTTTAATGCTTATTCCATGCAGAAAGGGATTTCTCTTTTGAATGGTAAAGCAGGAACAAAGATTGCTTCAGAGTGCGTAACTATTAAGGAAATTCCTATGTATAAGAAGGCTTTAACAAAGGCTCCATTTGATACAGAAGGTGTTTTAACAACAGAGAAGAATCTTATTAATAATGGTGTGTTTGAATCTTCTTTGTATAACTTAAAGTCTGCTAACAAAGATAACGTTAAATCTACAGGTAATGGTTTCTCTGGTGGTACAAGACTTACTAATCTTGTTGTAGTTCCCGGAACTCTTGATTTTGATGGTCTTTGCAAGAAACTTAGTAATGGTCTTTATATCACTGAGCTTAACGGTCTTCATGCTGGTGTAAATGCTATTAGTGGTGATTTTTCATTATTCTGTGGCGGTTACTTAATCGAGAATGGTGAGATTAAAAGATCTGTTGAGCAGATTACTATTTCAGATAACTTCTATGATTTACTTAAGAAGATTTCTGATGTTGGTAATGATGTTTATTCATACCCAATGGGTGTAGGGGAGTACTTCTTCCCATCTATCTTAATAAATGACGTCGCTATTGCTGGTGACGCTGAAGAATAATTTTTGGAGGTTTGATTTATGCAGGAAGTTTACGAGTTTTTGAAGGATTGCGGTACTTACTATTTGGCAACTGTTGATGGTGATCAGCCACGTGTAAGACCATTTGGTACTATTGATATTTTTGATGGCAAGCTTTATATCCAGACTGGTAAGGTTAAGGATGTTTCAAAGCAGATTGCAAAGAATTCCAAGGTTGAAATCTGTGCTTTTAAGGATGGCACTTGGGTTAGAATCGCTGGAAATCTTGTAAGAGATGAGAGAATTGAGGCTAAGGAGCACATGCTTGATTCATATCCTAATCTTAAAGCTATGTATGATGCTCACGATGATAATACTGAGGTTCTATATTTTGAGAATGCTGTAGCTACTTTCTCATCATTTACAGCAGCTCCAAAGACTATCAATTTATAATTTACATTTGCAATTGAGTATTTGTGATAAACTAAAATTCTGTTATTTAATTGTGAAAGGAACAAATTTATGAATAATATTGATTCTAAGTGCGTTCATGCCGGCTATACACCTAAGAATGGTGAGCCAAGACAGATTCCTATCTATCAGAGTACTACATTTAAGTATGATTCTTCTGATGATATGGGTGCTTTATTTGATCTTGAAGCTTCTGGATATTTCTATTCCAGACTTCAGAACCCAACAAACGATTTCGTTGCTGCTCAGATTACAGAGCTTGAGGGTGGTGTAGCTGGTATGCTTACATCTTCTGGTCAGGCTGCTAACTTCTTTGCAGTATTTAATATTTGTGAGGCTGGTGACCACTTTATTTCTTCTTCATCAATCTACGGTGGTACATTTAATCTCTTTGGTGTAACAATGAAGAAGATGGGTATCGAGTGCACATTCGTTGATCCTGAAGCTTCTTATGAAGAGATTTGTGCAGCTATTAAGCCAAATACAAAGTGTATCTTTGGTGAGACAATTTCTAACCCTGTTTGTGCAGTTCTTGATTTTGAGAAGTTCTCTAAGGTTGCTCACGATAATGGTATTCCACTCATCGTTGATAACACATTCGCTACACCAGTTAACTGCCGTCCATTTGAGCACGGTGCTGATATCGTAACTCATTCAACAACTAAGTATATGGATGGTCACGCTTCATGTATCGGTGGTGCTATCATCGATTCAGGTAACTTTGACTGGATGAAGTATGCTGATAAGTTCCCAGGACTTACAACACCAGATGAGTCATATCATGGTATTACATATGCTACTAAGTTTGGTAAGGGCGCTTATATTACTAAGGCTACAGTTCAGATGATGAGAGATTTGGGTTCAATCCAGGCTCCACAGAATGCATACTATTTGCACCTTGGCCTTGAGTCACTTGCTGTACGTATGGATAAGCACTGTTCAAACGCTTTGAAACTTGCTCAGTATCTTGAGTCTGATGAGCGTGTTGCATGGGTTAACTATCCTGGACTTGAGTCTAACAGCTCACATGACAGAGCTATGAAGTATATGCCAAATGGTACATGCGGCGTAATGTGCTTTGGTATCAAGGGCGACAGAGCTACAACTGTTAAGTTCATGGACAGCCTTAAGCTTATTTCAATTGTTACACACGTTGCTGATGCAAAGTCTTGCGTTCTTCACCCAGCAAGTCATACACATCGTCAGCTTTCAGAGGAGCAGCTTATTGAGGCTGGTGTAAAGCCAGATCTTATTAGATTCTCTGTTGGTATTGAGAATCCAGATGATCTTATTGCTGATATTAAGCAGGCTCTTGATAGCGTAATGTAATTACATATCAGACTATATGATTATTAGAATGGATCGTCGTATGACGGTCCATTTTTTATGACTCTTCCGGGGAATACAGAAATACTTTGATTATCAAAGTATTTAGCAAATGTAGAAGAAGTGTGGTATAGAAGCCGATGAATTACTATTTATATAAGTACTATTATGATAAGCAACTGGATCAGCAACAACATGTTATCAGGACAATGATTATTCCATTTAGAAATGAGCGAATATGAAATGAATCTAATCAGCAACAATTAATAACAGTATCGAATATGTTAATAGATTCTATAACATATGATTACAAATGAATTATTAAACAAGCCGTAGAATCAAATCAGAATATTTATGATGATGAATTAATCGTTAGAAAAATTTCTATTAGCTAATAATGATTTATAAATAGAATTAAACAATAAAGTAAAAATAGAAATAGAATAAAACCGAATTATAAGAATTATAGAAACCGAATATCCGAATTAGAGCATTTTATAACTTATAAATATGGAAATCCCAGAAACCCTTAAAAATCAGGCTTTTTAGAATCATATAGTTAATCGTTTCATATAAAACTATATCTTCCCAATTCACCAAAATTGTAATTATACCGAATTAGCCGTAATGAGAAACAGGAGAATTGATGGAACACTTCTCTAAATTCCAAACAAAATAAAACCCTCTTCCGAGGGTCTTCTCATTTTAGAATATGCGTTTCTCAAATCGTATCATTCTAATTGTGAATACAATTTTGATTATCAGTAACACAGTGACTATTCCAATTGCATCGATACAAACATCTAGAAATGAACCATCACGACCAATAATAAACAACTGATGATACTCATCATAAATTGCAGACAATGCTGAAAGCCATAAACTTGCTAAGATACAGATTTCATTTTCTGATTTGTAATATTTGATTCTGTCTTCATATAACATGTCAGATTTGATAATTCTGTTTGTAAAGATCAATGATACAAATGAAACTAATGACAAAACTGCGAACTCAACCACATGAGCAAAATCTCTGATTAGTGTTTCATCAATATAAGTCATTTTAAGTTTTGTCTGGATATAGAATAATAACTGAGCACTTCTTAAAGATGACTGATCTCCTGTTTCCGCAGATAGTCTGAAAATCTCGCACAACCAGACAACTGTAATAATCCAGGCAATGATTGCTGAAACAAGATTTATTACAGAAATTCTATTGTCATTTATAGGTGTATTTATGGACTGAATATTATTGTTATTCATGATAATTACCTATTATTAACCTTTATTGCGCGCTCAATATCGCGTTTTGCCTGCTTCTCTGCTAAGGAATCACGCTTGTCATAGTTCTTCTTACCACGTGCAAGACCTATCTCAAACTTAACCTTACCATCTTTAAAATAACATTTTGTAGGAACAATTGTAAGACCGTCCTGCTTTGTTATTGAATACAATCTGATAATTTCTCTCTTATGCATCAAGAGTTTACGAGTTCTCATAGGATCAAGATTGAATCTGTTACCCATCTCGTAAGGACTAATATGCACTCCTACAAGAAAAATCTCTCCGTTTTTTACTGATACATAGCTGTCTTTAAGATTGCACTTGCCTGCACGAAGACTCTTTACTTCAGTTCCAGACAAAGCAATACCGCATTCATACTTTTCTTCAATGAAGTAGTCATGAAATGCCTTGCGGTTTTCAGCTATAATCTTAATTCCTTTTACTATTGCCATATATATAACCTAATTATTTATCAATTTTTAGTGATGGAACTGCATTTAAATCAAGTGAATGTCTTGTTCCATTCATATAATTATAATATCCAGCTGCAGCAATCATAGCACCATTATCAGTACAAAGTCCAAGTTTTGGATAATAAATCTGTACTTTATTCTTCTTACTTGCCTCTTCAAAGGCATTTCTAAGGAAAGAATTGGCACTAACACCACCAGCAAGACAAAGCTTTCTAACACCAGTTGCTTCTACTGCCTTCATAGTGTTCTTGCAAAGATAATTTGCTAAATGATTCTGGTAAGAAGCTGCAAAATCCTTTAAATCGATTTCTTCATTCTTCTGCTTGGAAATATTAATAAAGTTAAGAGCAGAAGTCTTGATTCCACTAAATGAGAAATCAAGAGAATCATTGATATGTGGCACAGAGAAAGAATAACGAGTTACGTCTCCTCCCTGTCCTGCCTTGTCCATTTTAGGGCCTCCAGGATATCCGAGACCAACTACTCTGGCAATTTTATCGATAGCTTCTCCAGCGGCATCGTCGCGTGTTTTAGCGATAACCTCAAGAGAATTATAATCCTTAACATGTACAATCTGAGTATTTCCACCACTTACGCAAAGGCAAAGGAATGGTGGCTCCAATTCAGGAAAGCACAAATAGTTAGCAGCAATATGACCTGCAAGATGATTTACACCAACAAGAGGAATGCCTGTAGTAGCGCAGATACCCTTAGCTGCTGAAAGACCTACGAGAAGTGCTCCAACAAGGCCAGGACCGTAAGTTACTGCTACTGCATCAATATCCTTAAGAGTAACGTTAGCCTTCTCTAAAGCATCGTATATACAAGGATAAACTGCATCAACATGCATTCTTGAAGCAAGTTCAGGTACTACTCCTCCAAACTGCTCATGAAAGTCAGCCTGGGAAGCAATAACATTACTTAAAATCTCTCGTCCATTTTTTACAACAGAACAAGCAGTCTCATCACAGGATGATTCAATTCCAAGTAATAAAATGTCTTTCTTAGTCTCGCTCATAATGCCTCTTAAATAAAGAATGACTGCAAATAATTTATAACAGTATCTATATACAAATCTTTGTTAATTCTATAACTCTCTAAGTATCCTGCACCAGGAATCATAAGTGATGACGTAATACTTGAATTAAGTCTGTTACGCTCATCAATAATCTGCTGTATCTTATCAGATCCAATAAAAATATCGTGACCACCATAAATGATACATACTGGGATTGGTAATCTTGAAATCTGAGCAGCAATATTAACTGATTCAGACACACCAGAAGATACTCTGATAGCATATGGTACGAAGTTCTGAGTAATTGATCCAAGGAACTGGCTCTGTACTACAAGGGGCTTAATATAGTCATCTGAATTCTTCGCAGGAGAATCAAAAATCATTCCCTTAACATAAGAACGATCGAATCCCAAATCGCGAATATCAGCTGAATATTCGTTAAGCTCAGCCTCAGTTAAATTCTCAGGTGGAAGCTCATCGTATGCCATAAGGCAAGCCGTTGTACCAGAACCGATACCATAAAGAATAACGTCAGTTGTAACAGAAATAGTCTTAACCTGCTCAATAGCACCTAAAACATCCTGCCACTCGAGATATCCATAACCTGTAATATCTCCACCAGACTCACCTGAATTTCTTAAATCGAAAAGAAATACATTGTAGTTAGCTTCAAGCATACTCTCAATCATATCAATCATATTTACGCCGAATGGAAGTCTGTTAGAACCAGAATCATGGACGAAAATTACAGTAGTGATTGGATTATCAACCTTAAAGAACCATCCTGAAAGTGATGTCTGCTGATCGAATGATTCAAAACTACAAGTTGAATAAGATGGAAGAATATTGGAAGGTACGTTACTAATCTGATCACTCTCAATATTCATAAGTCTGTTAGAACTAATAATAGTAAGAACGATAACAAATACAAGAAGAATAGCAATGATACTCAAAAAGAGGGCACTACGTACGATAATGCCATTACCTCTTCCCTTCGCATATTTCTCGAAATTAACGCCAGATAAACCTTTACTCATAATAAATTTCTTCTTCGAAGTATTACTATGCTAACGATAAAACAGATGATACATGAAAACAAAAGACCTAAGAAAGGACCTGGATTTGCTGCAAATGTATCATCCCAAGGCATTGGACAGTTCTGACCAAAGAAACATCCAATGATATCAGGAATAGTAAAAGCAATAGTAATACCAGCAAGGAACTTCATGACATCATTCATATTATTGTTAATGATTGATGCATAAGCGTCAGTTGTACTAGAAATGATATTTGCATAAATATCGGCCATCTCATGAGCCTGCTTGTACTCGATTACGGCATCTTCAAGAAGATCCTCATCCTCGTCGTAGAGCTTAATAGTTCTACCACGCATTAACTTTTCAAGTACGGCCTCATTAGACTTAAGAGATGATGTAAAGTAAACAAGTGACTTACTTAAAGCAAGGAGCTTATAAAGTTCGTTACTACTAATATCCTTAGCAAGATTCTTCTCAGCGCCTTCGAGTGTTTTATCGATATATCGGAGAAGTCTCAAGTACTCTTTCGCAACAGCAGAAAGAATCTGAATTGTAAATCGTGTTCTAAAGGCAACAAACAAATCTCTGACACGGTTCTCATAGAAGTGCTCAAGAATCTGAGTCTGTCTTAATGAAACAGTGACGATGTTCTTATCAGTAATGATGATACCAAGTGGGGCTGTATCGTATTTAATAATGTCATCTTCCCTCTTTGTATAAGGAATATCGACGATTACAAGTACAATGCCTGTATCATCATCGAAGTCGATACGTGGTCGCTCTTCTTCATCGAGAGGGTATCTTAAGAATTCCTGTGGAATTCCAAGTTCACTCTCAACACGTGCGATTTCAACTTCTGTAGGAGAATATAGATTAATCCAGCTGTCATTTATAATTTCTTCGATTTCTTCAACTTTGTAGATAGCTTTTGAAGCTTTCTGAGTTGCTTTCACAGACTTATAAATCTCGAGCATCGTTTATCCTCCTTTCGCCATTGAACACGTAATTATATCATTTTTCCGATCTTATTACCAATTAGCCCTGTATGCCAGAGTGACCGAATCCGCCTCCTCTGTCTTCGCCAATATTAGCAACAGAATCAACCACTTTAAGGTCTGCATAAGAAACTCTTGTGAATACCATCTGAGCTACTCTGTCTCCTTCGTGAATGATATAAGTTCCATTCTTATTTCCCTTATCATTCAATGTAAATGGATTCTCATCAGAAGCCTCTTCTCTTGTAGAAGCATTGTAAATGATTACGTTTACTTCGTTTCTGTAACCGCAGTCAATTGTTCCTGGGCTGTTTGGTACACGAAGCGGAGTCTTAAGCGAAATACCACTTCTAGGTCTGATCTGAACCTCATATCCATAAGGAATAGCCATCTTAAGACCGACTGGAACAAGTACACTCTCACCTGGATGAACAATTACATCAGCGCAGCTATATAAATCCATACCAGCGTCGCCATCGTTAGCGTACTTAGGAAGGATTGCATTTGGTCTACAAAGCTCAATAATTAATTCTTCATGATACTCACTCATACTAAATCTCCTTAATTGATTTCTGTATAACACATAATTACATTAAGACCATTCATTGAAAGCTGTTCAGCTTCCTCATAAGCATAAGAAATCTTAGCTGGTCCATAGATAACAGATGAATGATCAAATGGACGAGTTACGATTCTACAGTCCTTATCCTCATTCTCCTGATTAAGTACAAATACATCATTGTTGAAGCACTCGTGACACTTGTCCTTGTTGTTACCAATTGGACAGAAGTCAGACTGCATCCAAGGGATAAGACCGCCAGCGTGAAGCATTACGCAGCCGCTATCAACATAGTTAAGAGCATTTAATGCATCATCAATATCCATCTCATAAGAGATTGTTGCTGCGTCGTGAGTCTTAATAGCATTCTTTATTGACTCTCTGTTATAAAGATTTGCGCCAGCTGAAATAAAGTGCTTAACACCAATTTCCTCGTAGAAAGAAGAACTACTTAATACATCGGCATCGATGATTGCATAGAACTTTTCACCTAACTGCTCCTTGATATCGAACATACAGTCCTTGAAACGAAGAGCCATGTTATCGTGAATCAAATCAGGCATTACAACAGCCATCTTAATATCGTCTGATGAAATGAATTCAATGATTCTCTTACGGAAATTCTTAACAAGCAAATCATAAGCAGAGAAAGCATAAATATCAGCATCTCTTCTCATATCGCCCTTAAGATTTCTAAAAGATGGGAAATAGTAAAGAGTTGAAATCTCACCTCTTTCAAAATCATTCATCTCTTCATCTTCTTCGTCGTCACCAAACATATCAAATACAGGACTAACGTTATGTGAGCTTGAGTAATCAATCTCAGCAATCAAAGCATCTACAAGAGATCTTCTTAAATCGTTAATCAAGCTGACAGGACAGTTAACAGCATTATCTGATACGAAGTAAACGTCATTTACTACAAATGGTGTTTCACCTGTCTTTCTAAGCTGTGCCTCAATACGATCATTTGTAAGAGGATTTCCCTCGAAGTTTGTATCGTAATCCATCTCTGTTTCAGCAAAAGTCTCAGCAAAAATACCATCATTAACTCTTGCATTAATCTTAAGAATTCCATTTTCAGAAGAATCGAAAGAAATATTAATAGGTGTCTTTCTCTTCTGGGACTTAGAACCAATAAAATCGTGGCTCATAAGATATACAGGAACATTCTTTGTAAGTTTTGAAATCATATCAGGATGAAGTCCCTTAACAGTGATTGAACCTGGAGCTTCATGTACCTTACCTACAGGGAAAGAGCAGATTTCCTTGTTTCTGTCTCTGATAGAAAGGAAATCTCCCTTAACAGGAAGTGGAGTACTTCCGTTAAAGTTAATTACAATAGTTCCCTTCTTAGCATCTGTATTCATGATATGGCCAATCTTAAGACCAAACTTACCAACATATTCACCAGACAAAAGACTTGATGTCTGCTTGCCACTCAATGACTGAGTTGTAAAGTTACCACCACGGTTAAAGTTAACAAGAAGGCTGTTATTTACGCTCTTAACAAGATCATTATCAAGAGTTCCGTCATAATAAGCATCGATAAGAACACGATAAGAATGAACAGCAGAAGCAACATAATTTTCATCACGCATACGACCTTCAATTTTAAGTGAAGCTACGCCTGAAGAAATAAGTTCTGAAAGATAAGGAATAACACTTCGATCTTTAGGAGACAAAAGGTGTCCTTCCTTTACAACATAACCACCATTATTAAGTTCAGCACCAGTTGTAAGCTTATATTCCTGTCTGCAAGGCTGAGCGCAGAGACCTCTGTTACCACTTCTTGTACCGCTCTTGTTCATTGAACTAAAGAGACAAAGACCTGAATAACATACGCATACAGCACCATGTGCAAATACCTCAGTTTCAATGCCAGAACGAGCTGCAATCTTTGTGCGATTAGCGATTTCATTTAAAGTCAATTCACGTGGCAAAACAGCTCTTGTAATACCAAGTTCCTTTAAAGTCTCATAATCTTCGCCTGAATATACATTCATCTGTGTACTTGCATGAAGTGGGATTTCTGGATAATCCTTATGAATAACCTTTGCAAGACCAATATCCTGAACAAGAATACCGTCTACACCACAGTTGTATGCCTCTGAAGCAAGCTCAGATGCCTCTGAAAGCTCGTCGTCATTAATGATAGTGTTGAGTGTTAAATAAACTCTTGTGCTTCTTCTATGAGCATATGCGCAGCCTTCTCTTAAATCTTCCAGAGTAAGGTTGTCTGCATTAATTCTTGCATTATAAAGATTAACGCCGCAATATACTGCATCAGCGCCATTATCAACGGCAACTTTTAAAATGTTTAATGATCCTGCTGGAGCTAATAATTCAATTCTTTTCATTAGTTTTCCTCATTTAATGATTCTTCATCTGCAAGAAGTTCCATTGGTGTTGGTTCCTTTGGAGCTTTGTGTACGTCGTCTACCTTAATCTTCTGCTGCAAATACATTAACTCTGTCTTCATATTACTTACTTCATCCTGCTTTGCTACAAGCTGGTCGCAGGCGTCAAGTAAAGCGAGTGTTGTAATCTTTGAATTTGTAAGGCCAGGATTATTATCCTTTGTCTCAGTAAGAATCTTATTTACAAGGCTTGCAACACGTCTGATTCTGGATTCGCTCATCTTCTCGTTTGCACCAAGTAAATATGTATGTCCGGCAATTTCAACTGAAACTCTACCCTCAAGTGGGCTTACTCTTGTTTCAGAACTCTTATTTCTGGATTCAATTTTTTCCTCAAGAGTCTGAACAGCCTTTGGCTCAGTTACATCTTTTGACATTGAAGATGTAGCCTTATATCTCTGCTCATAAGTAGTCATTAAAGGCATTTCTCTGTTTGCCTTTGACTTATGAACTGGAGTTCCAGAATACTTGCTAAACATACTGTCTGAATTATGCTTTTTCATATGACACCTTAAAAATTTGTTTTATTAGCAGAATAAGTCTTTATAGATAGACGCAAATACTGAAGGTTCAATCTTCTCTGCTCTGATATCTTCTGGCAAATTATATTTTGCCAATAAAGACTTAACTTCAGGTACTGAATTTGTAAGTTTTTTGCGTCTATTGCTAAAACAGCGATTAACAAAAGAAGCAAAATCTTTAGAAGGAATACCATCAACTTTTTGAAGTGTGATTACACAGGATAAAGTATGAGGCTGAGGAACAAATGCTGTACGTGGAACGTTAAACTCCTTGGTTACAGTACCATAGCAGGAACACATAACTGCCAAAGGTCCATACTGCTTTGTTCCAACAGGAGCATCAATACGACGCATTGCTTCTTCCTCAATCATAAAAGTCATCTTCTTACAGTTTGGAAGATCACTTAAAAGCTTAATAATAATTGGAGTCATAACGTAATACGGGATATTACTAATCGCATATTCAAATGATTCACCATCGTAGTCATTAAGCTTTGTATAGTCAGAAGTGATGATGTTTACTGAAGGCAAATCTTCAGAAAGATACTGCGCAAGTCTCTTATCGATTTCAACACATGTAATATCCGAATCCATCTCTACAAGAGGTCTTGTTAATGCACCAATACCTGGTCCAATTTCGAGAACTTTTGAGTGGGATTCAATTTCTGAAACTGAAATAATGTCTTCAATTATTGTTTCATCACATAGAAAATTCTGCCCGAACTTTAATTCAGGCAGAATTCCATGATTTGCAATGTAGTTATTTACTTCTTCCCTTGTCATTTAGCACCTAATAGGTATTAGAGGAAGTAAGCAATACCAGATTCGAAAATCTTCTGGTCCTTGTTACCAGGAATATTCTTGCAAAGATCTGGATCATAACGCTCACTATGTCCCATCTTACCAAGAACACGGCCGTCTGGTGAAAGGATACCCTCGATAGCACATACAGAACCGTTAGGGTTAAAGTCTGTGCCTGAAGCTGCATTTCCAAGATCATCTACATATGTTGTAGCAATCTGTCCGTTAGCAATAAGCTTCTTAAGAAGATCATTATTACATACGAACTTACCCTCACCATGTGAAATAGGAATCTGATATACCTCACCAGGCTTAACTCCTGTAAGCCATGGGCTGTTATTTGACATGATTCTTGTAGCAACATAACCGTTCTGGTGACGACCGATGTTGTTATATGTAAGTGTTGGATCCTCTGCTGAGAGTTCCTTAATATCGCCATATGGAACAAGTCCAAGCTTAATCAAAGACTGGAATCCGTTACAGATACCAAGCATAAGTCCATCACGCTGGAAAAGGAGATCTCTTACTGCCTCAGTAACGTACTGGTTACGGAAAGCAGCAGCGAAGAACTTACCAGAACCTTCTGGCTCGTCACCTGCTGAGAATCCACCTGGGAGCATGATGATGTTGCTCTCACCAATCTTCTTAGCAAGAGTCTGAAGTGACTCTGTAATATCCTGCTGATTTCTGTTTCTGATTACGAAAATCTCAGACTCACCACCAGCTCTGTTAAATGCTCTTGCTGAATCGATTTCGCAGTTTGTACCAGGCATTACAGGAATAATTACCTTTGGCTTAGCACCCTTAAGTACTGAAGGAGCTGCCTTAAATGTCTTATCTGTTGTGAATGGCTGAATGTTGTTGTTAAGCTTTGCAGATTCTGCGAAAGTTGGGAAAATTGGCTCAAGCTTTCCTTCGAATCTCAATGCGGCAACACCGCACTCACATGTTGTCTCACCATAGAAGAAGTTGTTGAAGTTATTTGTGTGACCCAAATACTTACCGCCAACCATCTCTACCTTATCAACAGCATTACCATCGTTGCTGATAGCAAGAATGATTGTACCAAGGCTTCTTGAGAAGAGCTCTGACTCTGGAATCTCATCATTGAAGTTAAATCCAAGTGAGTTACCAAAACACATCTGTGCAACTCTTGCAGCGATACCTGAAGATCTTACAACAGCAGCATTCTTAAGCTGGCCTCTAGCCTGGAGTTCCTTAACTGCCTTAACAACTCTCAAGAAGTGCTCCTTCTTATAGTAACCCTTACCGTTACGAGCAACCTTGATGTAGTAAAGCTTCTGGTTAGCACCTGTAAGTGTAGCTGTAATGAGCTTATCAGTTGTTGTCATACCAACAGCGAAAGATACGAGTGTTGGTGGTACGTGAATATCATTAAATGTACCAGACATTGAGTCCTTACCACCGATTGAAGCTGTACCAAAGTCAAGCTGAGCCTGGTAAGCACCAAGAAGGGCCTGAAGTGGCTTGCCCCATGCTTCCTTAGAAGACATTCTCTCGAAATACTCCTGGAATGTAAGTCTTGCAGTAAGTGGATCAACACCCATAGCGAGGAGCTTAAGGAGTGACTCAACTACAGCATGGTAAGAACCAGCATATGGATTCCACTCTGTGAAATATGGATCGAAACCATATGTCATTACAGAACAATCCTTTGTGTATCCCTTATCAAGAGGAATCTTAGCAGCCATACCTTCCTCTGGTGATGTCTGATATGTACCACCGTAAGGCATGATTACTGAAGCTGCACCGATTGTAGAGTCGAATCTCTGTGAAAGACCCTTACGTGAGCAACCCTCAAGAGTATTAAGTGTCTCAGTAAGAGACTTCTTAAAGTCATGTGGAGTATATGTTGGAAGAACAGTATCAAGATATGGAGTATCAAAATCTGGAGCTGATACCTCAACCTCTGCGTACTGCTTAGCACCGTTTGTATCGATGAATGAACGTGGAAGATCAACGATTGTCTTACCGTTCCAATCCATTCTCATGTATGGCTCTTCTGTAACCTCAGCAACTACAACAGCCTCGAGGTTCTCTGTAGCAGCATGCTCCATGAATGTATCAAGATCTGCTGGATGAACAACTACAGCCATTCTTTCCTGTGACTCTGAAATAGCGATTTCAGTACCATCGAGACCCTCATACTTTTTAGGAACCTTATCAAGGTTGATTCTAAGACCATCAGCAAGCTCACCAATAGCAACAGAAACACCACCAGCACCAAAGTCATTACATCTGATAATGAGCTTAGTTACGTCTGGATTTCTGAAAAGTCTCTGGAGCTTACGCTCTGTTGGAGGATTTCCCTTCTGAACCTCAGCACCACATGTAAGAACTGACTTCTCATCGTGTGCCTTAGATGAACCTGTAGCACCACCAATACCATCACGACCTGTTCTACCACCAAGGAGAACAATGATATCGCCAGCCTGTGGTCTCTCACGAACAATATTCTCTGCAGGAGCAGCACCAACTACAGCACCAATCTCCATTCTCTTAGCAACATAACCTGGGTGATAAATCTCATCAACCTGACCTGTAGCAAGACCAATCTGGTTACCGTATGAGCTATAACCAGCAGCAGCTGTTCTAACAATCTTCTTCTGTGAAAGCTTACCCTTAAGTGTAAGTGAAACTGGAATAGTTGGGTCGCCAGCACCTGTTACACGCATAGCCTGGTAAACATAAGATCTACCTGAAAGTGGATCTCTGATAGCACCACCAAGACAAGTTGCAGCACCACCGAATGGCTCGATCTCTGTTGGGTGGTTATGTGTCTCGTTCTTGAACATGAAGATATAATCCTTATCTTCACCATCTACCTGAATCTTAATCTTGATTGAGCAAGCATTAATCTCTTCTGACTCATCGAGATCTGCAAGCTTTCCATCCTTCTTAAGTTTCTTCATTGCAAGTGTAGCAATATCCATGAGACAGATGTGCTTCTGAGAAATTCTCTCGCCATAAAGTGTCTCACGATTTGAAAGATAATCAGCATATGTATTCTTGATATCAGCTGTTAACTCATCATCACCATTGAATTTAATATCTGTAAGCTCTGTTAAGAAAGTTGTGTGACGGCAGTGATCTGACCAGTATGTATCAAGTACACGAATTTCTGTAATTGTTGGGTTTCTCTTCTCACCCTTGAAGAAGTCCTGAGTAAACTTAAGGTCAGCATCACTCATTGCAAGACCCATATTGCTTCTCAAAGCCTTAACCTCATCATCGCTCATGTCGATGAAACCATCGATTGTAGCAACCTCAGTTGGGATATCAAAAGTATCCTCCAAAGTCTCTGGCTTAACATCTGAAGCCTTACGACACTCAACTGGGTTAATGAGATAACCTTCGATCTTTGTCTTCTCTTCATCAGTTAATGAACCATAGAAAGCAACAATCTTAGCTGTCTTTACAATTGGACGCTCCTTCTGAGTAAGGAACTGAACACACTGTGCAGCAGAATCAGCACGCTGATCATACTGACCTGGAAGTGCTTCGATAATGAGCACGTAACAAGCATCACTAAGATCTACTGTCTCATCATAAACATCATCTACAGGTGGCTCAGAGAATACTACGTTCTTTGCCTCAGCATACTCCTCATCGTTGATTCCTGAAACATCATAACGATTGATTACACGAACGCTCTCAAGTGTCTTAATGTCAAGATCACTACTAACGTCATGGAGAATACCCTTAGCTTCTACAGCAAATGCTGTCTTCTTCTCTGAAAGAACTCTACGAACTAACATAACAGAACCTCATTTAAACATAATAAAACTGCCGACCAATTTATCGGCAGTTTGTATTATACCATTTTTTCTTACAATTTATTAAAGCTCTTCTACACTTTTTGCGAGAATCTCTGAGTTAAATGCAAGGAATCTTTGTAAGCCTTCACTATCGAGAGAACCATGAGCAAGTTTTGCCTGATCGAAAATGTGCTGAGCAAGTCTGTCGCACTGTTCTTTACGTGTTCCCATTTCGTTCATTGCAACGAGTTTTGAGATGATTGGGCTGTCTGTATTGATAACAAGATCCATAGTAATTGGGAACATAGCATCAAGGTCTGCATATGGGTTTTCTGAATCAGACTCACCACGCATTGCGTTCATTCTTTCGAACTGCTTACGCATCTCCTGCATACGTCTGTTCTCTTCTGTTTCTCTAATCAAAGCAGGCATTACATCAGCGCCCATTGCCTTTGCAAATACAGAGAGCTTATCGTTTGAAAGAGCTGTTCTAAAGAACTCCTGAAGTTTATTCTTTGTTTCCTCATCGCTGTCATCACCAGTGATTTCAGCATCTACACGCTTAAATCTAATGTCTGAGAACTTGTACTCAAGGAAAGAAATGAAGTTATTATCGATTTCCTCATCAAGAACTACAACTTCAAATCCAGCCTTTTTACTCATCTCGATATAAGCAGTCTGTGATACAGCATTTGTTGTGTATCTGATCTGCTTCTTCTCTGATGTAAGCTCTTCGATAGTCTTAAATGAACCATCAACAGTTTTAAAGAGGAGAATATCCTTAATCTTCTCGTAGAACTTCTCTTCCTTCATCATTCCATACTTAACGAAAACGCTGATGTCGCTATAGTATGACTCATATGAAGCACGATCCTTCTTATAGAGCTCATTAAGCTTGTCAGAAACCTTCTTAATGATATGAGCTGAAAGCTTCTTTACATACTCATCCTGCTGCAATGCTGATCTGCTTACATTAAGTGGCAAGTCAGAACAGTCAAGGCAACCCTGTAAGAGGAACAAGAAATCTGGAATGATTTCTTCGATGTTATCAGCAACGAATACCTGATGGTTATAAATCTTAATTCTGCCCTCGAGTGACTGATATACATTGTCTGTCTTAGGGAAATAAAGAATTCCCTGAAGAGTAAATGGATAATCCATATTAAGGTGAATCCAGAAAAGTGGATCTCTGCCGTCGTTAAATACACTGTGGTAGAAAGACTTATACTCCTCATCTGTACACTCAGATGGCTTCTTAATCCAAAGTGGCGCCTTGTTATTAATTGGAGCGTAAGCAATATCCTGCTTCTCGTATGTTTCTCCCTTTTCCTGAGCTTCCTTTACCTTCTTTTCCTCAGCCTCATCGTGGAGTCTGTCAGCCTTGGAATCAATGAAATAAAGGTCAGCAGGAATAAATGAACAATACTTTCTAAGAGTCATTCTAAGAGTAGCTGTATCGAAGATCTTAGTAGCTTCCTCAGAAAGCTTCAAAGTAATTGTTGTACCTCTTGTTGTACGAGTACCATTAGTGATCTCGTACTCCATACCATCGTTAGACTTCCAGCAAACTGCCTCAGAGCCTTCAACAAAACTTAAAGTATCAATTGTTACTTCATCAGCTACCATAAATGCTGAATAGAAACCAAGACCAAAGTGACCAATGATTCCAGACTTATCTGTAGACTGCTCCTGATACTTAGTAACAAAGTCCAAAGCACCTGAGAAAGCAATCTGATTGATGTACTTATCAACTTCCTCTGGAGTCATACCAATACCGTTATCAACGAAAGCAAGAGTTTTCGCATCATCGTCATAAACTACATCAATACGATAATCTTCCTTTGTCTCCTCAGCCTTTCCAAGTTCAGAAAGTCTCTTGTGCTTTGAAATAGCATCAGCACAGTTAGAAACAAGCTCTCTCATGAAGATATCCTGATCAGAGTAAAGCCACTGTCTGATAATTGGAAAAATGTTTTCAGTTGTTACTGAAACCTTACCGTTTTTGATTTCCATTAAAATCATCTCCTAACTTATAAACAAAAATTTTAATTACAAATTGTGCTTAGACTTTGCTTTTGAAATATAATCATCAGTGTTTGCAAGATAAGCTGCAGAAATCTTCTTCAAAAGCTCATTATTTGCTGAATCAAAAGCGATTCCATCAATATGAGCGATAGGAAGAATATCAAAAGGTGTGCTTGAAACAAATACAGCTACATCATCTCTGTCTTTAATCTCATCAAGAGTAAATGTACCAATAACAAGCTTGCCCCCTGCCTTTTCAAGTGAAGACAAAACTCTGTTTCTTGTAATTCCAAGCAAAATCTTATCGTCTGGAGCAGAATAAACTTCATTTCCAACGATAACAAAAAGATTAGACTTACTACCTTCATAAAGCTTGTCGTTATTATCTGTAAGCAATACTTCATAAGGATTACCATACTCATTTGAAGACGCGAAAACGTCAGCAACTGCTGTCTTATAGTCGCCTCTGAATACCTTAATATTTGGAGCAACTCTCTCCCACTTTAAAATCATGGAATTAACACCATTTTCAAAGCAAGAAGATACAGGAATAAAAGCCTCACAGATATGAATCAAAAGCTGTGACTTAGTTAATACAACACGAAGATTTCCTTCAGAAACGTCTGATGCACAATCCTTTAAGAAAGTATATGAATCGTCTTCAATTTTCTTAAGGTCTACACCAAAATTCTCAATACCCTGAACTGACTTCTTAAGTCTGTTCAAATGATCCTCGAGGAAAAGTAAAACGCCATCCTTAATACGGATAGTCTCATAATAAGTAACTTCATCAGTAGGATTCTTTAATGAATCTGCTACGGATGAATCAGAATCGATATACTCACCATTATAGTAGTATTTATTTCCCAAAGGGCTTTCAAGTAAAGGATAAGCCATATTTAAATTCTCCTAAAAAATATTCCGTTAAAGATTTTAATACTTAACTAATGAATATACAAATTGAGTATTCGGTTGACTATATAAAACATCTGGGTTAATATGTGGCATATTTATACAGATGATTGCATAAATATTCAAAACAACTATGGAGGTGCGTATGAATATTCGTCTGATGACTATTGATGATTACGAAGAAGTCTACAAAATGTGGATGTCATGTAAAGGCATGGGATTTAATGATGTTGACGACAGTAGAGATGGCATCAAAAAGTATCTTGATCGAAATCCAACAACTAGTTTTGTTGCTGAAGAAGATACTTCTTGTGGTAAAATAATTACCGGTGCAATTCTTTGTGGTCATGATGGCAGACGAGGAATTATTCAGCATACTTGCGTACAACCTGACTTCCGTCATCTTGGTATTGGGGAAAAGCTTGTAGAAGCAGCACTTAACTCATTACGAGAAGAAAAAATCAGCAAAGTATTCCTTGTTGCTTTTAAGCACAATGAAGGTGCTAATGCTTTCTGGGAGAAGCAGGGATTCACTATTCGTGAAGACCTTAACTACAGAAATCTATGTCTTGTTGATTTAGTAAGAATTGATACATAAGGAGACCAATTTAATGGCTAAGAAAATGTGGGCTGGCCGCTTTGAAAAAGCAACTGATAAGGCCGTAAACGATTACAACTCTTCCCTTCCTTTTGATTGCAGAATGTATTCACAGGATATTGAAGGTTCTATTGCTCATTCACAGATGCTTGCAAAGCAGGGCATCATTTCACAGATGGATGCAGATGATATCAAGGCAGGACTTCTTTCTATTAAGGAAGATATTGAGTCAGGTAAGTTAACATTTGATTCAGATGCTGAAGATATTCATATGTTTATTGAGGAAGAACTTACTAATCGTATTGGCGATGCTGGTAAGAGACTTCATACTGGTAGATCCAGAAATGATCAGGTTGCTCTTGACCAGAGACTTTATGCTGTTGATGAGGCACTTGAGATTTCAGAGCTTCTCGATGAATTGCGAGAGACTCTTATCGATATGGCTAAGAAGCACACATCAACTTATATGCCAGGTTACACACACCTTCAGCGTGCACAGCCAATTACATATGCTCATTATCTTTCAGCTTATATCGAGATGTTCGGACGAGATATCGAGCGTCTTGGTCAGGCTATCGAGAGAACAAACATCTCTCCTTTAGGTTCTGGTGCTCTTGCAGGTACTACTTACCCACTCGACAGAAACTTTGTTGCAGATCAGCTTGGTATGAGCGGAGTTACAATGAACTCATTAGATGGTGTTTCTGACCGTGACTGGGCTATTGAATTTGCTTCATGTATGTCAATTCTTATGATGCATTTGAGCAGACTTTCAGAAGAGATTATTCTTTATGCTTCACAGGAGTTTAAGTTCTATGAGCTCGATGATGCTTATTCAACAGGTTCATCAATGATGCCACAGAAGAAGAATCCTGACGTAGCAGAACTTACACGTGGTAAGACAGGTCGTGTTTATGGTGACCTTATGACACTTCTTGTTGTTATGAAGGGTCTTCCTCTTGCATATAACAAGGATATGCAGGAAGTTCAGGAAGCTTTGTTTGATGTTGTTGATACAATCAAGGGTGCTCTTGTTCCATTCATCGGTATGATGAAGACTATGACAATCAGAGCTGACAAGATGGAGGCTGCAGCACTCGGTGGATTTACAAACGCTACTGATCTCGCTGACTATCTCGTACGTAAGGGTATTCCATTTAGAAGCACTCATGAGATTTCTGGTAAGCTTGTTCACTACTCTATCGAGAATGGTAAGTCATTAAATGATCTTACACTTGATGAGTTCAGACAGTTCTCAGATCTTATCGATGAAGATGTTTACGATGCAATCTCACTTAAGACTTGTGTAAGTGGCAGAACTGTTATTGGTGGTCCTGCTGAGGAGACAGTTAAGAACTATCTTGATAATCTCTGATTCATAAGATTCAATTCATTTGAAACAACAAAGGAGAATACGATATGTATTCTCCTTTTTAAATGCTTTAAACTAATTTTTGATTTAAATTACAAAATTGTCTTTACTGTTGCGCTGTCGTAAGTAACAGAATCAATCTTTTCTACTTCAATTCTATAAAGTGCATTAGCAGCAACATGCTCAGCAGCCTGCTCGAGGTCACGGATACCGCTAGTTGACTTATAAGTATCGATAATTGCCTCAAGTCCATCTTCAGTAATGATGCACTCTTCCTTCTTAAGACCAATCTTTCTTAATACCTTAGGCATAACGAACTGTGTAAAAATAGCCTTCTTCTCCTCGAAACTATAATCAGGAAGTTCGATTACAGCAAAACGTGACATAAGAGGTGCACTAATCTGTGACTTATCATTAGCTGTAGCAATTGGGTAAACGCCACTTGTTGGAATATTACACTCGATATAGTTATCAGTAAATCCAAGGTTATCAAGGAGAGTCAAAAGTACATCTGCAGGGTTACCATTACCCTTACCTGCAGAAGCCTTATCAAGCTCGTTGATAATAAATACGAGATTTGAACTTTCAGCCTTCTCAAAAGTTTCCATAATAATACCTGGCTTGGCATTAGAGTAAACTCTTGAGCTACCTGTAAGCTGCTCAGGATCATTAATAGAACTCATCTCAAGTGTTGTCCAAGGCATCTTAAGAATCTTAGCAACAGCATAAGCAAGCTGAGACTTACCTGTACCTGCAGGACCTATAAGAAGAAGTCCATAAGCTGGAAGTGTATGAGTTCTGTTGATCTGGATAATAGTCTCGATAATTCTCTGCTTTACCTTCTCCATACCATAAAGCTCTTCATCGAGAATCTTTCTTGCTTCAACAGGATCAATTGCCTCGAAATAATCGTTCTTCCAGTGGATGCTGAACATAATAGAAAGAGCACGAAGCGCATGTCTTCTTTCTTCTGGTGTAACCTCTGCTGACTTTGCGATAGCAAGATTACGCTTAGCCCACATACGAATATTCTCAGGCAAAGTATTACCAGCACATGTAAGGAAGTCTGCGATACTCTGAACGCTGGTTAACTTCATGTTGTCTGAATCTTCAATATCATCAATATCCTTCTCAACATCTGAAGGTGCTTCACTCTGGAAAAGTCTCTTAAGCATAAACTGAAGGAAACCATTCTCACCTGCAAGCTTAGCGCCACGAACAGCAATACCTGTTTCCATAATCTTATAAATCCAGTATTCACCGTCTTTTGCAACACCAGAAAGTCTTACCATAACGTGGCTGTCACCAAGCCACTTAACAAGGCTTACAAAACGTGAATCAATACGTAAAATATCTTCGCTGATATTTTCGCCATTCTCTGAATCGAGAGTAAACTGAGTTCCCTTAGTTGGGCTCATAAACATACCACAGGAATGATGCTTAAGCTTACCTGCTTTGTTACTGATTACAATGATTGGATTGTCCTTATCAGCAAACTTCTTGTCAGAATCAAAAGTTGTATAAGTAACTGTAACTTCTACCTGCTCATCAGGCTTAGCATTAAAATCAAATACTGGCATAAAATTACCTCTCACATCCCAATATTCGGGAAAATATTCACCATAAAATAATAACATACTTGCTATGCCTTATGGGAAGTAATTAAAGTAGTTATTTTCCCAATTGAAAAGCACTTTTAACTATGTTTTTGGGCTACCTTGATGATATTTGAAATTTAGGGCTAAAACCCTGTAATTTAAAGCTTCCATAACCTCTTTATTACTTGAAAATATACGCTATTTGAGTTATTGTAATTGCTGTCTATGTATTATTTTATACTTATTAGAAAATAATTATTAAAGGAGATAAATACTATGGAAAAAGTAATTTTGGCTTATTCCGGCGGACTTGATACAACTGCAGTAATTCCATGGCTTAAGGAAACTTATGGTTATGAAGTAGTTTGCTGCTGTATCGACTGTGGTCAGGGCGAAGAGTTGGATGGTCTTGAGGAGCGTGCTCAGATTTCTGGTGCTTCTAAGCTCTACATCGAGGATGTTGTAGATGATTTCGCAGAGAACTACATTATGCCTTCTGTTCAGGCAGGTGCTGTTTATGAGCATAAGTACCTTATGGGTACTGCTATGGCTCGTCCAGTAATCACAGCAAAGCTTGTTGAGATTGCTCGTAAGGAGAACGCTGTTGCTATTTGTCACGGTGCTACTGGTAAGGGTAACGATCAGATTCGTTTCGAGCTTGGTATCAGAGCTCTTGCTCCAGACATCAAGGTTATCGCTCCATGGCGTGACGACAGATGGCAGATGGATTCACGTCAGGCTGAGATTGACTACTGTAAGGCTCATGGAATTGATCTTCCATTCAGCACAGACCAGTCATATAGCCGTGACAGAAACCTCTGGCACATCAGCCACGAGGGTCTTGAGCTTGAGGATCCTTCAAAGGCTCCTAACTTCGATCACATGCTCGTTCTTGGTGTAACACCTGAGAGAGCACCAGAAGAAGGCGAAGAACTCACAATCAACTTCGAGAAGGGTGTTCCTACTGCCCTTAATGGCGAGAAGATGAAGGTTGCTGACATCATCAAGAAGCTCAATGCTATTGGTGGTAAGCATGGTATTGGTATCGTAGATATCGTTGAGAACCGTGTAGTTGGTATGAAGAGCCGTGGTGTATATGAGACACCTGGTGGAACAATCCTCATGGAGGCTCATCAGCAGCTCGAAGAGCTCGTTCTTGATCGTGATACAATCGCTCTCAAGAAGGATCTTGGTAACAAGATGGCTGGTATCGTATACGAGGGTAAGTGGTTTACACCTGTTCGTGAGGCTATCTCAGCTTTCACAGCTGTTACTCAGGAGTATGTAACTGGTGAAGTTAAGCTTCGTCTCTACAAGGGTAACATCATTAAGAATGGTACTACTTCTCCATACTCACTCTACAGCGAGTCACTTGCATCTTTCACAACTGGTGATATGTATGACCACCACGATGCTGAGGGATTCATTAACCTCTGGGGTCTCCCACTCAAGGTTCGTGCTATGAAGATGAACGAGCTCAAGAACGAGAACAAGAAGTAATCTTCATTCCATTAATTTTAAACATATTAATAGGCGGCTACTTGGCCGCCTATTATTTTGCATAATTTCTTTAAGATTAATATTCCATAAGGAAAATCTTACTTGAATATGGTGGAAGCTCAGTACCACCACCAAAATCATGGTCAGTATCTGTAATAAGCTCTCTCGCCTTTCCGCATCCAGCATCAAAATGTGCCCAGTATGGATTAGAATCCATATTAATTGCTACCATAATTCTCTGATCACCAGAACGGCGCTCAAAAATACACTGCTTATTAGTAAGAACTACATTTCGAATACCACCATAGTTCAAAGCATTTGAATTCTTCTTAATCTCAGCAAGCTTTGAAATATGGTCTGTAAGTTCATTCCATTCTGGCTTCTCAAAGCATGCGCGAAGTGCTGGGTCTCCTTCTTCCTTACGAGCCTTTGCTCCCCATTCTGATCCATAATAAACACAAGGAATACCAGGCATTGTGTAAACCAAAGTATAAACAAGTGGAACCTTATTAGGATCACTAACAATAGAAGCAAGTCTTGTTACATCGTGGTTATCAGCAAAAGAAAGAAGATGAGCGCCACGGCAAACAGTCCAGTCCTCAGGTCCAAAGAGTCTCATAAGTGAATGCATAATCTCAAACATATTATCTGAATTAAATGCAGAATAAAGTCCCTTATAACACTGATAGTTTGTAAGAGAATGGAGATGCATCTCATTAAGCATACGTCCATACTCACCATGTAATACTTCACCCAAGAGGAAGAACTCTGGCTTTTTCCAGTCACAGTGCTCACGAAGTCTTCTTAAGAACTCATGATCAAGGCAGTAAGCAACATCAAGTCTTAATCCATCAATGTCAAACTCATCTACCCAACGTGTTACATTCTCTAAAATATGGTTAATAACATCAGGATGACGAAGGTTAAGCTTAACTAAGTCGTAGTTACCTTCCCAGCCTTCATACCAGAATCCGTCGTTATAATTAGAATTACCATCAAATGAAAGATGGAACCAATCCTTATATGGTGAATCCCATCTCTTCTCCTGAACATCCTTAAATGCCCAGAAACCACGACCTACGTGATTAAATACACCATCAAGAACAACCTTAATGCCATTCTTATGAAGTTCATCTACAACCTTTTTAAAATCAAGGTTAGTACCAAGTCTTGTATCAATCTTTGAATAATCACGGGTATTGTAGCCATGTGTATCTGACTCAAATACAGGTGAAAAATAAATAGCGTTAATATTTAACTTTACAAGATGTGGAATCCAATCAATTACCTTAAGAATTCTACTCTCTGGAATACCATCATTCTCGAAAGGTGCTCCGCAGAATCCCAAAGGATAGATTTGATAAAAACATGCTTCTTCATACCACATAATGTGTTTCCTCCAAATAAAAATAACGAAATGTCATAAGACACTTCGTTATTTTATCAAACATATAATTACAATTTGAGCAAATAAAAGCAACGTTTACATCGTTTTAACATACTCAAAACTAAGTAAATTAAATATTAATTTCTCATACTGTGGATAGGAGCAGGAATTCTACCACCACGATGGATAAAGTCAGCACATGAAGCCTTGTTAACTGGCATGATTGGAGCCATACCAAGAAGACCACCAAACTCAACCTCATCACCTACACCCTTACCAGGAACAGGAATAAGACGAACAGCTGTTGTTTTGTTATTAAATGTACCAAGAGCCATCTCATCGGCAATAATTCCTGAGATAGTTTCAGCAGTTGTATCACCAGGAACAGCAATCATATCAAGACCTACTGAACATACGCAAGTCATAGCCTCGAGCTTCTCAAGCTTAAGTCCGCCAGACTTAGCTGCAGCAATCATTCCCTCATCCTCAGATACTGGGATAAATGCACCAGAAAGACCACCAACGAAAGAAGAAGCCATTGTTCCACCCTTCTTAACAGCATCGTTAAGCATAGCAAGTGCAGCTGTTGTACCCCATGTACCACACTCCTCAAGACCAAACTCTTCGAGAAGTCTTGCAACTGAATCACCTACAGCTGGAGTTGGAGCCAATGAAAGATCGATAATACCGAATGGTACGCCAAGTCTCTCAGAAGCTTCACGAGCAACAAGCTCACCTACACGAGTAATCTTAAATGCAGCATTCTTGATTGTCTCAGCAACAACTCCCAAATCCTGACCCTTTACCTTCTCGAGAGCATGCTTAACAACACCTGGGCCAGAAATACCAACGTTAATTACACACTCAGGCTCGCCAACACCAAGGAAAGCACCAGCCATAAATGGGTTATCCTCAGGAGCATTAGCAAATACTACAAGCTTTGCGCATCCAAGAGCATCTCTGTCCTTAGTAAGCTCAGCTGTCTTCTTAATGATTACACCCATATCACGAACAGCGTCCATATTGATACCAGTACGTGTAGATGCAAGATTTACAGAAGAACATACGAAATCTGTTGTAGCAAGAGCCTCTGGAATTGAGTTAATAAGATTCAAATCAGAGTTTGTGTAACCCTTATGAACCATTGCAGAGAAACCACCAACAAAGTTAACACCACAAGTCTTAGCGGCACTATCCAAAGCCTTGGCAAATGGTGTGTAGTCCTTAGCTCCGCAAGCTGCAGCAACAATAGAAATAGGTGTTACAGAAATACGCTTATGAATGATAGGTACTCCATACTTCTTAGAAATCTGATCACCAACCTCAACAAGGTTACCAGCGTAACGACAAATCTTATCGTAAATCTTCTGGCATGACTCCTCTACTGTTGAAGCTGCGCAATCCATGAGTGAAATACCCATTGTAATTGTTCTAATATCAAGATGCTGCTCATCGAACATCTTCATAGTTTCAAGAATTTCGAAATTATTAATCATCTTAAATTAACTCCTAAGAATTAGATTCTGTGCATTCTATTGAAAAGCTCTGTGTGCTGGATTGTAATCTTTACACCAAGCTCATCTCCAAGAGCTGAAAGCTTTTCCTTGATATCAGAATTCTCGATCTCAAGACCCTGGAGATCAACGATCATAATCATTGTAAAAATATCCTGCAAGATTGTCTGTGAAATATCATTAATGTTGATATTGTTTTCCATAAGAAGCTTGGAAACACCAGCAATGATACCAACACGGTCCTTACCAATTACTGAAATAACTGCAGTATTCTTATTCTCTGCCATATATATTCTCCTTAAAATTTATTTGTATTCAAACTAAGTTATTTTAACATATCTTGAGCAATACGATTAGCACATTTTATGCCATCTATGGCACTACTCATTATGCCTCCTGCATAACCTGCACCTTCTCCTGAAAGGAACAGACCCTTTGTATTTACGCTCTCATAAGATTCCTTATCTCTAAGTATTCTTACTGGAGAAGAGCTTCTGGCTTCAACAGCAGTTAATGTAGCATCGTCGTTATCAAAACCCTTGATTCTTCTACCCATCTGCATAATACCGTCTCTTAAAGTATCCATTACAAATGAAGGTAAAACTTCACTTAAATCAGTTTCCTTAAAACCTGGAGTATATGTAGGGATTACAGAATCAACAGGAACATTTCTTCCACAAAGTGAACCATAAGTTGAAACAGGAGCACTATAGTTACTACCGCCTGCCTTAAATGCAAGTGACTCCAATTTTTCCTGAAATAAGATTCCATCAAGAATACCTTCGCCATAATCTGCGCTACTTACAGGAACAAGTAAAGCAGCATTAGAATTTCGGCCATCTCTTGCGCGATAACTCATACCATTAGTACAGATAGAATCCCTTTCGGAAGCAGCAGCGATTACTTCGCCTCCAGGACACATGCAGAATGTATAAAGCTTCTTACCAGTAATAGTATCTACTGCAAGCTTATAGTTAGCAGCAAAAATATTCTTATATAAAGATGTATCAAAACCATACTGGGAAACATCAATCATTTCCCTTCTATGCTCAATACGAACGCCTACAGAGAAAGGCTTGGATTCCATAGTAATTCCCTTTTCGTAGATCATACGAACTGTCTTACGGCTACTATGTCCAATAGCAAGAATCAAAACCTTACATGGAATTCTTCCGTTTGTAGTTTCAATAGCTTCAACTGAATTATTCGTAATAACGATATCCGTAAGAGAAGTATCGAAAAGAACCTCTCCTCCATTACTAATAATCTCTTCTCTAATACCCTTAACTACGTTTACAAGGTTATCAGTACCTACATGAGGATGAGAATCGAAAGTGATATCTGAAGGCGCACCATACTTAACCATAACGTCGCCAATAAAACCTTTAAGGCCTGAAGATACGCCTGTATAAAGTTTTCCATCAGAAAAAGTACCAGCTCCGCCTTCACCGAACTGAATATTAGAATTCTCGTTAATTACACCTGTAGTTCTATAAGTAGAAACATCCTGGCTTCTCTTATCTACAGAGCTTCCCTTTTCAATTACAATTGGGCGAAGTCCATACTTTGAAAGAATTAAAGCAGCATACATTCCGGCAGGACCGAATCCTACAACAACTGGGCGATTCTCTTTATCAATTACCTGCTTTCCAATGAAAGGCAAAGCTTCTTCGCTATTCTTATTTCTAAGAAGTTCAAACTCAGACTTAGAATATGTATCAACACGGTAAATGACCTTAACGTTATCCTTACGTCTGGCGTCAATGAAACTCTTTGAGATTACACGAAGTCCTTTATTCTTTTCTTTGCATTTGCTGAAAACAAGTTTCTCGATATCGGAGGCATTACCAATTTCAGCAGGCTTAAATGAAACATCGTATGACATTATTTATCCAACCCTTCTGAAATATTTTTTGCAGCAGCCATACCAGAAGACCATGCCCACTGAAGATTATATCCACCACATGGACCATCAACATTAACTGCTTCACCAATTACATAAACGCCATCTTTTAATTTACAGGAATCATCCAAAGCTGAAAGATTTAATCCACCACCAGTTACCTGAGCATTATCAAATCCAAGTGTACCAGAGATTGTAAATTCAAACTCTCTGATAACTGAAATAACACTTTCTAAAGTGCCATTACTTCTATTAACGATTACACTACTAAGTTCCTTAGTAAAGAAACCTGAAAGAATATCAGTAATCGATCTGTCAGGAAACAATGAAACTCTCTTTTTAAGGATTTCTTCTATATCTTCGCCTGACATAAGGTTTGCATATAACTTAAGATTCTTACTATTCTTACACATTTCATGGTAATAGTATCCACTAATATCAAATACGCAGATTCCGGAAACACCATAATCAGTAAACATCAATTCACCAGAAGTTGATGCAACATTTGTACTTCCCGATTTTAAAGTTAATCCAGCCTTAACTCTTGTTCCTGAAAGCTTATGAGAATCAGTTTCCAAAGTCTTAAGCTGAACAAGTGATGGAGTAACCTGAGTAAAATCAGTTTTCTTAGAATATGGAAGAATAAGCTTATAGATATTTCCATCAGAACCAGTCTTTGGAGCAGCACTGCCACCACCTGCAAAGACAATATTCTTAGCTTTATAACAACAGTCATTTGATACTACTTCAAATAAGTCATCTATTTTCTTTGTAGACTTAACAAAAGAATTCAAAACAATATCAATATTAGTTTCTAGATTCATTATAAAAGCATCAACTACAGTTGAACTTTTATTAGAAAATGGATAAACCAGATCATCCTTATAAGTTACGTGAACACCCAAATTCTCTTCAAAGTAGTTAATTGTTCTATTAACTGAATAAGAATTCAAAATAGTCTTAAGTCGGTCGTAGTTGTCAGTTGAATAATCAACATAAGTAATAGATTTATTAGTCAAATTACAACGACCATTACCAGTTATATAAATCTTAGTTCCAATCTTTTCATTACGCTCCAAAACAAGAATCTTCGCATTGGAATTTAATGCAAACAAATAGGAAGCGCACATCAAACCAGATGCGCCGCCTCCTATAATAATTACGTCATAAACTAAGTTATTTGAATCCATAATTAATTCTTGCTTGAATCTAAAAGCTTTAACACTCTCTTAAATTTACTTTCATTAAATGGAACACCAGAAGTATTATCCATAATAATCTGAGCCAAATCCTTCAAATCAACAACATCACCAGAATCAAGCTCAAGTTCCAATTCACAAATTGTTTCAGTTAAATCGCCAAAATGGATCTTTCCATAATCGAAACAAGCTTCCATCATAGAATCACCGAAACCAAACATATAAGTGATTCTCTCCATATGCATTGAGCAAATAGGAGTGATTGTTGAAGTATCAATACCTTCAATAATCTCATCTAACAAATCAGAAGGATCATCATCTGAATTAAATGCCTTCTTACGGAATGTTTCAAAATCAAAATCGTCTGAGTCAGAGTCGATATTCCATTCATATCTCTGATGGAGACCGTTAACTACTCCGCCACCATACTTAATTGTATGCTCGTATCTCTTTCCTTCTTCTGTTTCGTAGCAGCGAACGCGAATAGAACCGCCCTTATTTACAAAATCTCGATTTGGTGTATCGAAATATGTATTTGTGATTTTTACAGGCTCCTGCTCAGTTGTATCTAAGCAATAGTCAGAAAACCAATCTGCATTAATAATACTTAATAATTCCTCTTTACTCTCGTACGCAAGTTTGACTTCAGTTTCCATTTCGTCTCCTAATTAATAATCGATGGTGTGAACACCACTTGTAGAAACAACAACAAGCTTATTATTTCCAATAAAACCAATTCTCAAGACATCTTCATCAACCTCGATATCTGAAAGAATGCCTCCATTATGGTCAAATACAAAAATTCTATTATCAATACTCAATGCATATAGATTAGAAGTATGTGCAATAGCATTAACATCAGAACCAACAACTGAATCATAAATTGATTCACCATTAGAATTCATAACCATAAGATGATTAAGCTGATCAACACCATCTGAATAAATGATAAACATTACATCACTAAGTGCAGTAGCATAGTTAATTGAACCTAATTCAGAACCAACCATGATGATATTGTCATCCAAAACTGTATAAATAGCTCTGGATGAGAAAGTAAACAACTCATCATTAATATAAAGAACAGTAGAAAAGATTTCAGACTCTGTAATTGAGAATACTGCGTAGTCAGATGACTGCATACCAGCATCAGTCTGAGACAAACCAAAGATTCTTACATAAGGCTGTACAGAAGCACCTGAAGTACTAACAGTAGTAACAGCGAAATAAGAAGAATCTGAATTAAAAGCTACTGAAAGTGGGAAACCAGAATTATAAGAAGTCCACTGTGAAATAGGAACTCCTGATTCTGAATATACAATAACCTCACCATAAGCATTAGTGCTATCAGTAATAATTGCACAGAGTGAAGTATTTGAAATAGTAGCTGACTTAATCTTATTTGTTGTTGGCTTCTCGTATACAACTGATTCAGTATCAAGATACACAAAACTATAGCCATCCATATCAAACACTACAGCCTTGTCGCCATTTATAAAGCACTTAGGATTACTGTAAGAAACAGTCTTACTAAATACTTCGTTACCTGACAATGTAAGATAAGCGATTCTTTCATTTGTTACCTTAAGAATACCTTCACCAAAAGCATAAAGCTTCTGAGCCTCAGCATACTCACATTCAAAACCACCCTGAGCAGAAAGCTTAATTGCCTGATCTGCTCCCTGGAGTGCCTTATCCTTCTTTGCAACTACATATAAAAGAGCAAGCAAAGCAAACAGAATGACGATAAAAATCGTTACTACGATAGTAATCTGCTTATCTAATTTTCCAGCCTTTTGAGCCATGAAATTGCCTTCCCCCTAATTATCCTTCTTCAGGAATATCGTACATACCATTTAACTGGTTATCAATTGCTGTTTCACAAAGCTCATATGCTGACCAAGCACCATATGAGAATGTATCAGTTCCTCCATCACGGAAGAGCTCACGTGAATATACATAGAAGCATGAATACTCACCGTTTATGAATACATAGTAAGAATCTGTACTACGCTGAACATAGTCAACAGAGATACTCTGATAATCCTTAGTTACATATGTAAAGTTCAATACAGGCTCATATGTAGGATTAGCATCAACCTCGATACCACCAACATCAATACAAATCAATGACTCGTAAAGAATAGCAGCATATGATCTTCTACCTTCTGAATTTGTAACCAATGCATTACGACCATTAAGCATTACAGAACCATCAGCATCGTTAATAGCGCTTTCTACATCAATAACATAATTGAATGACTGATCGCCATAAGAACCTGAGATACTTGAAATCTCTGATGCTGAGAAGTAATGGATATAGCTGTTGAGCAATGTAAGGATTGGAGTCTCAAGACCACTAATCTGCATTGAACTTACTTCGAAGTACTCATCTACACCACTATATCTGCCATAGAAAGAACCATTAAGATTCTGTGATAACTCAATAACAACAGTCTCACCTGTCTTTAATACGAAAGTAAATGTAAATGCTGGTTCATCCAAACCATACTCAGAGAGCTGATCGTCTGAGATATCAACAAAACCAGAAATCTCAAGATTTACAATCTTTGATACAAGGCTTTCGAAATATGTACTTGTCTGAATCTGATATGGCTCTACGCAAGTATATACAGGAGCACCTGTCTCATTGATTTCACATGTAGCTGTGAAATGAGTATCATCGAGAGTTCTATCAAAAGAAACCGTAGCAATATTATCAAAAGCAATATTTACAAGCTGTGAGCTAAGGAAATCAATGTAGTTATAAGCTGCATAGATTCTCTTAATAGTTAAGCATGTATATACATTACTGTCGCCTTCAACCATAAAGTAGCAGTTACCACTATCATAAGTTGTATTACCAAAATAAATAGTCTTAACTGAACCATCATTTAGTTCAAAAGTAACAGTATACTCTGGATCATCAAGACCATAATCAGAAAGAGCACTTGGCTCAGTGATTACAGAATTAGCATAAATTGTTGAGAGAACTGAGATATAGCTGTTAATTGTATTAACAGACAAAGCAGCCTCATCATTTGAAGGATCATCATCAATCAAAGTCCAAGTAATAGAACCTTCATCAGATGTTGTTGATTCAAAACGAATATCATTTCCAACTCTCTTATGAACATTGAGAGCCTTAATATCAGCAGCTGAAACGAATACAACCTGAATAGAAGTTTCCTCTTCAACTACTTCTTCATCTCCTCCTGGCTTTAAAGCAAACCAGAGGACTGAAGCAATAATTAATGCTACTAAAACAATAGCAGGAATTAATAAGTTCTTAAGTGATTTCATATTACAAATTCTTTCTCTTTGAATAGATGATTACACCAGAGATTACGAAAGCTGCTGGAATAATAATAATCAATACAACCATAAGTGTATTAACAGAGTTTGCTGTAACCTTAGTTGGATTCAAAGAATAATCATAAAGAGTCTTAGATTCAACAATTACAGAATTCTCAACCTTAAGCATGTCTCTAACAACATTTCTGATGAAAATAACGTTTGAATCGTTATAACCATACTGAGAAATATAGTTATCAGAAGTCAATGCCATAGTACCAAATACATATACATCTGGTGGAGTTGAAGTATTTACGAATGTTGCATGATAACCAACATAGTACAAACCTTCATTTGCATAACGGTTAACTGTACCGTCAGAAGCAACTTCACTTGCTGATGCATTTGAAGATGTGCAAAGGATTGGAGCAACCTGAATGTATGAATATGGGTTATCGTACTCACGAACAGGTCTTGAGAAGCTTGTTCTGAGT
Source organism: Saccharofermentans sp. (assembly GCA_045639635.1). Taxonomy (GTDB): domain Bacteria; phylum Bacillota; class Clostridia; order Saccharofermentanales; family Saccharofermentanaceae; genus Saccharofermentans. Next base: position 136,186 of record JAZUDM010000012.1, on the reverse strand, counting down.
GTTGCGGCATTTGTAAATGAACCATAATCCTGGAAAATATCAACATTAGAATAGAAACTAGCATTGTTTCCTGAACCAAGCTGATAATCAGGGTTATTCTCAGAAATAATTGTGCTATCAAGATTGAGGTTAACCTCGTTAAGAACCAAGTTAAGGTTCAAATATCTTTCAGATGTGTTTTCTGGATTAAATCCTACAGCCACCAAAAGCTTACCGCCGTTATGGATATAATCAATCATCTGCTGAGCCATGCTCTCTGTGATATCAGAATAAATACCACTGATAATAAGCAAATCACAATCTGCAGGAATAGCAAAATCTTCAGTAGCGTAAAGATCTGCAGACTCACAACCCAAAGCATTAAGAATGTTAGTCATCTGAGTATGTGGATCAGTCTGAGAAACGTTAACAAAATAAGCCTTGCTCTGGAAACCTCTTGTAAGGTTAACAATAGCATTAGTGAAAGTATTCTCTACCATGTTAGATGTTGGTCTGTAGTAACCATAATACATGAGAAGCTCCTGGTCATAAGAGAAGCAATCGATTGGATTGATAGAGATTACACGACCGTTATAAGCAATAGCATATGTACCTGACTTAAGGTCAAACATACCCTGTGGGTCAAGCTCATTAATAATTGCAGGATATGACTCAGGATTAATGTACTCTACAGAGATACGTCCGTTAGACTTAGCCTGATAATTCTCAAGTAAAGGAATAATATACTCGTAGTATGTATCCTTAATGTTAGAAGGCTCATCAAAGAGACCAACTACTCTGATTTTTGCATCTGCAGGAAGAGAATTAATATAGTCCTCTGTTACCTGACTAATTGCATTCTGACCAGTAGCTGAAAGGTCAAAACTTAATGTCTTTCCAAGAATAGAATCGAAAAGAATATTAAAAACAAGAATAATAGCGACAAGAATAATTACAGAACCGATTGAGAACCACTTAAGATTGATATTACGCTTATCGGAAACAACCTTCTGCTTCTTCTTTGTATTGTTATCTTTTACTGCCATCTTAACACCTCCCAATTAAGCCTGTGACCAGCGCTTCATCTCGAGAACGCGGTAAGTAAGATAAATGAAAATAACTGCAACAGAGAAACAGAAAATCAATGGTGAAACACTAAAGATACCAAATCTGAAATCCTGAGTCTTTGTGAATGGATCAAACCAGCTGAATGCAGATGTAATCTTCTCATTTACGTTAGCAATTTGCTCAGCCTTCATATTAAATACGCTTGCAGAACAAATTGAAGCAATGAAAGAACCTACGAAAGATCCAACAGTTGAAATAAGCTGTGTAAGGAGAATCAAAAGGAAGCAAAGGATAGCTGAAATAATCTGGCTATCTGTAATTGCTGAAGCAAAGATTCCGATTGCAATGAACATTGCAGCAAGGAAGAAGAATACGATTACTGAACCCCAAGTACCAGCATCGATAATTCCTGAACAAGCCTTAGTAATAATCATATGAACGAATACGTTGATAAACATAATTGCGAACAATGAGAAAGCTGCAAGGAACTTACCTACTACAGCATCAATCAAAGAAATTGGTGATGTGTAGAAAATAATCTCAGTACCACGCTTCTTATCATCAGCAAAAAGACCCATTGTGATAATAGGTACAATAATGATAAAGAATGATCTTAATGAAATAATCTCACTTGAGATGTTTACCATACCAGTACCGAACTGGTTAATGAACATAAAACCTGAAAGGAATGAAAACAAAGCAAATGCTACATAACCAACAGGTGATCTGAAGTATGAAAGAAACTCTCTTTTAAAAATAGCAAACATTGAATAATCTCCTCCCTATTAAGCCGATGTAATCTCGAGGAACATCTGCTCGAGTGTAGGATTCATTGAACGGAATTCAAGCATTGGCCAACCATTGCGAGACATGTTAAAGAAGATATTCTGACGAACATCGCTTCCAACATAATTCTCTTCAACAGTAATAGCAAATTCATGACAATTTTCATCAGAAGAATCAATTACAGAAACATCCTTAATTCCAGGGATAGTCTTAATTGAATTAATGATATCTTTCTTAGGACCCTTACATGTAAGTGACAATCTTGTAGAACCAGCAAGCTTGGCTGACATATTTGAAATAGTATCAATAGCAGCAACCTTACCCTTATTGATGATTACTACACGATCACACATTGCCTGGATTTCAGAAAGAATATGAGAACTGATAATAACAGTGTGGCTCTTTGAAAGATGCTTAATGAGACGACGAATCTCAAGAATCTGATTAGGGTCAAGACCTACTGTAGGCTCATCGAGAATAAGAATCTCTGGATCGCCAATCAAAGCCTGAGCAATACCAACACGCTGCTTATAACCCTTTGAAAGATTACCAACCAATCTATCTGCAACATCTGTGATTCTTACCATTGAAAGAATCTTTGCAAGATGCTCCTTACGGTCATTCTTAGGTACCTTCTTCAAGTCACACATAAATGACAAATACTCAAGAACAGTCATATCAAGATAAAGAGGTGGCAACTCAGGAAGGTAACCAATACACTTCTTAGCTTCCTCAGGCTCTTCAAGAATATCGTGACCGTTAACAGTAACAGTACCAGATGTTGAAGAAAGATAACCTGTAATAATATTCATTGTTGTAGACTTACCTGCACCGTTTGGTCCAAGAAATCCGAGAACCTCGCCCTTTGATACATGAAAGCTGATACCATTTACAGCTTTCTTATCACCATAGCATTTAACAAGGTCTTTGATATCAATCATTAAAGATGCCTCCTTAAAAAACAATTCTATACATTATATCAAATATTTGTGTCAGATAAAAATATCTCGGCATCAAATACATTAATATCGTCTTCCTTATAAGCAGATACGATTAATTTCTTATCCTGCTCAAGTTCCTTAATATACAAACGAACCTTCTCACCTGGCAAAACTTCATTAATATATGAGAGTGAAAAGTCAGTAATACGCTTTAAATCATAGTTTGATTTAAATAAAGCATCATAAACCCATGCCATATAGCGAGTGTTATTAACATGATGATTATGATCAAGCTCACTATAATCACCATACTTGATAATAGAAGGCTCAATTCCATCAAATGTTTCAAGCTTAACACTACTGCTACGCTGGCAGCGCTCACCAAAAACAAGTTTTGTACTTTGAGTAAATTCTGAAGGGATTCCCTCAATCTTTGAAGGAATTAAAGGACGATGAGTATTCATATCAGCAAGAATCCATAAAGAACTTGCACATCCAATAACATTATTATCGGAATCTAATATTTCATACTCACGATCGAAATAAAACTTCTCACTACCTGTACTCCAGGTTCTAATTGTAAAAGAATCACGCCAAGCTGGGATTTTTTCCAAATGAACCTTCATCCTCAAAATTATCCAGCAAGCATTGTGAGAATTAATTATAGTGCGGTCAAAGCCACAATCACGGGCACCAGTATCAGATGCCTCCTGTAAATCACCTAATAAAACGGACATAGCAAGAGTACTGTCATGACTACATTCTGTACTCTTAACATAGAAATCCATTGTAGAAAACGGCGGAAGCGAACTATCACAATCACTCATCGTCTGAATCCTCATCTTCCTGAGGTTTTGGAGTAATCTTCATAAACTCTGTTCCACGAGGATTATATCTTCTGAAATTTGGATACATATCTTCCTCAAACTTAAAGACATCGATATAACGATAACTACCTGCGTTTACGAGAATGTACCAGTATTCATCAGTAATAGGAATTTCAACTTCACCTGTTGTATTCAAAGCAAAAGCTGCTTTTGCTTTGTCATCAGCAAAGCGCTCCTTTGTTACTGGTCCAATATAATCGCAGTCTCTTAAAGAACAATCAATTAAAGACTCACGCTTTTTACCATCAGTAATAGAAGTAACAGAGAAACTATCATTAACAATAGATAATTCGTACTCAACATTAAGTTTTCTATTAGCTCTATGGATTAAATACCAGATACCAAAAGAAATCATACCTGTAATGTAAATATAGTTACCAATAATAAATAAAGGAATTACATTAAAAAGTACTGCAAATACTGTAAAAGCTGAATAAGATAGAACTGGAAACAAAAATCTTAAACGTCCGTTGTTCTTCTTTACTAAAACTTCATAACAATAATCGTTCATTAAAGAAAATAACCTGCCTTCTAAACTAACATCACAATTTTAGCATACTTTATAAAAAAAATAGTGCAAAACAGTGGAAAATGAAAGGCGTCCTAAATTAATAGGACGCCAAACAATCAAATTAATAATAATCAGGATTAGAATTCGATTCTTCTACCCTTACGATTTGAATCATCTTCGTCGTTATTGAAGTTCTTACGACCATTGAAGCCGCCTCTTCTCTCACGGTTTGGACGATTCTCTCTCTTTCTTGGCTCTTCCTCTACATAGCCCTCTGGCTTTGGAAAAGTATCTCTGATTGAGAGATTAAGTCTGCCCTGGTTGTCGATCTCGATAAGCTTAACCTTAACCTTGTCGCCTTCCTTAACAACATCCTCAACCTTCTCAACTCTGTTCCAAGCGAGCTTGCTGATGTGTACAAGACCTTCCTTGCCTGGGAGGAACTCTACGAAAGCACCGAACTCCATAAGACGTGTTACAGTACCCTCGAACTCCTGACCAACCTCTGGATCAGCAATGATACCATTGATGATCATCTTAGCCTTCTCAGCCTTCACAGCATCAGGTGTAGAAATGAAGAGCTGTCCATCATCGTTAATGTTAATGTCAGCACCTGTATCAGCGATAATCTTGTTGATTACCTTTCCGCCTGAACCGATAACCTCACGAATCTTGTCTACAGGAATCTGCATAGAGATGATTCTTGGAGCGTAAGCTGAAAGCTCTGTTCTAGGAGCAGAAATCTTAGGAAGAATGATATCGTTGATGATCTGGAGACGACCCTTATGTGTCATCTCGAAAGCAGCCTTGATGATATCGAGTGAGAGACCCTCAACCTTGATATCAACCTGAATAGAAGTAATACCCTCTGTTGTACCAGCTACCTTAAAGTCCATATCACCGAAGAAGTCCTCGATACCCTGAATATCCATAAATACGAGGAAGTCCTCATCATTCTCTTCGTTAACGATAAGTCCTGAAGAAATACCAGCTACTGGTCTCTTAATAGGTACACCAGCTGCCATAAGTGAAAGTGTTGAAGCACAAACTGAACCCTGTGAAGTAGAACCGTTAGACATTGTAATCTCAGATACAGTTCTGATTGCATATGGGAACTCTTCCTCAGATGGGAGTACTGGGATAAGTGATCTCTCTGCGAGAGCACCGTGACCAATCTCACGACGTCCTGGGCTTCTTGTTGGCTTAGCCTCACCTACTGAATAACCTGGGAAGTTATAGTGGTGGATATATCTCTTAGTTGTCTCGTTATCAAGACCCTCGAGCTTCTGAGCCTCAGCAAGAGGAGCAAGAGTACAAACGTTCATAACCTGTGTCTGTCCTCTCTGGAAAAGAGCTGAACCGTGAACACGTGGGATAACGTCTACATCACATGAAAGAGGTCTGATCTGATCAAGAGCACGACCATCTACACGCTTATGCTCTCTGAAGAGGTAATCTCTAACAACCTTCTTCTCGTGCTTATAGATTGCATCACCAGCCCATGAAGAAAGACCCTCTTCCTTCTCTTCGAGCATAGCAACAACCTCTTCCTGAAGTGCAGCAACGTTAGCATCTCTAACGCTCTTGTCATCAGAAAGAACAGCAGCTCTCATCTTGTCCCAACCAAACTCCTTAACTGCAGCGAATACATCCTCTGGAACATCGCATGAAGCATACTCGAACTTTGGCTTACCAATCTCAGCAACGATTGAGTTGATGAAAGCAACAATCTTCTTAATCTCTTCGTGACCCTCAGCAATTGCATTAAGCATTACATCATCAGGTACTTCGTTAGCGCCAGCCTCAACCATGCAGATCTTTGTTGCTGTACCAGCAAGTGTCACATACATGTCTGAAATTGCACGCTGCGCTTCTGTTGGGTTGATGATTGTCTTACCATCGATGAGACCCAATACAACACCACCAACAGGTCCCTTCCAAGGGATATCTGAAATAGCGATAGCGATTGAAGTACCGAGCATAGCTGTGATCTCTGGTGAACAATCCTGATCAACTGACATTACGAGGTTATTAACTACGCAGTCATTACGAAGATCCTTAGGGAACAATGGACGGATAGGTCTATCGATTACACGTGAAACGAGGATAGCCTTCTCACCTGGTCTACCTTCTCTCTTAAGGAAGCCACCTGGGATCTTACCTACAGCGTACATCTTCTCTTCATAGTCTACTGACAAAGGGAAGAAGTCGATTCCATCTCTAGGAGCTGCAGATGCTGTTACTGTTGAAAGAACGCTAGTGTCACCATACTGAATAAGTACAGAACCGTTAGCGAACTGTGAAATCTTGCCAGTCTTAACAACCAATGGACGACCAGCAATTTCTGTTCTGAAAATCTTTTCCATGATTTTCCTCCATATATAAATTTTATTGTGGAGGTAGTTCGTAGATTCAATGTCTGACAAATATTCAGGCACTCAATCTACACACTACTCTCCAATTAATAAGCAAAAGCCATTAATTATTATAATACAAAGAATTTTTAAGGCAAATAAATTTAAGGCAAAACCATTGGAATTACGCAATTATCCTCAAACATTTTTAAAGGAATCATAAATTTATAGATTTCCTCATACTTTTTAACTATGTATTCATCAGAATAAGTTTTATCTGACGCATACCAGATGTCGTAAAGACAGCCAAAAATTAAAGCCTTAAATGTTGTTCTGTTCGCACCATTCTTTATATAAAAGTTATTACGCTTTGTCTTAATATCATCATCAGAATCATTAAGCAAAGCCTCAGTCTCAATTATCATTGGATAATCAGATGCAAAATTAGTACCAAGGTATTTTAAAAGCATACTTCCGTATCCCTTTGATCTAAAATCATCTTTTACTGCAAAATAATCAAGTAAAGAAGCATCCTTTGACTCATTAAAGACGATAAAAGCGACAGCAACAGTCTCACCTTCTTCAGTCAAAGAAAGTACTTTATAACAATTTCTCTCAACAAGTCTTAAGATAATTCCAAGCGGTTTAAGTTCGTCCTCATTAAAATTTGGAACAAGGAATAAATCATATAGTTTTGCAATTTCATCAATACTGTTTTCAATATAACTAATGCTCATAATTCTTTTTCTAAAACTATTAAAATGATTTATATACTAACACAAAAAGGCCGACTCTTACGAGCCGGCCAAAGTCTTATAAGTTAGGTTTTCTAATTCTGCGATTATTAGAATTTTTCTCCAGTTCTCTTCTGCGAACATAGAACATATAACCACCTATGATAAACAGTATACTAGCAAATACTGGCAAAGTACTTACATAGTCACCTGTTCTTGGAGTATTAGTAGTTGTTGTTGGTGTTGGTGTTAAAGTTGCTGAAGGTGCAGGTGTTGCTGATACAGTAGGAGTTGGAGATGATGTAGGTGTTGGTGTTAATGTATCAACAGGAGTAGGTGTTACTGTAATTTCAGTATTAGTTACAGTAACTGTAACATCATCACGTACAATACCAGATGCATTCACGTAAGTAACAATGAATCCAGCAGAAGAAGCATCAGTCTCAACTACTTCATACTGTGTACCAGAAGGAATACCACTAATTGTGATACTCTGACCAGCTTTGATACTTGTTGATGCTGAATAAGTACCATTTCCATTATTAGAAACAATCATAGTTCCAAGAACACCATCACTTGTTTCATATGGAAGGTTGTGTGGGAATACATCAGCATCATCCGTGAATAAAATATTAAACTCGTAATACTGACCATCATCCTCACCTTCGAGTGCTTTCTCTATAGTAAGAGATGCTGTATCTCTGCTGTTTGTAAATACAGGTGCAACGTAGTTTGCTACATGATCATTCAAGTATTCAATAAATTCTTCAACTGTATGACCAGTACCAGGAATACTTAAATAATAAGGTGAAACTGAAGTAAATGTATCTTCACCAGTAATAGTAGCAGTATAATCTTCACTTACTTCAACAATACTGCACTCTACTCCACTTGGAATCATTCCTGCTTCTGGATAACACCAATCACTGTGGTTTCGATTTGTAATTGCATGTGTAGCAGTAAATGAACCATAAGAAGGAGTGCTACGACCAAACTTTACAATATCTCCAGCATGAATATCGAGTTCAATTACACCATTAGAATCAGGAGTAATAAGTGTTCCATCATTATCTTCATCCATAACTGTAGAACTGTCAGAATAAATGTAAGTAGCTACAGGATTTGTATATGGCTCACCCGTAATAGTATCAGTAAATGTCACCTCGAAATGATGCTCAGCATCAGGTTCACAAGTCTCATCTGAAGAATCATACTGCTTCTCAAAAACAAACTCAGTATAAGAACGACCAAGATAGAGATTAATCTCAAAATCATCACCATACTGTGTGAGATATACACCACTAGTTGATAAGAATTGATTTGGTGTAGCAGCATCGCTCTGATTTACCTGGAACTCAACATTCATATAGCGATTAATACCCATTGTGGCAGCCATATCAGTAGTCATATTTACGCCATCGTAACTAATAGAGGTGAGATCATTTGGAGAATAAAGATAAAGCAATGTTCTATCTACAGAATCAGGTGGAAAATTCTGCCCCTGATGCAACTGAACACAAGAAGGAACATTATGCAAAGTAATAGACTGTCCCATCTTAATAGGAGCATAGTAATATCTATCAGTAACACCTGAAGCATATGTATTTACTTCTCTATGAGGAGTATTAGTAGAATCGTCATCATATGTCCAATAGAAATCATCTAAATCTGCATAAACACAATCAGATGTACCAGACCAAAGAAAAGCAAAACCTAAGTTCCAAACAAACTTATCGTCATCAAGACCATCATATCCATTAAAAGAGATATGAACATCAGTAGTCATTGGTGGTTCATATACGATTGTATGACTAATATTAGATGTAGAATCCACGGTATCAGTTAAAACTGTAGCATTAGTGTTTGATGTACTACATGTAATAGAAGATGTTGTACTGCTAAACTGTGCTGGATAATTAGTACCATCTATAGAAATACTATTATTATTCACACTGTAAGGTGCATGATATACAATGCTTCCATCAAGTTCGCCAATTGAAACACGAATTCTTTTTGTACCAGTAAACGCTGAACTATTAATGTTATACAAAACAGTACCAAGAGACTTATAAGGCACAACACTATTAGAATAAGTATAAGTCACATTATTACTATCGTCGAATAGCTCAACTTTAATAAAGAATGAATCACCTGGAACATTAGTTAAAACTTCAATGTTTTCCAAAGAAAACATATAGTAGTCTCTTTCATTAACAGAAGAACTAGGTACTTTCCAAGGATCTCCATGATAATCAACAAGAGAAATATCCAGTGTCACATTAGTAACTGGATCAGCAAATACGCTAAATCCAAATACGCCAACAATCATGGCAATAACTAAAATGATTGAAGAAAATCTGCAAATATTTTTATTCATACATTCCCCTCCAAATATATAACCCTGAAACAATTCTACAAATAAAATATTTTTTATACAAGAAAAAAACTCCTTCAATAATGAAGGAGCCTTATTTCAAAAATAAAAGTGATTAACAATCCATTACAACGTTAATTTCCTTAACCTCTTCGATGTTGTCTCTCTTTTTAATGAACTCTGGAGCAACCTGTGGGAACAATGCACATGAAAGAACATCTTCCTCGCACTTTGCGATATCAGAAACCTTTGCTCTAAGCTCATCCATCTCGTTTGCAAGAAGATCTGCAGGACGACAAGTAATTACTTCCTGATCTCCAATAGCCTTCTTACGAACTTCCTCATTTACAACACCTGGGAGACGACCATACTCACCATGGAGGAGCATCTTTGACTCCTTAGGGAATGTAGCGTACTTACCCATAAGTACATTCATAACAGCCTGTGTACCAACAATCTGTGATGTAGGAGTTACAAGTGGTGGGAAACCAAAGTCTTCTCTTACACGTGGAACCTCAGCAAGACACTCCTCGTATTTATGCTCAGCACCAGCCTGCTTTAGCTGTGAGATAAGATTTGAAAGCATACCGCCTGGAACCTGATAGATAAGAGTATTAGGATCAACTCTCAAAGCCTTTGAACTGATGAGTCCATCTGACTCCATCTTTGTAGCAACATTCTTAAAGTGTGATGCTGCCTTTGAAAGCTCTGAAAGATCAAGACCTGTATCTCTAGGTGTTCCCTTAAAAGCTGCAACAAGTGACTCTGTTGCTGGCTGTGATGTACCTGTAGCAAGTGGTGACAAAGCTGTATCGATAATGTCTACACCAGCAAGTGCTGCTGCGTAGTAAATCATCTCACCTGTACCAGTTGTATCATGTGTATGAAGGTGAAGTGGAATATCAACAGCTTCCTTAAGCTTTGAAACAAGTGAGTAGATATCAGATGGCAACAAAAGACCAGCCATATCCTTAATACAGATAACGTCTGCACCCATCTGCTCCAAAATCTTAGCCTGATTTACAAAGTACTCTTCATTATGAACAGGCGATGTTGTATATGAAAGAGTACCTTCGCAGATTCCACCATACTTCTTAACTGCCTTCATGGCAGCTTCCATATTACGAACGTCATTAAGAGCATCGAATACTCTGATAACGTTAATACCATTCTCAATAGAACGTCCAACAAAGCTCTCTACTACATCATCAGCGTAGTGTCTGTAACCCAAAAGATTCTGGCCACGGAGGAGCATCTGAAGATTTGTCTTAGGCATAGCCTTGCGAAGAGTACGAAGTCTCTCCCATGGATCTTCACCCAAAAAACGCATGCAGGAATCGAAAGTAGCACCACCCCAGCACTCGATTGACCAGTAACCCATGTTATCAAGTCTATCGCACTCAGGAAGCATGTCCTCAATTCTCATACGTGTAGCTGCGTGTGACTGATGAGCATCACGAAGGATTGTCTCAGTAATACACAACTTTTTCTCTGGCATCTGAAGCATATTTATACCTCCGTATTCCTTACTCAATCTCGAAAAGGAACTCGCCAGCAGCTACAGACTGACCCTGAGCAACAGCAATTGACTTAACCTTACCAGCCTTAGGGCTATTGATGTCGTTCTCCATCTTCATAGCCTCGAGAACTACTACAGCCTCACCAGCGTTTACTGTATCACCAACATTCTTTACAACCTTGAGGATTGTACCAGGCATTGGGCTGTTAACAGCGCCAGCTGCATCAGAAGAAACAGCAGCCTTAGGAGCAGCAGCAGGTGCAGCTACAGGAGCTGGAGCAGCCTTAGGTGCTGCAACTGGAACAGAAGCCTTTACGCTACCGTCACAAGCTTCAACTTCCATCTCATATGTCTTACCATTAAGTGTAATCTTATACTTACTCATACTAATTCATCCTCCAAAGTGTACTTTTTATAATTAATTCCATTGTCTTTTACAAACTGCATAAGTGGTGATTCCTGAATCTCTCTAAAGGAAACAACACGCAAGTTCTTAGCGTCTGTTTTTGTCTCTTCAGCGATTGCTGCAACAGACATTGCAACAATCTCTTCTCTTGTAAGCTCTTCCATATTTCCTCCTATTAAAGTGGAATATTTCCATGCTTCTTGTAAGGGCGATCCTGCTCCTTATTCGAAAGCATATCAAGTGCAGCAATAATCTTCTTACGTGTCTCTGCTGGGTGAATTACCTCATCAACATAACCATGCTCTGCAGCAACATAAGGATTCATAAACTTGTCGTTATACTCATCAATGAGTTCCTGTCTCTTTGCTTCCTTGTCCTCAGCAGCATCGATTGCTCTTCTACCGATGATAGCAACAGCACCAGCTGCACCCATTACAGCAATCTCAGCGATTGGCCAAGCATAAACAACATCAGCACCAAGACCCTTAGAGTTCATTGCGATATAAGCACCACCATAAGCCTTACGCATGATGATTGAAATCTTAGGAACTGTAGCCTCAGCGAAAGCATAAAGAAGCTTAGCACCATGACGAATGATTCCGTTATGCTCCTGGTTTGAACCTGGCATAAATGCAGGAACGTCTACGAGTGTCAAAAGTGGAATATTAAAGCTGTCGCAGAATCTGATAAATCTTGCAGCCTTATCAGAAGCGTTAATCTCAAGTGAACCTGCAATGCAATTACTCTGGTTAGCTACGATACCAACTGTCTCACCATCAATTCGTGAAAAACCAACTACGATATTCTTAGCAAAATCTGGCTGAACCTCAAAGAAGCTTCCCATATCTACGAAGCAGTTGATTACGTTTCTTACATCGTAAGCTGCCTTAGGATTTGATGGAACGATATCAGCGATAGCCTCACAGTTATCTACTGGGTGACCATTTACGCTGTCAGCGATTGTCTCGTTGCTGTCTGGAAGATATCCGATAAGTCTTCTAACACCGTTAAGACAAGCAAGATCATCCTCGTATACGAAGTGAGCAACACCACTCTTACCAGCGTGAACTGAAGCACCACCCAAGTTAGAAGCTGTAATCTCCTCACCTGTTACTGACTTAACAACAGCAGGTCCTGTGATATACATCTGAGCATTCTGCTCTGTCATAAAGATGTAGTCACAAATTGCTGGAGAATAGCAAGCACCACCAGCACATGGTCCAAGGATTACTGAAATCTGTGGGATAACACCAGAACAAATTGTATTTCTGTAGAAAATATCAGCGTAACCAGCGAGTGAATCAATACCTTCCTCGATTCTTGCTCCACCACTATCGTTCATTGAAATAAATGGAGCCTTCATCTCGAGAGCCTTATCCATAGCAAGGCAGATCTTCTTAGCATGTGCCTCACCCAAAGAACCACCGTTTACAGTAAAGTCCTGTGATGAAGCAAATACTGTACGACCGTGAATCTTACCGTAACCAGTAATTACACCGTCACCAGCCTTACGCTTCTTATCCATGCCGAAATCAGTAGCATGGGATGTAACCATATCGTTAAGCTCTACGAATGTATCATCATCGAAAAGAGCTTCCATTCTCTCTCTGGCTGTAAGCTTACCCTGTGAATGCTGCTTTGCAACACGAGCTTCACCACCAGCTGCCATAATACCTTCACGGCGCTTTGAGAGATCATCAATTCTTTCAAGCCATTTACTATCCATATATACCTCTACAAACTTTATTTTAAGTTTTCAAGATATATGCTATCACAAATACTTTGATTGTCAAAGTATTTAGTAAATTACTTCGTTTTTGCCCAAATATTAAGCCAATAGGAATAAAGAAATGTACGTAATACCAATTTGTCCGCACGCATAACATGATTCACAGAAAGACTGGGAATCACCAGAACCCATACATGAAGAACAAATCAAAGCAAAGAAAACTACCAATATAGCGATCATAATAAAACCGATGAACATTATAACTATGTATATCCACATCAAAACTTTTGCAAAAATATTAGTTTTATCTATTACTCTGGCAACAATCATAAAAACAAATGCTGCCACAAGACCAAGTGATAAGGCACTCTCATTTAAAAGTTCCAGTCTATATGGTAAACCAACCTGGGATAATCCCAAACAGATTAAAGCGCCAAGGACGCATCCTAAAGATATAAAACAATACATATTAGACTGTTTTCTGTTGTCCATATTTCTTCCCCAAACTTTTAGTTTTGTTTTATTAAAGCATAAACGACAAAAAAAAGAACTGCCTCTTACGAAGCAGTTCTTGAGAAAACTCTCTATCCAGAAATTACTTTCTGATACCAAGCTTAGCGATGATAGATCTGTATCTCTCGATATCTACCTTTGCAAGGTAATCAAGAAGACCACGTCTCTTACCAACCATCATAAGAAGTCCTCTTCTTGAGTGGTGGTCACCCTTGTGAGTCTTGAGGTGCTCTGTGAGGTGGTTGATTCTAGCTGTAAGAATAGCAATCTGTACCTCTGGTGAACCTGTGTCGCCCTCCTTAAGAGCGTACTCCTTAATGATTTCAGCCTTGTTAATAGCGTTCATCGTGTTTTCCTCCTAAAAATTATATATAAACCAGTGACAAAGATACGGCTGGAGAAGTCCAATATCTGTGACACGGCAACTCGGAAATAATAGCACAAGATAAAAACCTTGTAAACCCTGTAAATACTATGTTTTCTGAAGAATCGTGAATTATTCTTCAAAAAGTGAATTAACGAATGCCTCAGGATCAAAATCCATAAGATCTTCAGCACCTTCACCAAGTCCTGCAAGTACGATAGGTACCTTTGCTGTATGTGCAACTGAAATAGCAACGCCACCCTTTGCACTACCATCAAGCTTTGTGATGCCAAGATAATCAAGATCAACTGCCTCTGAGAAAGCCTGAGCCTGAATAACTGCATTCTGACCAGTAGTAGCATCAATAATAAGAAGTGACATTACATTAGCGTCAGGAGCTTCTCTATTGATGATTCTATAAATCTTTGAAAGCTCATCCATAAGATTCTTCTTATTATGAAGTCTTCCAGCTGTATCAACGATAAGAACATCACTGTTTCTTGCCTGCGCAGCCTTAACACCATCAAATACTACAGATGCTGGATCTGAACCTTCCTCATGAGAAATAACAGCTGTTGATGTCTTCTCACCCCATGCCTTAAGCTGTTCAACAGCAGCAGCACGGAATGTATCTGCAGCAGCCATAATAACCTTCTTTCCTTCCATCTTATAACGAAGTGAAAGCTTACCTGCTGTTGTTGTTTTACCAGTACCGTTAACACCAACCATCAAAAGGATATTAAGCTTACCAGGAACGATGTTGATTGTAGTCTTGTCACCAAGAATCTCAAGCATCTTTCCCTTTACTGCCTTCATAACACCATCATGTGAATCATCACCAGTCTTCTTTATGTAATCCTTGATGTATTCAATGATTTCTTCACTGGCAGCTACACCACAGTCTGCTCTAACCATAGTTTCTTCAAACTCGTCAAGCATATCCTCATCGAACTTACCATGTGATGCAATTGTCTTAGTCCACTCAGCACTCCAAAAGTCACGAGTCTTCTTAAGACCTTCCTTAAACTTATCGAATAAACCCATTTAATTTCTCCTATTACTGAATACGCATTGAGAGAATCTTTGAAATACCTCTCTCCTGCATTGTTACACCATACATTCTGTCGCAGGCTTCCATTGTACCCTTACGGTGAGTAACAACAATAAACTGAGAACGTGCAGTATAGCGTCTTACGAAATCTGCAAATCTTGAAACGTTAACATCATCAAGAGCTGCCTCAACCTCATCGAGGATAACAAAAGGTGAAGGACGAAGCTGCAAGATAGCGAAGAGAAGTGCAATAGCTGTAAGACATCTCTCACCACCTGAAAGAAGCGTAAGACTTTGAAGTTTCTTTCCAGGAGGCTGAGCCTTAATCTCAATAGCACAGTTAAGTACATCTTCTTCATTCTCAAGAACGATTTCAGCAGAACCACCATTAAAGAGATCATTAAATACAGTCTTGAAGTTCTCATTGATTGTTGTGAACTGCTCAATAAACTGACCCTTCATCTCTTCAAGAAGTTCTGAAATAACCTTCTCGAGATTTGTCTTTGCTTCATAAATATCATTACGCTGAGCGCTCATAAATTCAAAACGCTCACTGATTTCCTTATACTCCTCAACAGAATTGAGGTTAACCGGTCCGATAGCCTTAATCTGAGCCTTCAAAGAAGAGATAAGCTTCTGTGTATCACCAATATTATCAATTGCTGGATACTTACCAGTACAGTTATCGTATGTAGTCTCATAATCTTCCCAAAGTCTGTTCTTTGAGAAATCAATGTCATTAATATACTTCTCATACTTTGAAACAAGAGAATTATATCTGTTACGCAAATTATTAAGCTCGTCATTAATAGCTGTAAGCTTGGAAACGAAACCTGAACGTTCCTTATCAACAGTAGCCTTCTCTTCGTTCAACTGCTTAATCTCTTCTGAAAGCTTTTCAGAATTAACCTTGAACTCAGAAAGCTTAGTCTCAAGTTCAGTATTTGACTTCAAAATCTCATCCTTTGAAGTTGTAAGTTCTGAACGCTCAGAAATAAGTTGCTCAAGATTAGACTTACAAGAGTCAATCTGTGACTTCATGTGTCTTGCAAGATCCATTACACCATTACGCTGGGCAAGAAGTCTGTCGCTGATGTTATTACACTCAGAAATCTTCTCACGAAGAGATTCAAGTTTTTCAGAGAATTCCTTAGCCAGGTTATCACTCTTAACGATATCCTCACGGAAATCATCAAGGTCACCCTCTGTCTCCTTTGCAATCTGACGGAGCTCCTCCAAATCATCCTCGATACGAAGCTTGTCATTAGAAAGCTCATGGATTGTCTTTTCAACTTCAGTGATGTCGCTCTTAAGAGAATTCATACGATCATTAAGGTTCTTAAATTCAGTTTCAGCCTTAACTCTCTCCATAGAGAAATACTTAAGCTGTTCTGTAAGCTGAGCAATTTCTCTTTCGAGATCAACCTTTTTCTCATCAATTTCCTGACGTTCATCGTCCATTGAAGCAAGTTTCTTCTCTGCCTCATCAATCTTTGAAGACAAATCCTCAATAATACGTGCTCTACCAAGGATACCAGCAGAATCACGTCTTACACTACCACCAGTAAGAGAACCACCTGGATTAATGCAGTCACCATCAAGAGTAATTACCTTAATGGAATGCTTTGTATCACGTGCAATTGAACGCGCATCATCCATAGTCTCACAGATAATAATCTTACCCAAAAGACTCATTACGATATCGTCAATCTTACGATCATTCTTTACAAGGTCTGCTGCAACTCCAATATAACCCTTCTTTCTCTCAACAGAAACGATAGTACTGTTATCAATACTTCTAGGGCGAATATTATCAATAGGAAGGAATGTAACACGGCCAAGACGATTATTCTTAAGATGAGTAATAAGCTTTGCTGCATCATTTTCCTTATAAGTAACAACGTTATGAATACTTGAACCAAGTGCAATCTCGATAGCAATCTCATATTCCTTTTCAGTAGAAATAAGATCACCAACAACACCTACAATTCCTGACTTCAAATCTGGAATTGAATTTACAGAATTAATAAGACGTCTTACAGACTCCTGATAACCTTCCTTAGAGGCTTCAAGTTCCTTCAAAGTCTTAAGCTTTGATCTGTCAGCAAGGAAAGTTCTATTCAAAGTCTCGTATTCAGAAAGCATCTTTGTTTCCTTCTTGATCAAATCCTTAAGAGACGCATCTCTGGAATCGATATCAGAAGTAACCTCACCTTCCTGAACCATAAGGTCATGCCATGCCTTGTCAGAATCCTTAAGCTGAGCTTCAAGTTCTTCACGAATAGTAGAAGAATTCTTACGCTCATTTGTTAATTCATTAAGACGCTCAGAAATAGAATTAATCTTCTCTTCTGAAACAGTGATTCTTTCTCTTGTACCAAAGAGCTCAGCGTTCTTGTCTTCAATCTGCTTCTTAATAGAATCGTTATCCTTCTCAGAATCACGGAACTCAACAAGCAAAGCCTCACGCTGATTTACAAAATCTTCAGCCTTACGCTTTTCATCATTAGCCTTATTTAAAAGCTCATCTGCCTTTTCAATCTGAACCTTATATTCAGAACCGATACGCTCAATTTCACTATTAAGCTTCTCTTCATCCTCATTAGATGAAGTAATATCAGAATCAATAGTACGAATCTTCTCAAGATTAATCTTTAAATCAGAAGATACTTCATACATCTCCTCTGAAATATCAGACAAAAGCTGACGCTTATCCTCGATTTCAATATCAAGCTCCTCAGAACGTGACTCAAGACCAGAATTACTATTTCTGAATTCAAGGAATCTGTCTTCCTGCTCCTTAATCTCAGCCTCGAGTGTAGCCTTAACATTACCAGAATCACCCATAGCCTCGTTAGCATCATCGATTCTTCTCAAAAGGAGTGCGATATCGTTAGTCTTAAGTTCTTCATAAGCCTTATGGTAAGCAATAGCCTTCTCTGACTGCTCCTTCAATGGTCCAATACGCTCTGAAAGCTCATTCAAAATATCATCAATACGAAGCAAATTCTGCTCTGTAGAATTAAGCTTACGCTCAGCTTCTTCCTTACGAACCTTATACTTAACGATTCCAGAAGCCTCTTCAATTACACGACGACGGTCCTCAGACTTAGTTGAAAGAATCTCATCAACTCGTCCCTGACCAACAATAGAATATCCGTCCTTACCAAGACCTGTATCAAGGAAAAGTCTTACAATATCCTTAAGACGGCAATTAACATGATTAATCTGATACTCGCTCTCACCAGAACGATAAAGACGTCTTGTGATCTCGAGTTCACTAAACTCATAATCAATAAAGTTATCTGAGTTATCCAAAGTAAGAGTAACTTCAGCATAGTTCATGGCTTTACGAGTCGAAGTACCGTTAAAAATAACGTCCTCCATCTTACCTCCACGAAGAGACTTTACACTCTGCTCACCAAGAACCCAACGAATTGCATCAGTAACATTAGACTTACCACTACCGTTAGGTCCAACGACAGCAGTCATGCCCTGATCAAACTCGATAAGAGTATATTCTGGAAAGGATTTAAATCCCTGAATCTCTAACTTCTTTAAATACATCTCAAAACTAACTTTCTAAAAAATAGCAATTTATTATATCACAAAGTCAAATAGTCTTTAAAATTAGCCAAAGAGCTTGTTAAATGCATCAATTGCAGCTCTTGCAGCCTTCTGCTCTGCATCCTTCTTACTTCTGCCTGTTGCCTTGGCAAGTAAAATTCCATCAGCTGAACACTCAACATCAAACTCTTTCTGATGTGCTGGTCCTCTTTCATCTACTACGCAGAAAGTAATAGAATGCTGATTATTCTTCTGCTGAGCAATCTCTAAGATACGGCTCTTATAGTCGAGGAAAATACGACCCTCAACTGCATCAATAATTGTATCGTGGAGTAAATCAAGAATAACCTTACGAACAGTTTCTAAATCGCTATCGAAATAAATAGCAGCAATTAATGCCTCAAAAGCATCTGCAAGAGTTGAATCCTTATCAGCACCATTAGAAGCTGCCTCACCCTTACCAAGCTTTAAATACTTACCGACATTAAGTTTACGCGCTGCTGAAGCAAAAGAAGCCTCACATACAACAATACTTCTAATCTTAGACAAGTATCCTTCGTCAGCTTCTGGTCTCAAATTATATAGTTCATGACCAACTACCAAATCCAAAACAGCATCACCAATAAACTCAAGACGCTGATTTGAAAGATAATGACCCTGATTATGTTCAAACACATAAGTAGTATGAGTAAACGCAAGTTCCAGATTACTTATATCTTTGAACTCATAACCAAGATTCTTTTCAAAATCTTCATATGACATATTACATTTTCCTTTAAAAAATAAAGGCTGAATGCACAATGTACATTCAGCCTAGAAATTCGAACTAAGATTAATTACTCAGCTGACTTAGCGATGTACTCAACAGCATCACCAACTGTGCCAACCTTCTCAGCTACCTCATCAGGAACTGATACGTCGAACTCCTGCTCCATAGCCATAACGAGCTCAACCATATCAAGTGAATCTGCATTGAGATCATCTACGAAAGATGAATCCATTGAGATTGCATCAGCGTCAACACCGAGCTGATCTACGATTAATTCCTTGATCTTATCGAAAATTTCTTCGTTTGTCATTTTAAACTACCTCCAAATGGTCTTATTAACCTACATAGTTTTTAATGTAAGTAATTCTAATTGTCAATACTATTTTTTTGTTCACTTCGCATTTTTAAAATAGTCAAGATTCTTCAAAAGGTAATCAAGACCAGAAACAATAGTCATTACAACGCAGATAAACATAAGAATATCACCAATGATTGTAATGGCATTTGTTGGATAATTTGCATAAGCATATTCCATGCCAGCGATACGCAAAATAGAAGGCTCAAACATGAGATAGATGATAGCAATCATCTGAGTTGTTGTCTTAATCTTACCAATCATCTTAGCAGCCATTACAACACCCTTCTCAGCAGCGAGCATACGGATACCTGATACCATAAACTCTCTTACAACGATGATCAAAAGCCACCAAGAAGAAATACGTCCAAGCTCAACAAAACCAATAAGAACACCAATGATAAGCATCTTATCAGCAAGTGAATCAAGGAACTTGCCCAAATCTGTAATGAGATTGTACTTACGTGCAATCTTACCATCAGCCATATCAGTCAAGCTTGCGATAATAAATACGATTGCTGCAATGAGCATACCGTTTGTAGATACAAAACTATTCCAACCTGCTGGCTCAAAACCATAAATGCTAATAGGAAGCATAAACAAAAGTGTGATTGGAATGAGAATAATTCTCAATAAAGACAATTTGTTTGGAAGATTCATAATGTCACTCCTGTTAATTCATAATCTGAACTGTCAACAATCTTAATCTTATAACGATTACCAACAATCAGTTCCTCTTCTTTGCTTGAAGCTACAAAAATCACCGGATCAACTTCCGGAGCCTCACCGTAACTTCTGCCAACGTAGAATATACCATCATCAGCCACAGAATCAATAGTCACAATAGTTTCTTCGCCAAGACGACTCTGATTGCGCTCATTTGAGATAGCCTGCTGAAGTTCATATACTTCTTTGTATCTGCGCTGTTTTGTCTCTTCATCAACCTGATCAGGCATATCAAATGCCTTAGTACCTTCTTCAGGTGAGAAAATGAAGCATCCGAGACGGTCAAACTTCCACTTAAGAAGATTATTCTTAAACTCAGTAAACTGCTCTTCAGTTTCACCTGGGAAACCAACCATAACTGTAGTACGTACAATAAGGTTAGGTATTCTTTCTCTAAGCTTATTTAAACGCTCTGTAATAAGTTCAACAGTATCACGACGATGCATTGCCTTAAGAATTGTATTCTCACCATACTGGATTGGAATATCGAGATAATTAGCAATTTTAGGATTAGTAGCAATAACATCAATCAATTCATCATCAATACCATCCATGTAACCATACATAACACGGATTACTTCAAAACCTTCAATCTCTGAAAGCTTTGTTAAAAGTTCAGCTAATGAACGCTTTTTATAAATATCAACTCCGTAATTAGTTGTATCCTGAGCTGCAAGAATAATCTCTTTATATCCCTTGGCAGCAAGTGATTTTGCCTCTTCCAATACATCCTCAAGAGGACGTGAAATATACTTACCACGAATAATAGGGATAGCACAGAAAGAACATCTGTTAAGACATCCTTCACCTATCTTAAGCCATGCGTAACTCTTAGTTGATACTTCACGATCTGAAAGCAAATGATCAATACCACCAGCTTCAGAAACATACTCATTATTAAATTTATCCTGGAGTAAGGAATCTACAGCTTCTGTAATATCCTTATAATGTGATGTACCAAGAACAATATCTACTTCTGGGAATTCAGAGAGAATATCTCCAGAATAGCGCTGTGGAAGACAACCACTAACAATAATATGCTTCAAACGTCCAGACTTATAATCTGCAGTATCAAGAATTGTGTTAATAGCTTCAACCTTGGCTGACTCAATGAAACCACATGTGTTAATAATAGCAACATCAGTTTCCTCGATATCGTTAACAACTGAATAACCATGCTCCTTTAATAATTTGACCATACATTCAGCATCAACTAAATTCTTAGAACAACCAAGAGAGATAATAGATACATTAATATCACTTCTATTCATAAATACCTCTGAATAATCGAATATAAAAATTCTATATTACTTATAAGTTAAATCAACCTAAAATGCAAAGAACTGTGCATAATTTGCACAGTTCTTTAATAAACAAATATATAGCAATATAACTAATTAGTAACTTCTCTAATAACCCTGGAAGCTATTTCTGGAGAGTATCCACGCTGATAAGCCTTCCTGATTAGAATATTAAACTGTTCATCATCAAATGACTCTGATGAAGCAGGAAGTAAAGATTCTATTAAAGACTTACAAGTAGTTCTGTCATCTTCCAAATCATGAACGATTTCATCAGCAATTAAAGGATTAATACCATCGCTTATAAGACGCTGGTAAAGCATACGTCTGCTCTCCTGCTTCCTATTAACGCGTGTAGAAATAATCTTACGGGCTGCACGGTAATCATCGATATAACCACGTTCAACAATTCTATTAACTGCCTCAGAAGCAACAGAATGGGAATAACCCTTAGTCATTAGATACTTAAGAATCTTTCCAGATGAATAAACAGCAATACCGATATGTCTAATACCAACTGTCACTGCTTCACTAACAGAAGCATCAAAATCATCCTGATTATTAGTAGTCATAATTACATATCGATTCCGAGGATATCATCATCAGACTCAAAATCCTCTGGAAGCTCACCGTCGTCATCATCGTCAGCAAAATACTCACTAGGATCAGCTGGCTTATAAGAATCTCTGATAAGCAACTCAATCTCATCTCTGATTTCAACATTCTCAGCGAGGAATGACTTAGCGTTCTCCTTACCCTGACCAATCTTCTGTCCCTTATAAGCGAACCATGAGCCGCTCTTCTCAATGATATTGTTCTCTACAGCAAGGTCAATGATGCAGCTCTCCTTAGAGATACCCTCACCATACATAATATCGAACTCAGCCTCACGGAATGGAGGAGCAACCTTATTCTTAACAACCTTAACACGTACGTGGTTACCAATTACATCTGTACCATTACGGAGTGTCTCAGTCTTACGAACATCGAGACGAACTGAAGAATAGAACTTAAGAGCTCTACCACCTGTAGTTGTCTCAGGGTTACCAAACATAACACCAACCTTCTCACGGAGCTGGTTAATAAAGATACAGATTGTACCTGACTTAGCAACGATAGGCGTAAGCTTACGAAGAGCCTGGCTCATAAGTCTAGCCTGAAGGCCAACGTGTGAATCACCCATCTCACCCTCGATCTCAGCACGTGGAACAAGAGCAGCAACTGAGTCGATAACAATTACATCGATACATCCACTTCTAACAAGTGTCTCAGTAATATCAAGAGCCTGCTCACCACAATCTGGCTGTGAGAGAAGGAGATTATCAATATCTACGCCAATCTTAGAAGCATATACAGGATCAAGAGCATGCTCAGCATCGATAAATGCACATGTACCACCCATCTTCTGAGCCTCAGCTACACAATGGAGAGCTACTGTTGTCTTACCAGAAGACTCAGGTCCGTAAACCTCAATAATTCTTCCACGTGGAAGTCCACCAACACCAAGAGCTACATCGAGTGTAATTGAACCAGTAGGAATTGTCTCAATCTCAACAACTTCCTGGTCACCCATTCTCATTACTGAACCCTTACCAAACTGCTTCTCAATCTGAGCCATTGCAGCTTCAAGAGCCTTCTTACGCTCTGTCTGGTCTGTTACTGGAACTGCCTGAACACTACCCTTGCTAGAATTCTTCTTAGCCATAAATCATATCTCCTTAATTATAGAACGAATGTTCTTCTCTTCTGAAAAGTATTCTATAGATATGATACTAAAAAGTCAACGAATTTAAAGAACAAAATGAACAAATTTTTCGACAAAAATCGACAATGTACCATTAATGGGACTTCTTTAAAAATTTACCTGCATATTTTTCAATCCATACGCGTGCTTCAGGCATCTTAAGAATAAACGCCATAATAAAGTAAACAATAACAGAAACAATACCCTTAAAAGCTACGATACCAAGCTGAGTAATCTTTGATCCATGTCCTGGGAAATAATAATCAAGAACAGCAATAACAAGAATCATTATTACTACACAAATTCCACTCTTAATAAGGAATCCCAGAATCTTCCTTGGCTTAAGTCTTTCATCTCTACTATAAATAATGCAAAGAACAGCCATCTGAATAACACTTGTTAAAGAGTAAGCCAAAGTCAATGACAATAATCCCATATTCTGAGAAATAAAGAACATACAAAGAAGTGGATTAGTAACAAGACCAATGCTTCCTGCAATTAAAGGTACCTTAGTTTTACCAATTGCATAGAAAGCCTGATTCATAATAAACACAACAGTATGAGTGATAATAGCAATCGTATAACCCATAAGGAACTTACCTGCATGAGTTGCATCTGCGTCTGTATATCTTTCACTCCACTGAAAGATTGCCTTAATAACGTCAGTATTTAAAACATACATAAAAGCTGCTGAAGGAATTGTTAAGAACAACGCTGTCTTTAATCTTGAAGACAAAAGTTCAGAAGCATCTTCAAATTTATTAGATGAATAAAGTGCTGCCAAAGAAGGAAGCATTACGTTACCTACAGCAACGGCAAAAATACCATAAGGAAGCTGCCATGTTGTAGAAGCATTACGCAAAAGGTAAACATAGTCTCCATCAGGAAGTGATGTAGCAAAGAAATTAAGAATAACCATATTAATCTGTACTACAGAGGCAGAAATAAGAATTGGAAGTGCTCTCTTTACAAGATCAATAAAATCAGGATCCTTAAGACTAAATACAAATCTGAACTGCTTCAACTTATCAAAGCCGATAAAGAACTGGAACAAGAAATAAACAAGAGCAGCAAACATTACACCACAAGTTGTAAGCATAAGCTTATGCTCTGTGCTTCCAGCAAATACAACAATAGATAAGAGAACAAAAATATTATAAATAGTTGGGCCAAATGCTGTTGAAGAAAAACGCTTGTATGCATTTAAAACACCAATACATAAAGCAGCAAATGTCATGAAAACAATCTGTGGGAATAACCACTTTGAAGCCATCGCAGCAAGACGAATTTTTTCAGGATTAGCATCACCTGAATTATAAAGCTGATAAATAGGCTCTGAAAATACAACACCAATTACGCATACAATAACAAGAAGCGAAACGAAAACAGAAATAAAAATACTTACTGCTCTAATTCCTCTCTTCTCCTCGCCCTTAGAAATATAAGAAGACAAAGCAGGAGTAATTGCAGCCTGAATTGAACCACCGATTAAGAGGTTATATACAAGGTCAGGGATAGTAAATGCAAGAGTAAAACTATCTCTATAAATATCAGAAAACTTATTACCAACAAGGATTTCTCTTAAAAATCCTGAACATCTCGAAAATACAAGGCCGAGCATGACCAAGAATGTTGCAATGGCCATACTCTTACCTGAACTTTTTGTATTCTTCGAAACGGATTTATTCTCGCTCATAATTATCCTTTCGATTTCTGCTCGAGCCAGTCTGTTTTTGTCATAAGTACCTTACGAGGCTTACTTCCCTCAAAAGGACCAATAACATGCTTCTGCTCAAGTACATCAATAAGTCTTGCAGCTCTTGGATAACCAATACCAAGTCTACGCTGCAAAATGGATACGCTGGCATTCTTTGCTTCAATTACAACATCAACTGCCATATCAAGAAGCTCATCATCTGCACCAGCACCACCAGAAGCCTCAGAAACTCCCATACCAGTACCACCTGTGGCACCACTATTTGCAGCCTGAGAATTTACGATATTAATAACTGCATCGTCATACATATCACCGTAACGCTTACGAAGATCCTGAACAATAGAATCAACTTCCTTATCTGAAAGGAATGCGCCCTGTCCTCTTACAGCCTTTGGAGCACTATTAGGAGCATAGAGCATATCACCCTTACCAAGGAGTTTTTCAGCACCGTTTGAATCAAGAATAGTTCTACTGTCAGTACCAGAAGAAACCGCGAAAGCAATTCTTGAAGGTACGTTAGCCTTAATTACACCAGAAATTACATCTACTGATGGTCTCTGTGTAGCAAGAATAAGGTGAAGGCCTGCGGCACGGGCCATAGCAGCAAGACGTGAAATCTGCTCCTCAACCTCATTCTTTGCAAGTGTCATCAAGTCAGCAAGCTCATCTACAACGATAAGAATGAGTGGCAATGTAGGCTGGTTATTATATCTTAAGTAATCATTATAACCATCAAGGTTACGAACGTTAGTCTCAGCAAACAACTTATAACGACGATCCATCTCAAGAGCAGCCCACTTAAGAGCACTAATAGCCTTTTTAGGATCCGTTACAACAGGCATCAAAAGATGTGGAATACCATTATAGATTGAAAGCTCTACTACCTTTGGGTCGATAAGAATCATTCTCGCATCGTTTGGAGAAGAATGATAAAGGATGCTGGCAAGAATTGTATTGATACATACTGACTTACCAGAACCAGTAGAACCAGCAATCAACAAGTGTGGCATCTTTGCAAGATCACACATAATTGGATTACCAGAAATATTCTTACCAAGAGGTACCTCAAGAGGCTTTGCCTTCTTAAACTCAGGTGTTCTAATAAGTCCACTAAGCTGAACAGCAGAAGTTTTCTCATTAGGAATCTCAATACCAATATAGCTTGTTCCAGGAATTGGAGCCTCAATACGAACAGAGATAGCAGCCATTGCAAGAGCGATATCATTTTCAAGAGACAATACTCTTGATACCTTTACACCAGCATTCTTGAACTTAAGCTCATATCTAGTGATAGCAGGACCAAAAGTAGTATGAACAACTTCTGTATCAATACCAAAACTTCTCAAAGTTTCTACAAGTTGCTCACCCTTAGCCTTAACAGCAGCATCATTTTTATTAAGTGTCTGCGCAGCTTCCGGAGCAAGAAGATTCATTGGTGGTGGTGTATATCTTGTTATACGCTTAACCTTCTGAGCCTGAGGCTTTTGAACTTCAGGGGCATTGAAATCCGTACTAGCTGCAGGATTTGCTTCAGTTGTATGTACTTCTCTACCCTTTAATGGATCATAAGAAGACTGAGGCTCCAAGGATTCTGAAGTCTCATTAGTCTGAACTAAATCAGAAACTGGAGCTGGAGCAACTTCCTGAACCTGATTCTCAACAGGAGCTGGAACAGGAGCAGGAGCTGGAGCTGGATTAGCTGCATAATTCTTGTTATATGGATTTGTATAAGGATCAACATCAGCTGGATACTGATCATAAGTATCAACATTAGTTGGATACTGATCATAAGTATCAACAACTGAATCTAGATCTGTTGGAAGATCATCTGGAGTAAACTCATTCTCATAATGCTCTTCGCCATTTGCATATACTGCACCTTCAAGATTATAGAAATCTTTCTTAGGTTTGTCTTCTGGAAGGAATGAAGGTCTGTCAAATTCTTTCTTATCTCTCAAATGAGGATTCATTGGCTTTGAATCAATTGAAATACCCTCAAGAGAACCAAAATTCTTATTCTCATCAAAAGAAACCTTATTTGAACCAATTACAAATACATTAGGATCATTTGAAACATTCTTGCCGTCAGACAAAGCATCAGTATCGATAAATCCTGTATTGCCATCAACAGGCATAGCAGACTTGCCCTTTGGATTTCTTGGTGGTAAAGGCTGATTTGAAGCAACAGGACTATTACCATTAGAAAGGTTCACATAAGGATAATTCGAAACTGGTGAAGACGCAGTAGCCACAGGATTTGAACGTACAGAAGCATTAGCCGCAGTAGTTCTAGGCATTGGCGCATGATTAGGATTATATGGAACATCTCTTCTAATCTGGCCATTATATTTCTTACCATAAGCATTACCGCTATTAATTCTTACTGTTGCGTTTTTAACAGCCTTAGATGCTGAAGATACTGCCTTAATTGCATGCTTCTTCAAAGAAATCTTAAATACAAGAATTACCTGAGAAAGAATAACAACAATAAGAATTAAAACAGAAATAATCTTTCCAACAACACTATTAAGAGCAATAGCAATAGAACCACCAATAATACCTCCTGGAAGAGCTCCAGTTGTAGAATTAGGGTTAGTAATCAAACTTGAATCTGGACCTGAATGCCAAAGCAAAGAAATAGCCTTAGTAGCCTTAAACTTATTTGAAGCAGGATCAAGGCATAATGACTTAACATACTCAAAATCAGTAGAAGTTACTGATAAAAGAGCAGCAAAACAAACCATAAGAAGAAATACGTATACAATTCGTCTGCGTGAAACATTACTCTTTTCCCAGAAGAACTCAATACCCATATAGCAAAGGTATACAGGAATCAAATAAGCAGAAATACCAATAAAACCAAATCCGAGATTCTTGATCCAAACACCAACAGGACCAATGATACTCTCAGATAAAATATCAATAAGTAAAAGAGCTATAGAAATGAAAAATAACGCAAACCCAGCGGTTTCTTTCTGGAAATCAGACTCCAAGATTAAATCTCCTTAATGATTTATAGATAGCGAGAAGCGTCTTACCATCTGTAATCTCATTATTGTCTGCCATTGCTGCCAATTCCTTCAAAGGAATCTTCTCAACTCTCAAAAACTCACCCTCATCAAGCTTATCGCCAACAAAAGTAAGTTTTCTCGCTGCATAAACAGAGATTACTTCCGAATCATAACCAGGAGAGCAGATAAACTTTCCAAGATCTGTTACTTCCTCAGCAACAAAACCTGTTTCTTCACGAAGTTCACGAATAGCGCACTCTCTTGGGTCTTCCCCAATCTCAAGTTTACCAGCAGGAACTTCAAGCATTAATTTCTCGAATGGAGATCTAAACTGTCTGACCATATAGCAGTTTAAATCGTCATCAATAGGTAAAATGCATGCTCCACCGTTATGCTTAACGATTTCTCTACTACTTATCTTACCATTAGGAAGTTCAACCTTTTTTACAATTGTATTAAAAACACGACCTTCAAAGACTACCTCTGACTCAATAGTCTTCTCAATCAAATCACTATACTTCTCTTCAATATTCATATTATTTACCAAACTTAGATGCTGCTTCTACAGCAAGACGGTCACAGCGATTATTAAATTCATTATCAGCGTGACCCTTTACCTTAATGAAATTAACATTATGAACTGTTGTTAATTCCAAAAGTCTCTTCCATAAATCAACGTTGGCAACTTCAGCCTTGGCACTGTTACGCCAGCCGTTACGCTGCCAGTTAGTAATCCAATGCTGATTAAAAGCATTAACTACATAAGCACTGTCACTATAAATATCAACATCACAAGGTCTTTTAAGAGCTGACAAACCTTCAATAACAGCCATCAACTCCATTCTGTTATTAGTAGTTAATGGTTCTCCGCCTGACATTTCCTTCTTGGCACCTGATGCCATAAGAATAGTACCCCAACCGCCAGGGCCAGGGTTACCAGAGCATGCGCCGTCAGTATAAATAATTACCTTTGTGCGTGTTGTATCTACCATTTATTACTTACCAGATGACATTTTCTTTGTCTTCTCATCAGCTGCAAGAACTGACTTGATTACGGCATTTCTAAGACCATTCTCTTCAAGAGCCATAACACCAGCAATAGTTGTTCCTCCAGGAGAACATACCTGATCCTTAAGAACTGCTGGATGAACGCCAGTCTCAAGACAAAGCTTACCAGAACCCATAACAGTACCAGCAGCAATCTTTAAAGCGTCGTCTCTCTTAATTCCCAAAGATACTGCAGCATCAGCCATAGCCTCAATAAAGAGCATTACATAAGCTGGACCAGTACCAGAAACACATCCGATAGCATCAAGTGTCTTCTCATCACAGATGATAACTTCACCACATGTTCCAAGAAGAGCCTTAACGAAATCTACTTCACTATCTGAAAGACCCATAGGACATACAGCACTTACACCAGCACCAACCTGTGCAGGAGTATTAGGCATAATTCTAACGAACTTACGTCCTTCACCAAGGATGCCACTAATTCTTGTAGTAGTAACCGCAGCCGCAATAGAAAGAACAATTGCTGAATCATTCAAAGAAGAAACAATACCTGCAAGTGCATTATCGAAATGCTGAGGCTTTACTGCCATCAAAACATAATCAGCGTCTGTAACAGCCTCATTTGCTGAAGAAGCTACAATTACGCCTAATTCATCAGAAATCTTCTTTGAAGACTCTGTATTCAAATCAAAAACTGAAATCTCACTAGGATTTAAAACTTTACCTGAAATAAAACCATTGATTAAGGCCTTGCCCATATTACCTGTTCCAATTACAGATAACTTCATATCAATCACCTTCTTTATATAAAATGCGATTTAAATGATAACATTCTGCTTGACAGGTTGCAAACACTCGGATAAAATTATTGTCGTTGTCAAAGGGAAGTGGCTCAACGGTAGAGCAGCGGTCTCCAAAACCGCCGGTTGCGTGTTCGAATCATGTCTTCCCTGCCAGACAAAAAGGCTGTTACTTGTAACAGCCTTTTTTCTTGCCTAAATTTTCTGCAATATAAAAGGGAGATACGAATATCTCCCTTTAACTATTTAATTAATCAATAATTACTTTATTGAAGCTGCAGGAACAATATCCAAAGCAACGAATGGAACAGCACCTGTAGTTTCAATAACTACTCTGTAAGCATACTCACCATTTGTAACAAACATTTGGTTATTAGAATTATTAAGAGCCTCCTGAGCCATATTTACTGCCTGCTCTGAAGTAAGATTAGGATAGAAAGCCTGGAAGTAACTAGCAAAATAAATAAGAAGCATATTGTAGTAGTTATCATCAACATTAGGATCAAGCTGAACCATAACGCGTAAAGCAGTAATCTTTCCATCACTCTTACGCTCACTTCCCTGTACAGCAAAACCAAGTGAAGTAGCAGAATTGATTACAGTACCACCAAAGTAATTAAGCTTACTTGAATCTGCTGAATTAACCTGATTCAAAGCATTAGGATCAGCTGTCAAAGCAACACCAGTTGCATTTGATGTCTGTCCCTCGAAATACTGAACTTCTGGGAAAGCAAAACCAAACTGACTTAAAGATGTCTGATAAATCTCTGTTGAAGCATATCTTGTTCTAAAGTCGCTAACTTTGTACTTCATTGCTGGAGTGCTAAACATTGGAATAAGAATATAAAGAGCAATACCGATAATAATTGCAACTGCAGCGATAATACAAGCTGGAATGATTGGATCAGCGATACATCTTGCGAGGAACTTATTCTGAACTTTTGAATCAGCAAGTTTCTTCTCAAGCTCTGCCTGACGCTTAGCCTTAAGAGCAGCTTTCTTCTCAGCCTCTTCCTTCTTCTTCTTTTCTGTATTTTCCTTAAGACGAATTGACTTTGAAGTCTCAAGAGCAGCTAATGCCTTCTTATATTCTTCTTCGTCGATAAAATCGTCTTCTAACTTCTCGTTCTCTTCTGACATATAATTACCTCTCAAATTGTAGTCAACTTCAACATTCTAATATTATTGCATATTTGTATCAACTAATTTATTCTCATATTAATAGTTATTTTTGAGGTAAATATATGCATATTCTTGTTTGTGGCGGTTCAAAAGGAATTGGTAAGGCCATTGTTAATAAGTATCTTAGTAATGGACATAATGTTAGTTATTTTTATAACAAGACTGCTCCTGATAGTAATTCTTTAGGAAATGCAATTAAGTGTGACTGCTCTTCTTTCGAGGAAATCTCTAATGGTATTGAATCTGCAGTAAATACTTACGGCAGAATTGATGTACTTATCTATAATGCCGGAATCTCTATGACCGGAGTATTTGATATGTTTACTCCTGATGACTACCACAAAATTATGGATACAAACTTTGGCGGACTTTTCTACGCATCAAAACTTGTTGCTCCTTCAATGATTTCTAATAAGAGTGGTTCTATTATTGCCATATCTTCAATGTGGGGACAGACTGGAGCTTCATGCGAGGCTTTATATTCTGCAACAAAGGGTGCAATTGATTCCTTTATTAAGTCTTTGGCAAAGGAACTCGGTCCTTCTGGCATCAGAGTAAACTGCGTTTCCCCTGGCGTTATTAATACAGATATGATGAATGAATATTCCGAAGAAGACAAATTAGAACTTAAGGAAGAGACTCCTCTTCAAAGACTTGGAACACCAGAAGATGTTGCTAATACCATTTATTATTTATCTTCTGATGAAGCATCTTTTATCACAGGTCAGATCTTTGGCGTTAACGGTGGATTTTTAATTTAAAAAAATTTTTCATAATTCATGCAACCAACCTCCTTACTGCTACGAGTTATAGAGCATAAGGAGGTTTTTAGACCATGAAAAAGAGAAATATCATTATCGCAATAGTAGCAGGTTCATTAGTATTGTCATTAGGATTATATACACTTGTAGCAATTAGCTCTTACTTTAACAGAGCAAGAAGCGCATCTTCACCTGTAGTGGCACATCACGTTAAAGCAGAAGAAACAGCTGCAGCAATGGATGACAGTTATGTAAATTACGCTGCAGGCGAAGCATGTGACTACGCATATGACGTAGAAGACCTGGGTGCTGAATATTTCGATGATGAAGTTGGAAATATCACTAATCTTTCAGAAGACCCTTCTGCTACTTATGCAACAGAAAGAATGCTCATCAGAACTGTCAGCTGCACAATGGAAACACAGAACTTTGATTCAGTAGTTTCAAGCATTCAGAATGCAACTTCTTCCCTTGGCGGTTACTACGAGAACGCAAACATCAGCGGTACTGGTAATAACAACAGTTATAGAACAGCTTATCTTACAATCAGAATCCCAGCAGACAAGCTTGATGAATTAACAGAATCTATCTCTGGTCTTGCTACAATTACATATTCAAGCGAATCATGTGAAGACGTAACAATCAACTATATTGATACAGCAGCAAGAATTGATTCCCTTCGTGTTGAGCAGGAAACTTTAAATAACCTCCTTTCTGAAGCAACTGATCTTGAAACAATTATCATTCTCCAGAACGAGCTCACATCAGTTAGATACGAGATTGAAACTTACGAAAGAACTCTTAGAGCATTAAGCGATCAGGTTACATACGCTACATTAAATATCAATGTAATTGAAGTAATCGAAGAGCCAGAAGTAATTGAAATCGAAGAAGTACGTGAACAGACATTTAGCGAGAAGATTAAGGAAGCATTCAGCACTTCCCTCGAGAACTTAAAGGAAGACTCAAAGGATAACTTCGTATCATTTGTTGCTTTGGTTCCTTACCTTGCAGTAGCTCTTGTGAAACTCTTAATCTTCGCTGGTGTAATTGCACTTATCGTAGCAATTATTAAAAAAGTAATTAAGAAAAAGGCTTTAAAGAAGCAGGCTAAAATGGATAAAAAAGTAGTAGAAGAAAAAACTACTGCTTCGGAGGATAGTAGTAATAAGTAAGAATAAAGGCTCGTGGAACTCCCACGAGCCTTTATCAATTCTATTAAAACTAATATTTTTTACTTACCAATAACGCCTGCGATACCGAGGATTAATACCAAGGCACCAAGAACAATTCGATACCATCCAAACGGCTTAAAGTTGTTCTTCTTAATGTAAGACATAAGCCACTTGATTACTACAAATGAAACTACAAATGCAACAACCATACCAACAATAAGAAGCATCATCTCCTTACCGCTTACATCTCCATCGTACTTAACGATTTTAAGTAAACTTGCTCCAAGCATTACAGGAATTGCAAGGAAGAATGTAAATGAAGCTGCAACCTCACGTGAAATACCAACAGCAATAGCTCCTACGATAGTAGCACCAGATCTTGATGTACCTGGGAATACTGCAGCAATAAGCTGAAAAGCACCAATAAGGAAAGCCTGTGGATAAGTAAGTTCATCAAGGTTAGTTAAAACTGGCTTTTTGTCCTTGATATAGTTCTCAACAACAATAAAAGCTACACCAAAAATGATAAGTGTGATTGCAACACAGATGTAGTTATAGAAAAGCTCATCGAGAAAATCATCGAAAAGAACACCTACAACTGCAGCTGGGATACAAGCAACAAGAATCTTAAACCACATAGAGAACTTATCAGCCTTTACGAATCTGCCAAAGCCTTCTTTCTTCCATGGCTTCTTATTATCCTTAAGTCCAAAAGGCCAGATTTCCTTCCAGAAAATAACGATAACTGCAAGGATAGCACCAAGCTGAATAACAACAAGATAAAGATTAAAGAATTCCTCTGAAACATTTAACTTAAAAAACTCATTCAAAAGAATCATGTGACCTGTTGAACTAATAGGAAGCCATTCAGTAATTCCCTCAACAAGTCCAAATAAAATAGCAATAAAAATATCTACCATACTAAACACCTCGAATATATCTTACTAAAAGATATTACTTATTCATATACTCCATAAATTCATCAAAACGATTAATTACATCATTACGTCCCAAATGATACAAAGCTCCAAGCTTTTCCATATCTGGTTCAAGACGTCCAATATCAATTGGAACTGAAGGCTCGAAAACGAATACTCTTCCAGCTCTCTTTAAATAATCAAGCTCATCGAGCTCTGCATTGTATCTGGTATCCATCTTACGAAGCATTACAGCAAATCTAGGATAATCCTTATAGATTCTGTAGATGAGTCTCTTCTGCTGTGGTGTAAGTGCCTTATCACGATACAAAGTATCTCTTGTCTTAATTACAACAATCTTCTCATATCCCTGATCCAGAGCCCACTGGTATGGAATATTACAGCTGCATCCACCATCAAGATGAATACTTCCTTCCAAAGGAACTGGAGCTGAAACATATGGCATAGAAGCAGAAGCCTTAATAGCCTGGAAAATATCAGAACACTTACCCTTTTCAAAATAGCAGGTTCTTCCAGACTGAACATCAGTTGTTACAACAACAAAACGCCACTGAGGCTCATTAAATCGTTTGTAATCAAAAGGCTCTACACCCTCTAAATCTCCAAAAATGTAGTCAAAACCAATAACACCACCATCAGTAATTAAAGGCTTTACTCCAACATAATTAGGATCATGACGATAACGAAGGTTAATTCTTGCTGATCTACCGATCTGACCTGCCTGATAATTAACACCGTTCATGGCACCAGCAGAAACACCGATTACACACTCAAAGTTAATATCGTGCTGCTGAAAGTAATCAATAATACCTTCAGAATAAATAGCGCGAAAAGCACCACCCTCCAAAACAAGACAACCCTTAGTCACCTTGTCTGAAGCATATCCTTTTGGAAGATCATTAATACCACTATATACGTTATCCACAATTATTACCTCAAAAAAAATCCCGATACTGAGTATCGGGATTTTGGTGGGAAGAGATGGATTCGAACCATCGAAGTCACTGACGACAGATTTACAGTCTGTTCCCTTTGGCCGCTCGGGAATCTTCCCATATATTAAATTGTAAGTGTTAATGGTGGGCCTACAGGGACTCGAACCCGGGACCGACCGGTTATGAGCCGGGAGCTCTAACCAACTGAGCTATAGGCCCACGTGAAACACTAATCACGTACGTTTTCTCAACGCTCAGATAGTATACAAATCGAAAGATTAATAGTCAAGTATATTTTTGAGATTTTCAAAAAAATATTTTCCAAACAAAAACTGCCTCCCCCGAAAGGAAGGCAGTCGCAGTATTAGTTGCAAAGAATTACATGCAAGTATAACCACCATCAACAGCGATATTCTGTCCGTTTACATAAGAAGAAGCTGGTGATGCAAGGAAGATTGCTGTAGAGTCGAGCTCACCCTCGTTACCATAACGAGCAAGAGGAATCATTGTCTTAGCATAGTTCTGGAAGAACTCTGAATTCAATGTATCAACTGTAAGAGGTGTGTAGAAATAACCTGGGCAGATACCGTTAACAGTAATTCCCTTCTCACCCCACTCAGCTGCGAGTGCACGTGTAAGGTTAACTACACCACCCTTAGCTGCGTGATAGCAAGCTGTAGGAGCAATCTTATTACCAACGAGGCCGTACATAGAAGCAATATTAATAATACGACCATAACCAGCTGGGATCATTGCCTTCTTAGCACATGAACGAGCTACCTTAAATGTACCGAACAAGTCGATATCCATCTCGTGCTGGAATGTCTCATCTGGCATATCCTCAGCAGGTGTAACTCCACCAGTACCAGCGTTGTTGATAAGGATATCAATACGACCGAACTCAGCAAGTGTTGCATCGATAGCAGCCTCAACTGACTCTGTATCAGTAATATCACAACGAATACCAATAGCCTTAACGCCATATGTCTCAGAGATTTCCTTAGCTACTTCGTCGATAAGATTCTGACGACGAGCCATAGCTACGATATTACAACCCTGATTAGCAAGAGCCTTTGCCATCTGAACACCAAGACCTGTTGAACAACCTGTTACAACAGCAACCTGACCTGAAAGATCAAAATAATTCTTCATTGTGGAACCTCCAATAAAATACAATTTGCGAGAAATGTCTCTTTGTATATTTTATCTCAAAGATTTTTAAATTCAAATGAAAATTTGTGCAAATGAAATAAATTATCAATTTTTTCAGAAATAAAAAACTCCAGTTTAAAACTGGAGTTTTTGGTGCGGCTGGCGGGACTTGAACCCGCACGGTCGTAAAACCACTAGCACCTGAAGCTAACGTGTCTGCCATTCCACCACAACCGCATTACGACTAAAAAATAATAACCCAATAAAATAATAAAATCAATCAATTAGGTTATAATAAGAAACATGAAAGAATTATCAATCTCAGTTACTTCACTAGCACAATTTGTATCCAGAACCGGAAGCCTGTCTTCAGGTTCATATGGTAGTGTTTCTGCAGTTGAAGGTACAAGATTACATCAGAAAATCTTTCAGAACCTAAGAAAAGATTTTGGCGAAGATTTATCTACTGAGATTAGTCTTAATAGTTCTTATGACGATGGATATTTAACTTTAAATGTTAATGGCCGTGCAGACGCTTTAATTGAAACTTCAGACAGAGTAAATATCATTGAGATCAAGTCATTTAATTCTACTAAGAACTCATTTGAGAGATTAGTACGCCCTGAACACGAATCACAGCTTGCTATCTATGCATTCATGTTTATGGAGCTTAATAATCTTAAAGAAATTGATATGACTTTAAGATATGTTTCAATTACAACTCTTGAAGCATTTGATTCTACTGAAACTATTACATACGAAGAAGCATTTAGTATCTTTGAACAGCATTGCCTCACCTATTTATCCTTTGCAGAGAAACTCATTAATTATGGTGAGAGCATGATTAAGTCTATTAAGGAGCTTACATTTCCTTACGATAATATAAGACCCGGTCAGAATAAGCTTATGAAGAACGTCCTTAATACTCTTAAGTCCAAGGAAGTTCTTTTCGCACTTGCTCCTACTGGTACAGGTAAAACAATTTCTACTTTGTACCCTGCAATAAAAGGCCTTGTTATGGGCAGATACGATAAGATTTACTACTTAACTGCAAAAACTGCCACTCGTGAGGTAGCACAGAAAGCTTTAAGTGACTTAAGAAAGAATGGATTGATTCTAAGATCCATCCTATTGTCCTCAAAAGAAAACATGTGTCTTTTGAACAAGAAATGTGATGCGAAGTTCTGTAAGTATGCTGACGGCTACTATTCCCGTGTAAGACCTGCTTTAGAGGAAGCTCTTCTTCACGATAATATTACGCCTGAACTTTGTACTTCAATCGCAGTTAAGCATAACATCTGCCCTCATGAATTTTCTTTGGATGTAATGGATTACTGTACAGTAGTAATTGGAGACTATAATCACGCCTTTGATCCGAGAGTTAAGCTTATTCGCGCTTTCGAAGGCGAAGTTGACGACCGTAATGTTGTACTCGTAGACGAGGCTCATAACATGGTAGACAGAGCCCGCAACATGTACAGCACTACTTTTTCGTATACTCTTCTTAAAGATATGATGAAGGCATTCCGTGGACGTGATGCCCGCGTTGAACGCTACTTACAGGTTTTGGACAACTACTTCAGAATACTTGAGCAAGGCATGAACTCCAATGATTCTGCTTTTAAAATGCTTGAGAAAGCTGACGAGAACAAGGTATTAGTTACAGAAAACTTTGAAGGAATGCGTCAGATTCCAAAGGAGTTTTATACTTCAATGTGGGCTTCTATCAGATACTTAAGCCCTATTCTCGATGCGCTCCCTCAGGGAGAACTAAGACAGATATGCCTTGAATACTTCTTTGAAGCAAGATTCTTCTTAACAATAATCGAGCTTTACTATAACGATTCATATATTACATGCGCGAAAAGAGAACTTGGCGACATTACAATGAACCTTGTCTGCCTTGATAGTTCAGATAAGATTAACGAACTCATTAAGGATAAGATGAGTGTTGTATTTTTCTCTGCAACCCTCTCTCCTTACGAATACTATAGAAATGTAATTATTGGAAAGGATGTTGATTTTGTACGCTCAATCGAGCTTGCTTCACCATTCCCTTCTGAAAATCTCGATATTCTTCTTGAGACATCAATTAGCACTGTCTACAAGGACAGAGTTTTTACAGCGCCTCAAATAGCAAAGCGAATTATGGATGAACTTTCAAATCTTCGAGGAAACTATATGGTTTTCTTCTCATCCTTTGAGCACATGAAGATTGTATGTTCCTACATTCAGGAAGATTTTGAAAAACTAAATAAAGCTGAAATTGATAATAATGTTCCAGAAGACAGGCGTAATCACCATAAACTTATAATGCAGCAGTCTGGAATGTCTGTTCCTGAGCGTAATGAATTCCTCGATATGTTCTCAGAATCTTATAACGGATGCCTTCTTGGTGCCTGTGTATTGGGTGGTCATTTTGGTGAAGGAATCGATCTTGTTGGTGACAGATTATCTGGCGTAATTATTGTTGGAGTTGGTATTCCAAAGATTACTCCTGAAAGAGAAATCTTAACTAACTACTATTCTGAAAAATTTGGTGACGGATATGCTTTTGCATACCGTTTCCCAGGTTGGGAGAAAGTCTTACAGGCAGTTGGACGTGTAATCAGAACTGAAGACGATACTGGATTTGCACTTTTAATCGACGAGAGATATGACAAGTCTGAATACTTACAGTTATTCCCTGAAAACTGGAAGATTTAATCTCTGTTTATTCTAATTACCGGAAACTTAATAGATTCAATTGGATCTCTGAATTCTTCATCAAGTTGAATTGAGATAAACTTGGTTGAAAATCTTCTAACTTCATCCTGAATATTTTCAGTAACAGTAAGTGTAAAAATAGAATTTACAGGCTTTGAAATATAGTAATTAATTACATTTAAAGATGCCAAAGAAAGTTTAAAGAGATTATTACTATTTTTAGTTACCTTCTTACACTCATCACAGAAAATCTGACAGCCTTCCAAATCAATATATAAAGTTCCAAACTTTGAAATCTCATTCCCACAGTTACTACAGTTATCGAATGTTGTAGCAAGTCCAGAAAGCAAAAGGAACTTCAAATTAAATGCAGCATAAACTGACTTATAGTTTTGAGGATTAATTCCAAGTACATATAAAGCATATACAGCTAATTCATAGGCTGAATGAGAAATATCTGTCTGCATTACAGCCTTAGATAAAACATCGGAAATATGATTAGCAACAGCCATAGCCTCAAGACTATTCATGATTCCACTATTACTTTCGATGATTAAAGCTTCTTTTACATACCAAAAGCCGTGTGAATCACTCAAAGTAAAATCAACGAGCATAAATGGAACAGATAAAAATGCAAGCTTACTATTCTGCTTTCCTGTAGACTTTGCGCAAGCTTTAATTATTCCCATAGTTGAAGTAAGGATCGTAAGCATACGATCCTTATCTTTGTATTCTTCAGAAAATAATATGATTCCTTTAATAGCTAAAGCCTCAGATGCCATCTGGGTTATCGTCCTCAATTACAAATCCGTAATCCTTAAGAAGTGTATCGTTATTCTTCCAGTCATCACGAACCTTAACAAACAACTCAAGATAAACCTTACAGTCAAGAAGTCTCTCGATTCCTACTCTTGCAGATGAACCGATACGCTTAAGCATCTGACCATTCTTACCAATGATGATTGCCTTATGAGACTTACGCTCACAAATGATAGAAGCCTTAATTACTACCATTTCTCTATCGTATTCATCTGTAGCTCCATCAGCATACTTCTCTTCGAAATCAGTAATCTCTACAGCAACACCATGTGGGATTTCCTGATTTGTATAGTGCAAAAGCTGCTCTCTGATAAGCTCAGCTGAGATCTCACGCTCAGTCTGATCAGTCATATACTCAGAATCAAACATACGTGGACCTTCTGGGAGAAGTCCTGTGAGCTTATCAAGCAACAACTCAACGTTATCACCTGTCTTTGCACTGATAGGAATAATCTCAGTAAACTCATAAAGCTTTGAATACTCAAGAATCATTGGAAGCAATGATTCCTTTGTAATATCGTCACTCTTATTAATTGCAAGAATAACCTTCTTATTGTCATTCTTAAGTCTTGTAAGAAGTTCAATCTCTACCTTACCTGGCTTAGCGAATCTACCATCAGCGAGGAATAATACAGCATCACTATGCTTTGCACTTGCAAGAGAATTACCAACCATAATCTCTCCAAGCTTTGAGCTGGCCTTATGAACACCTGGCGTATCAACGAAAATAATCTGTGAATCCTCAGTGTTATAGATTGATCTGATATTTGTTCTTGTTGTCTGTGGTTTATGAGAAACGATAGCTACCTTCATACCAGTAATATGGTTAAGAAGCGTAGACTTTCCTACATTTGGTCTTCCAAGAATTGAAACGTAACCACAATGCTTACAAGGTGAACCTGCAGGATAAGCAATATTCTCGAAAAGCTTATCTTCCTTTGAAGATACTTCATCACTATGGTTTGTAATCTCGAGTTCTTCGTCTTCGAAAGCAAGTCCCAAATCGCTCATAAGAACCTTCTGAAGGTAAATCATTTCCTTCTCATCCTCTTCTTCGATATGATCATAGCCGAGCAAATGAAGAATTGAATGAGCAATAAGGAAAGCTACTTCTCTGTCAATTGAATGACCATAAGTCTCACTATTCTTTTTAGCAACATCAAGACAAATCAAGATATCACCAAGATTAAGAATTCTGTTTCCATCCTCATCGAACTCAAAATCCTCTGGTGCAATTGGCTCAACTAAAGAACCATTCTCCATATCAAGGAATGGGAAAGATAAAACATCTGTAACCTTATCGATATCACGATTAGTTTTATTAATCTCCTGAATTGTTTCTTCTGAAACAAAAGTAATTGTAAGATATGAATTCTTCAAAGCCTTACAGACATCAAGATCTGCAAAACCATTATCTACATCTGAAACGAGTTCTGAAATCTTGTCACCATATTCCTTAAATGACTTAATTTCTGACTCTTCAATAATCTCATTTTCAATAACGTAATTATTTCTCATTTGGATACTGAATCCTTTCGTGGAATGTTCCTGAATATGCCTGTCTGAAAGATACAACAATCTTTTCAATATCGTCGAAAGACAAACCTGACATTGAAAGCTGATCCTGATCAATCTTCTTCTTGATTAAGTCTCTTACTGTAGATTCAATCTTAGCTGGATCTGTAAGCTTCATTGAACGAATTGCTGCTTCACATGTATCAGCAATCATAACGATTGCAGACTCACGGGTTGAAGGAACATTACCCTTATACTTGAAGTTCTCCAAATCTGGCTCAGGCTCACCGTTCTCCTCAGCAATCTTCTTTGCCTTAAAGTAGAAATATGCTGGATAAGTAGTACCATGATGCTCATTAATAATACGAATAATTGGCTTTGGCAGACGATGCTTAATAGCAAGCTTCTCACCATCAAGAATATGGTTAGTGATAATTCTTACACTG
The DNA here is from genome assembly GCA_045639635.1 of Saccharofermentans sp. Taxonomy (GTDB): domain Bacteria; phylum Bacillota; class Clostridia; order Saccharofermentanales; family Saccharofermentanaceae; genus Saccharofermentans. Next base: position 94,340 of record JAZUDM010000012.1, on the reverse strand, counting down.
TCTTCAACACCAATCTCATCATGAGGATTAACACCTTCTGACTGATTCTCTGTAAAGTACATTGGATTCTCGAGCTTACCAATATCGTGATAATAAGCTGCTACCTTACAAAGAAGTGAATCAGCACCAATTGCCTCGGCAGCTGAGTCAGAAAGATTAGCAACCATCATTGCATGATGATATGTACCAGGAGCCTTAATGAACATTTCCTTAAGAAGAGGACGACCAGGCTGTGACAACTCGATAAGTTTTACTGGAGATACTGTATTGCTGAACAACTCATAAATTGGCATCAAACCAATCGCAATAACAGTAGCAAGCATTGCTGAAACACCAATCCAGATTGCAGAAGCAATAAATGAATCCAATGAAGAAACCATTACCCAGTTATAAGCAACTGAAGCCAAAACACAGAACAAAGCTGGGAAAATAATAAGACTTGCACTGTTATAAGAACGCTTGGCATTACTTGCAATAGAACTACAAATCAATACACCAACAATTGATACGAAAAGGAACTCAATATCAAATGAGTAAAGAGGCCAGATCATAAACATCTGTGCAACTGAAAGAACGATACCAACTGAAAGCCCAAGGTAAGTTGCAACAATGGTTGTAAAGAACAATGTAACAATCATTACGTTGGAAATATCCTGAAGATAGATAGAAGCTGCAATTGGAATAAGGAATGTTAATACAAGAGTATAAACAACCTTCATATCCTTAAACTCATTCTTACGGCAGTTAGCAAGATAGATAATTGAAGCAATGCTGATAATAAGCTCATAAACTGCAATTCTTCCAAGAATTACAAGGTCAAATGAATCACTTCTGATAAGCTCAAGGTCAACAAGCTGACTATAAATATGCTCAGTAACAACTTCATTTACAGAGATAATCTTTGTTCCCTTATCAACGATAACAGGATCATTCATCGCATTACTATAAGCATTAAGAGCAGCTCTTTCTGTTGCCTCAGCATCATACTCATAGTTAACCTCAAGAAGACCTTCAAGAATCATTACGAAGTCATTAGTCTTATTTGAGAAGAATGAATAATTTGAAACAATAGATGAAATCTCAGAAGAAATACGCTGACTTAATACAGAATCAGTAACGATATAGTCTTCACTGTTCATCATAATATATTCAGCAGAATCATTAACTTCACGCTTAAATACAGCAAACTCTCTCTCATCCATCAAAAGAAGATCAACAAGAACAGACTTATCACTTGTAAAACCGATTTCATTCTCGATGGCAATCTTCAAGTTAGTTGCCTCAGCATTTACTGAATCAATCTGACGATTATTACGAATGTTATCAACCATATCAAGGAAAGTATTAACCTTGGAAACACATTCAGTTGAAATAGACTCAGACCAGATATAAACATCATCTGAGTTACGTCTCATCATTTCTGCGTTACGTCTTGTTGCATATGAATCAATAAAGTCACGCTGAGCAGTAATTTCTCTGCTTGAAGTATCTGAAATCTTCAAATTATAACTCTCAGGACGATAGCCATAGAAAACCAGCAAAATCATAATAAGAATAGTTAGTGTCAAAACTATAATCTGCTGAAAACGTAAATTCGTAATCTTATTCATAAATTACCCCATTATTTTCATCACGATTTGCATAAGCAGTAACAATACGCTGAACCAAAGGATTACGAACAATATCTGCAGCCTTAAGTGAAACAATGCTGACACCCTCAACATCCTTCAATACCTGCATAGAATCATAAAGTCCAGAAGTTACACCTCTAGGCAAATCAATCTGAGTAAAATCACCGCAAACACATGCACGGCAATTTAAACCCAGACGAGTAAGGAACATCTTCATCTGTTCTGTTGTAGTATTCTGAGCCTCATCAAGAAGCACAAAAGCATCATCAAGATTTCTACCACGCATAAATGCCAAAGGTGAAACCTCAATCAATCCCTTGTCATAGTACTTCTCGAAAAGTTCATTTCCCAAAAGTACAGTAAGTGCATCATAAATAGGTCTCATATAAGGATTAACCTTCTCCTCAATATCACCAGGAAGAAAACCAAGTCTCTCTCCTGCTTCAACTGCTGGTCTGGTTAAAATAATTCTAGAAACTTCTTTGTTACGAAAAGTCTTAACAGCCATTGCCACGCCAAGGAAAGTCTTACCTGAACCTGCAGGCCCACTACAGATTACAAGTTCACTTCTCTCCAATGCATCAGCATAGAAATGCTGTCCCAAAGTCTTAGTCTTAATTGGACGACCTGAAGGTGTTGTATAAATGATTTCATCGCTGCGCTTTAAAAAATCCTGTAATTCATTCTGCTTTGCAAGGAAAATCACATAATCAACAAGACGTGTATCAATCTCACCACTTGTAGATAACTTAGACAAAGCATCAATTACAGAAACAGCTCTGTTGAAATTTAAATTGGATTCAGATTCGACCACAATTGAATTACCATCAAATTCAATGCTCGCATCAAAATTATCAGCAATTCTCTTAAGAAAATCGCCAACTGCTATTTCATTGATATTATTTACAACAACACGGTCTTTCATAACTTAATTATACCAAATAATTAAAGCAATGTTAGATTATTCAAAACTTCCTGATAATAGTCAGGAATCTCGCTTGTAAAATAAATCTGCTCACCAGTTCTTGGATGAATAAAAGAAATACTCTGGCTATGAAGACACTGTCCAACAAGTCCATATGTCTTTCTTCTAGGAGCATAAAGTGGATCACCTACTACAGGATGACCAATATAAGTCATATGAGCTCTGATCTGATGTGTTCTACCAGTCTCAAGACGAAGGCTCAAATCAGTAACATCTGTATATCTGTTAACTACCTCGAAATGTGTAATAGAAGGCTTACCATCTTCTGTTACTACCATTCTTCTGCGATCACCGTTTGCTCTTCCAATAGGAGCATCAATTGTTCCCTTATCATGTGAAATAATTCCATATACAAGAGCACGATACTGACGAACAACTTCGTGATCAGCAATCATCTGAGCCATCTTAATATGTGTCTCATTATTCTTTACAGCAACCATAAGGCCTGATGTATCCTTATCAATTCTATGAACGATACCAGGCCTAATGACACCATTAATATCTGAAAGATTACCCTTACAATGAGCAAGAAGCGCATTTACAAGAGTTCCTTCATAGTGACCAGCAGCAGGATGAACAACCATACCCTGCTTCTTATTAATGATCAAAAGATCATCATCCTCATAAACGATATCAAGAGGAATATCCTCAGGCTTTGCATCAGTATCAACTGGTGCAGGAATATCTACAACAATCTCCTCACCTGAAGTTAACTTATAACCATTCTTAGTAATAACCTTGCCGTTAACAGTAACCTTTCCATCAGAAACAAGGCTTGAAAAGAAAGAACGTGTATAATCCTGGTTCTCCTGACTAATAAACTGATCAAGTCTCTGACCATTATTATTTGCTACTAACTTAAGAATCACTCTTCTTATCCTCCTTCTTCTCGTCCTTCTTTGTCTTAATTCCAATTGACTCAAGCAAAGCATCTACTTTCTTATCCTGGAAGATAAAAATAAAGATTACAAGGAATGAACCAACAACGGCACAAATATCTGCAACATTAAAAATTGGGAATGTGTAATTACCAAAATCAAATCTTAAGAAATCAACAACATAGTGCAAACGGAAACGATCTACAAGATTTCCAGCAGCGCCTGCTACAACCAAGGCAAGTGAAGCACCAAGGAAATTCTGCTTAATTGTTGCTGACTTATAAGAAAGGAAATAAAGGAATATTGCCATAAGCAAAGACATTACAGACAACACATAAATTCCCCATGACTTATCAGCAAGAAAACTAAATGCACTACCAGTATTCTGAACATAGTGAAGATAGAAGAACTTATCAATAACAGTAATCTTGTTATAAAGTTCAATCTTACTTACGATTGCATACTTTGAAATCTGATCCAAAGCAACAAGTACAATGATGAAAATAGTATATAAACTAAATACTTTTAAACCTTTATTCTTACTTTCCATATAATCCTCAATTATTCATATTCATTAAAGCGTTTAATTGAAATACAGCGACCGATATTATCAATTTCAGCAATGACACCACTCATCATGGCATCACCTTCAGCTGGCTCATACTTGGCAGGAAGCTTATCCTTAAGTCTTCTTAAAGAAGCCTCAATATCCATTCCAAGAACAGATTCAACGCAACCTGTCATACCTGCATCAGTAATATATCCGGTTCCATTTGGAAGAATACGGTTATCCGCAGTTTGTACATGAGAATGAGTACCAACAACCAAAGAAGCCTTACCATCCATATAGTAACCGAAAGCAATCTTCTCACTTGTTGCCTCTGCGTGAAAATCAATCATTACTGCATCTGCGCCTTCGTTCTTAACGATTTCAACAAGGCGATCAGCGTTAGTAAATGGATTCTCGCCAACAGGAGTAATATCAACCTGACCTATAAGATTAATAACTCCAAGTTTCTTTCCATTCTTCTCAGAAATAGCATAATCAAAACCTGGCCAGTCTGGGCTTACATTAGCTGGACGAATAACTCTCTTATCCTTATCAGCCTGATAAATAAAATCGTGAAAAGAAAATGTGTGATTACCAAGTGTAATTACATCTACACCACACTTAAACAATTCCTCGTTAATACGAGAAGAAACACCAAGACCGCGTGCGCTATTTTCAGCATTCACTACACAGAAATCAATATTATTGCTGGCTAAAAAATTAGGAAGAATGTTCTTAATAACTCTTCTTCCAGGAGCTGCAACAACATCACCAATAAAGCAAATTCTCAAAAATATACCCCGATTCTAATTAAATGCTTAAAACGGCTTGATTATACTATATTTATCGATATTTTTCTAATAACTAAAAAGAGCTGCCACATAAGTGACAGCTCTCATAAAAACCAAATTTAGAATTAGTACATTCCACCTGGAGCAGGAGCTGGTGCTTCTGGCTCTGGAATATCTGTAACAACAGCCTCTGTTGTAAGAAGTGTTGAAGAAACAGATGCAGCATTCTGGAGAGCAGAACGTGTAACCTTAGCTGGATCTACGATACCAATCTCAAACATATCAACATACTTCTCGTTGAGAGCATCGAAACCAACACCAACTGGTGAATTCTTAATATTCTCAACGATTACAGAACCATCAAGACCAGCATTTGTAGCGATCTGACGAACTGGCTCCTCAAGAGCTCTGAGAATAATCTTAACACCTGTTCTGATATCACCCTCTGTTGTATCAAGGAGAGCCTTAACAGCTGGGAGTGAGTTGATGTAAGCTGTTCCACCACCAGGAACGATACCCTCTTCAACAGCAGCCTTAGTAGCAGCAAGAGCATCCTCAATTCTGAGCTTCTTCTCCTTCATCTCTGTCTCTGTAGCAGCACCAACCTTGATAACTGCAACACCACCAGAAAGCTTAGCAAGACGCTCAAGGAGCTTCTCCTTATCGAACTCAGAAGTTGTTTCTTCTGCCTGCTTCTTAATCTGATTAGCTCTAGCCTTGATAGCATCCTTATCACCAGCGCCATCAACGATAGTTGTGTTCTCCTTAGTTACCTTAATCTGGTGAGCACGGCCGAGCATATCCATTGTTGTTTCCTTAAGCTCTCTGCCAAGATCAGAAGTGATAACCTGACCACCTGTAAGAATTGCAATATCCTCGAGCATAGCCTTACGTCGGTCACCATAACCTGGAGCCTTAATTCCGATACATGTGAATGTACCACGGAGCTTATTAAGGATAAGAGTTGCAAGAGCATCACCCTCGATATCCTCAGCAATAATAAGGAGCTTAGAACCTGACTGAGCGATTGGCTCAAGAACAGGAAGAATGTCCTGAATATTTGTAATCTTCTTATCTGTGATAAGGATATATGGATCGTCAAGAACTGCCTCCATCTTATCCATATCTGTAGCCATATATGGTGAAAGGTATCCACGGTCAAACTGCATACCCTCAACTACCTCGAGTTCAGTCTGCATTGACTTAGACTCTTCAACAGTAATAACACCATCAGCTGTTACCTTCTCCATAGCCTCAGAGATGTAATCACCGATTGAATCATCACCAGCAGAAATAGCAGCTACACGAGCGATGTCCTTAGAACCATCAACTACCTTAGAATTCTTCTTAATCTCTCCTACTGCAGCCTCTACAGCCATTGAGATACCCTTACGGAGAATGATTGGGTTTGCACCAGCTGCAACATTCTTCATACCTTCACGAATGATTGCCTGAGCAAGAAGAGTAGCTGTTGTTGTACCGTCACCAGCAACATCATTTGTCTTTGAAGCTACTTCCTTAACGAGCTGAGCACCAGCATTCTCAAATCTGTCCTCAAGCTCGATTTCCTTAGCAATAGAAACACCATCGTTAGTAATAAGTGGTGTACCATACTTCTTATCAAGAACTACATTACGGCCCTTAGGTCCGAGTGTAACCTTAACTGTATTAGCTACCTTATTAACACCTGCTTCCAAGGACTTACGAGCGTCCTCAGCATACTTAATATCCTTAGCCATTTATATAACCTCCAAAATGAATAAATTACTCAACAATTGCAAGGATATCGTCCTGACGAACGATGATAACTTCCTCACCATCGAGTTTAACTGTTGTTCCGGCATAATCACGAATGATTACCTTCTGACCAACAGTAACTTCCATCTTAATTTCAATACCATCTACAATTCCACCAGGACCAACTGCAATAATCTCAGCTACCTGTGGCTTCTCCTGTGCTGCAGAAGCAAGAACGATACCGCTCTTTGTTGTCTCTTCAGCCTTAAGTGTCTTAATTACTACCTTGTCACCTAAAGGTTTGATTGTCATATCAATCGCCTCCAAAAAGAGATTTATTTGAATTAGCACTCACCTATATCGAGTGCCAACAGTAATAATTTTAACATCGTACTAATTAAAGTCAAGCGAATATCAAAAAAGGTCAAAGGCAAATTTGAGGCAGAAATCAAGGCAAAATAAAAGCTGGGATAAACCCAGCTTTAAATCTTAGACTTCAATCAAATCTTCAATATTTACTGTATCAAGACTAGGACATGAACTTAAGCTTGGACTGCTTGGAATTTCTCTTACCGCGTCAAACTCCTGCTGCTCACCATAGAAGAATTCCTGAACAAAAGGAATCATTGCGTTCCAGTTAGGTCTGATACTCCACTCACTACCATACATACCTGAGTTAAAGCATCCCTGAATTGGAAGCTGCAAATACTGAATCTCAACATTTTCCATAGATGGAAGGAACTCAAGTGCGTAAGATGTAACATCATCCTCTGAGATATTTGTTGCAATAACACCCAGGATATCATCCATAGCAGCAATCTTACTTGTTACTGACATTGCAGAATACTGTGAAAGCAAACTTCTAAGTACCTCAACCTGTCTTTCTGAACGCTCATAATCACCATTACCAACATAACGGATACGAGCATAAGCAACTGCCTGACGACCATTAAGCCAGAGATTACCAGAACCAGATACAGCCTGATAACTTGGATCTAATCCCTGAAGATTATTAAGCTCAGCCAAATTCCAGTTCAAACCATGCTCTGCATATACTTCAGACTCTGATGCATAAACGTATACGCCACCTACTGCATCGATTACGTTTGCCATGTTATAGAAGTTAACAAAGGCATAGCCATCAATCTCAATACGAAGCATATTCTCGATTGTTGCCTCAAGAAGATCAGGTCCACCATAAGCCATAGCAGCGTTAATCTTCATTGGGTTTGAATAACCAGGAACATATGCATATGAGTCACGGGCAATAGAAATCATCTTGATTGTTCCAGCTTCGCTATCTACTGACATAACCATGTTTACGTCAGAGTTACCACGAACATTACGTCCGCTACCACGAGCATCTACACCAATAAGAAGGAAATTATGAATTCCTTCATTTGTAATAAGCTCAAACTCTGTTGGTTCTGTAAGATCAGCAATAAATACTGTATTACCACTCTCATCTACGATAGTTGCACTTTCCTCTGTTGGAATAATCTCCATACGTGTATAAAGATAGTGCTTATACCAAAGACCAAATAAAACAGCACCAATCAAAAGACCAACCAAAGCAGCAACAATACCAAGAATTACTCTTCTCTTAATTACCTTCTTGCGATTTTTCTTAGGATCAACTGGCTCTGTCTTCTTAACAAAACCTGACTCCTCCAAATCTTCTTTCTTTGCTGGAGCCTTAGCCTTCTTAACGTTTGTTGAAAGCTTTGTTTCCTTCTCCTCAACTATAAGCTCAGTTTCTTCAAGCTCTTTGCCGAAAGTATCAATAGAATTAGCCTTGATTTCACCCTCGAGTTCTTCAAGTGAAGGAAACTTTTCTTCCTTAACTTCAAGTTCATTCTTCTCAGATGAAAAATCAAAGTTAATCTTACTTAATTCATTCTTATTTGAATCGTTATCGCCATTTTTAGACATTTTTTCCACCAAACCTTAATTAGTCTTCTAGTCCATTTGGATTCTTAACCTGCCAGTTCCAGCAAGAAGAACACATATCTTCGATTGTATATGTAGTCTTAAATCCAAGTTCCTTATAAGCCTTTTCTGTTGAAGCATAGCAAACAGGAATATCACCAGCTCTTCTAGGGCCAAATACGTGATTAATCTCATGTCCACAAGCCTTCTCGAAAGCAGCAACTGCCTCCTTAACAGAAGTACCCATACCTGTACCAAGATTAAAGACGCAAACACTATCACTATTTGTTGCAAGATAATTTAAAGCTTTTACATGACCGATAGCAAGATCGCAAACATGGATATAATCTCTTAAACATGTTCCATCTGGAGTATCGTAATCGTCACCGAAAATTGTAAGCTTCTCAAGTGTTCCACCTGCAACCTTTGAAATATATGGGAACAAGTTATTAGGAATACCTCTTGGATCCTCACCAATAAGTCCACTCTCATGTGCACCAACAGGATTAAAGTATCTCAAAAGACAAATCTTGAATTCTGGATTAGCCTTGGCACAATCTCTAAGAATCTGCTCGAGCATCCACTTTGTCCAGCCATATGGATTAGTACATGTACCAAGAGGACTTTCCTCAGTAAAAGGAACATCCTCACTCATACCATAAACAGTAGCTGATGAACTAAATACAAGCTTATTAACTTTATATTCCTTCATCAACTCAAATACAGTAAGCATACTGTTAATATTATTTGTATAGTATTCAACTGGCTTTACTACAGACTCACCAACAGCCTTAAGACCAGCAAAATGAATAACACTATCAATCTTATTCTCTTCGAAAACAACACGAAGAGCTTCCTTATTACAACAATCAATGTTATAGAACTTAAATCTCTTACCAGTGATCATTTCAAGACGGTTTAAAACTTCCATCTTACTATTGAGGAGATTATCAACAATTACTACATCAAATCCATTTTCATGAAGTGAAATAACTGTATGAGAACCGATATATCCCATTCCGCCTGTTACTAATACAGTAGCCATAAAAAAATTCTCCTAAAATATCATTCATAATATTGTACCGATAACTAAAAAATAATTAAATATTCTTTCACGCAAAACTACACCAATTTTTGTAGTCAGCTATCAATTTTTTATTATAAAATTACAACAAATTCAAAAACGGAGTAAAAAAATGAGCAAAATTATATATATTGCAGATGACGATGATAATATTAGAAACCTTCTCAAATCTTTCCTTGAGAGAGAAGGTTATATTTGTTTTGGATTCCCTACAGGCGACGACCTTTTAAAGAAATTTATTACTGAACCATGCGACCTTATTCTTCTTGATGTAATGATGCCAGGAAGAGATGGTTTCTTTATTCTTACAGAACTTCGTAAGATTAGTAATGTACCTATTATTATGCTTACAGCAAGAGATTCTGATTCAGACTATATTGAAGGTTTAAATCTTGGTAGTGATGACTATTTTACAAAGCCTTTTAGTCCTATTAAACTTGTAACTAAGGTTAAGTCTATTTTCAAGAGACAGGAAGTTACTTTAGAGGCAGATACTTCAAATTCTGTTGCGGTTAACGGAAATGAACTCGTTTTCGCTGACATTGTTATCAATAAAAAAACAAAGACAGCTACAGCAGATGGTCAGGATTTGCCATTAACACCTAATGAGTACGCGCTTCTTTCTTACCTTATTACAAATAAGGACAGAGCTATTCCAAGAAGCGAACTTCTTGATAAAATTTGGGGATACGAGACTGAAATTGAAACACGAGTTGCAGATGATACTGTAAAGAGACTTCGTAAGAAGCTTACTATCTCCAACGTAAAGATTACTACTGTCTGGGGATTTGGTTTCAGATTGGAGACAGCAGATAACAATGAAGATAAATAAGCATAAAGCTATTGTTCCTATTTCCCTTCATATTTATGCTTCAATGCTCATAGTAACTTTGATAACTATTTTTATCATTAGTTTTTCGAGCCAGTTTATTCTTAGAATGTATATCGATAACGAGTGTAATCGTAGAATTGCACGCGCAGTTGTTTCCTGCCAGGAATTCGCTGATGCATTCCGTAAAACAATCGATAATAACGATCATAGAACACGTCTTGAGATCAGAGATGACATTATGAGCCAGGTTGCTGCTTCAACTGAACTTTCAAGTGATGCATCAACTGTCCTTTTCTATGTTCCACAGGAAAATGTAACTTCACAGGAAGATTTAATTCTCTGGCCTACAGCAGATTCAAACTCTGCGTTATATGAATCAGCCAAGATTGTACTTTCAGAAATTAGTAATAATTCAAACCACAAAAAGTTCAAAGACACAAACTGGATTACTATTGACGGCAGTCGTGTTTACTATCGTTTTATCAGCATCGAGTACAGTGAGAATTTTAAAAGTGAGACAAACGATTATGAAACATACTACATGCTCATTTATCTTGATGAATCTTCATACTTCTCATTCTCAGAAGCATTCTCCATTGTACTTTTAAGATCCTTTATCTTTGCACTTATTGCATCAACTGTTCTTAGTTTTATTTGTGCCTTCCCAATTTCAAGTTCAACAAATCGTCTTGCACGTTTTGCCAACAGAATTGGTAAGGGTGATTTCACCCCTGTAAAAGGTACTATTGTAAGCCGTGAGCTTACGGATCTTAAAGATGTTATGAATCAGATGGCACTAAGACTTAACGATGCAGATTTAGAGCAGAAAACGTTCTTCCAGAATGCTTCCCACGAACTTAGAACGCCTCTTATGTCCATTCAGGGTTACGCAGAAGGTCTTAAGTACGGTGTCTTTGATAAAGAGCACGAAGAAGAAGCTATTGATATCATCATTGACGAAACATCAAGACTTTCAAACCTTGTAGAAAACCTTCTTTCTATTTCAAAAATGGATATGGCAAAAAACGGAAGTATTGCTATCAATAAGAGCATGATTGAAGTAACACTTTTCTGCGATATCTTAATTGAAAAAGTACGTGGAGGTTTCCTTCTCAAAGGAAAGGAAATTGTTAATAACATTCAGGTAAACGATGAATATATCTATGGTAATGAGAACGATTTGTTCAGAATGCTTGAGAACATCTTCTCTAACTGCCTGCGTTACTGCGAGAACAGCGTAACATTTAACGTATATAGCGATAATTCAGATATCTTCTTCGTAATTCAGGACGATGGTCCAGGTATTTCTGAAGACGTACTTAACACACTTTACGAGAGATTTAGTAAAGGTGCTGATGGTAAACATGGTATCGGTCTTTCCCTCGCTAAATCAATCGCAGAGGAACACAATGGAAACATCAAGGCCTCTAACATACCAGAATCAGAAGGCCATGGTGCAAAGTTCGTAATAGCAATTCCTAAAGGAAAAAGACGCGAACAGTTATCCAATCTCGATTTAAAAAGTTAAATACAGGCATTAAAAAAGACGGACCGCAGATGTCCGTCTTTTTCTATGGAGATGCCCAATTCATATCAAATAAATATTAAATAACTAAGGTAATGTAAATTTAAATATTATTTTGCAACGTCTGTTGCACGTGTCTCACGGATGATATTAACCTTAATCTGACCTGGATAATCAAGTTCATCCTCAATCTTCTTACAGATCTGTCTAGCCTTAAGAATCATCTCATCGTCGCCAACCTTATCAGGGGAAACGATAACACGGATTTCACGACCTGCCTGAATAGCATAACTCTTTTCAACACCATCAAAGCTTGTAGCGATCTCCTCGAGCTTCTGAATTCTCTTGATATATGTCTCAAGATTCTCTCTTCTTGCTCCAGGTCTAGCTGCAGAAATAGCATCAGCAGCAGCTACGAGTACTGCAACTGCAGTATCAGCCTCCACGTCACCGTGGTGAGCCTCGATAGCATTAATAATTTCAGGTGTTTCGTGATATTTTCTAGCAATATCAGCACCAAGTGCGATATGCGTACCCTCCTGCTCAAAATCAACAGCCTTTCCAATATCATGGAGAAGACCTGCCCTCTTTGCAAAAGTTACATCAAGACCAAGCTCACCAGCCATCATGCCTGCAATCCAGCAAACCTCAATTGAGTGCTGAAGAACATTCTGACCAAAACTTGTACGATACTTAAGCTTACCAAGAAGCTTAATAATCTCAGGATGGAGATTCATAACGCCAGTCTCATACGCGGCTCTCTCACCCTCCTGCTTGATGATTTGACTGATTTCTTTCTTAGCCTTATTCGCCATTTCTTCAATTCTTGCTGGATGGATACGTCCATCTGTAACAAGCTTCTCAATTGTGAGACGTGCAATCTCACGGCGAATAGGATCAAATGATGAAAGGATAACTGCTTCTGGAGTATCATCGATAATAAGATCAACACCAGTAATAGTCTCAATCGCTCTGATATTACGGCCTTCGCGTCCGATAATACGACCCTTCATCTCATCGTTAGGAAGATTTACAACTGATACTGTTGCTTCTGAAACATAGTCTGAAGCGTATCTCTGAATAGATGCAACGATAATATCTTTTGCAATCTTATCTGCATCCTGCTTTGTCTTCTCTTCCATCTGCTTGAGCATTGTTGCCATATCATGGCTGTACTCTCTCTCAGCGGCTTCAAGTACAAGAGCCTTAGCTTCCTGAATTGAAAGGCCAGAGATTCTCTCGAGTTCTGCGGACTTTCTCATCTCGAGATCCTTAGTTCTTGCCTGCATTTCGGCAACATCCTGAAGTTTCTTCTCGAGTTCTGCTCGCTTATTTTCTGCGTTCGCAAGCATCTTATCCACGTTGTCTTCCTTCTGCTCAAGTTTGTTACGTTCCCTTGCAAGCTCCTGACGCTTATCTCTAACGTCGTGCTCTAACTCAACACGTGCCTTAGAAATTTCCTCTTTTGCCTGAAGGAGTAACTCTCTCTTACGACTCTCAGCATCTTTCTGAGCTTCAGCTATGCGCTTTATATTTTCTTCTTCTGCCTTAGCTGAATCTTCCTTCAATTGTTTCTGCTGTGCGAAAAGTCCCTTCTTGTAGACTGACCACACGATTATTGAACCAATCAAGATACCGAGAACCAAACCGATGGCTAAAAATAACCATTCCATATTGGTACTCACCTCCAAATATTTAGTTGTCAAAGATCACTTTAATAAGCTATTATAAGCCAAGATTTATTGTAAAAATAATAAGGAAATATGTCAAGGAGACAATAATGGATTTTAACTTCATTGTAACGAACGAATACGATAATCATACTCTTCGTGAGATTATGAAACGCGAGTTCAAAATGAGCAACCAGATGATTAAAAGAGTTAAGCTTTACGGTACTTTAGAAGTTAATGGCGTACATAAAAGAGTAATCGATCCAGTTACTACTGGCGATAAGGTTTTTGCCTCTTATGACGACGATTCCGGTGAACTTAAAAAGGATGTTGGAATTAAGTTCTATTACGAAGATGAATACCTCGCAGTAATTGAAAAACCTGCAGGCATTGTTACTCACCCTGTACACGGCCACCTTGATGATTCCCTGCTCACACTTTTATCTGATAAAACACTTCATCCTGTAATGCGACTTGATAGAGAAACAAGTGGCCTTATAGTTATTGCAAAAAACGGTCATGTTCATAGCACAATGGTTAGTTCAAAAATCAGAAAGAAGTATGTAGCAATCGTTTATGGTTCTTATAACGAAGAATCTGGTGTAATTAACCTCCCTATCAAGAGACGTCCTAACTCTGTCATGATCAGAGACGTTACAACACCAGACGATCCAGACGGATACGAGTCCCTCACATACTATAAGACTGTCTATAACTCTCCTTCTGAAAATATTTCACTTGTTGAATATATTCTTGGAACAGGAAGATGTCATCAGATCAGAGTTCATTCAACATATAACCATCACCCACTTATTGGTGACGGCTTATATGGTCCTAATTCAGTTGATAATCCATCAACTAAATATCCAGACAGCTTAAGACTTGATAAAATAATTGGAAGACAGGCACTTCATGCCTATTCACTTACATTTACTCATCCTGTTACTGGAGAAACTATGCACTTCATTAGTGATTTCCCTGAGGATATGCTCAGAGTATTCCCTGAATTAGACTCTGAAACTGCTAATCAGATCCTTGGCAAGATTGACAGAGAGAGCGGCATCAGTACCGGAGAGAAGTCTTGATACTTCCATAATATGCTCTTCTTCTGTGAGTTTTCTGATATTTGTAGATGTAACACCATCCATAACCTGCTTACTAATAAAATGACTTGAATCAGACGCAGCAGCAAGCTGTGATGTATGTGTTACGGAAAGAACCTGATGATTCTTTGAAATAGCTTTAAGTTTCTGCGCAATAGATGTTGATGCGCTTCCAGAAACACCAGTATCAATCTCATCAAAAATCAATGTAGGAACAGTATCTGCCATAGAAAGAACATTCTTGATTGCAAGCATAATTCGTGATGCTTCACCACCAGATGCAGTCTGGGCAAGACTTCTAAGTTCCTGACCTGGGTTCGCAGAAAACAAGAAACTAATATTATCAATTCCATTAGCGCCAAAGAACTTCTCCTTGCTTCTTCTTACAAAGGAAACTTCAAAAGAAGCGTCTGGCATAAGCAAGTCACTAAGTTCCTTACAGATAGAAGAAGAAAGCTTGGAAGCAAATTCCTTACGAATCTCTGTAAGTTTATTTGCAGCATCCAAAAGCAAAGCCTCAACTTCACTTCTCTGGTGCTTTAATTCCTGTAATACCTTTGTATTATCCTGAAGTCTTGAAAGCTCATCTTCAGATTCATATACAAAATTAATTACTTCCTCTACTGTCTTACAGGAGTACTTCGCTTTAAGGCTATAAATCAGATCAAGTCTGGTATTAACTTCATCCTGCTTATTCTTATCAAAGCTATCACTTGTTAAGTAATCAGAAAGCAAGGATGAAATATCAGAAGCCTCAGAAGACAAATTAAGAAGTCTTTCTGATAACTCAGAAAACTTGGAGTCTTTCTCTTCAGAAGCCTGGGATGCTAACTTAAAAATCAACTTATATGCATTATGAATTCTTGAAGATACAGTAAGTCCGTTACCATCTTCACCATTAATTAAATCATCAGCCTCTTCAAGTAAAGTAGCATTCTTCTCAAGCAGTTTAAGTTTCTTACTTAACTCAACAAGTTCGTCTTCCTCACCTGGCTTTAAATTAGCATTATTAATCTCATTTACAGCATACTTAAGATATTCAATTCTCTTGGAGAACTCCTCTGGGCTTACAGAAAGTCTTCTAATCTCAAGTACAATCTCCTTCATCTTCGAAAGAAGAGTCTTATAATTAGAAAGCGCATCGTAAACTGGCTTTCCAGCAAATGCATCAAGCATATCTGAGTGGTAAGCTTCATCGAAAATTCTCTGTGTATCGTGCTGACCATGAATATCTACAAGATAAGAACTGATTGTCTTAAGGACAGCGAGAACAACAGTTCTGCCATTAATTCTTGCAATACTCTTACCATCCTTGGAAATCTTACGACTGATAATTAAAAGGTTATCTTCAAGTTCGATACCACTTTCATTAAGCATATCGAATAAAGTCTTATCATTAAGATCAGAACAATCAAAAATAGCCTCAACAAAAGCATCATCAGAATCAGTTCTAATCAGATTCTTAGAAGCTTTCTGACCCAGAATCAAGCCAATCGCATCAATAAGTAACGATTTACCTGCACCAGTCTCACCTGTAATAGTATTAAAACCATTTGTAGGCTCAAAAACTGCATGCGAAATAACCGCAAAATCTTTAATTTCTAAACGTAACAGCATAAAATCTCTTTCTGGGTATTCTTTTTGAAATATTCTGCTTTGTTTTATTTATTCTTCAGATACAGTGATACCTGAATTAATCAT
This sequence comes from Saccharofermentans sp., assembly GCA_045639635.1. Classification (GTDB taxonomy): domain Bacteria; phylum Bacillota; class Clostridia; order Saccharofermentanales; family Saccharofermentanaceae; genus Saccharofermentans. Next base: position 77,924 of record JAZUDM010000012.1, on the reverse strand, counting down.
ATCATCAATAGTGGCAACGATTGCGTTTGCCTCATCGATACCTGGTGTTGCAATAAATACAGTGTCATCACCAGCAATTGTACCTACAACGTTTCTAAGATGCATTGAATCAAGAGCTGAAGCTGCAGCCTGAGCCATACCTGGCAATGTCTTTACAACAACAAGATTCATGGCACTCTTTGATGAAACGATACAGTTAGCAAATACAGACAAAAGTCTTCCTGGTGCAACATCACCAGTTCTATCAAGAACAGCGTACTTAGATCCCTGATTTGGAAGAGTTACCTTGATAATACCAAGTTCCTTAATATCACGGGAACATGTAGCCTGAGTAACCTTATATCCATTTTCCTTCATTAAGGCTGTGAGTTCTTCCTGAGTAGAAATCTCATTTTCCTTAATGATTTTAATAATCATTTCCTGTCTATCATTCTTCGCCATTCTCATAGAAGCTACCTCTTGTTACTATCTTACGTTTTACATTCTGGAAGAATCCAACCAAACCTAAATCGATTGTCTCAATAGTTCTTGTGTGTTTCATAATCTTAAGCACATCAAATGGTTCAAGCTTTACAAAATCACGTCCATCTGGACATACGATTGGAACTGTCTCAAAGTCGCCGAGATGAATATCTACAACACTTGAAGGCCCAATTACATAAGTTGAGTTCTGCAAAGTATGTGAAGCAAGTGGAGTAATAATAATATTATCAAGCTCTGGTGTAAGAAGTGGTCCACCTGCTGCAAGTGTATATGCAGTAGAACCTGTAGGAGTTGCTACAACAAGACCATCACCATAGAAATTCTCAACACGCTCTCCATCAATATAAAGAGTTAACTTAACAATATGAGGCTTATCTCCACGCAAAACAGCAACATCATTAAGACAGATATCAGTACCCTTCAAATTACCCTCTTTGTCATAGAGTTCGCAGGACAACTGAATTCTGCTAATAATCTTATAGTTACCACCAATAATGCGGTCAATTGCATCAGCAATTGAATCCTCTGAAACCTGAGTTAAGAATCCGATACTTCCCTTATTAATTCCAAAGAATGGAATACCAAGATCCTTATAATCAGAAATTACACCAAGGAAAGTACCATCGCCACCAATTGAAATAATGACATCACAATTTTCAAATGAATCAAATTCAATACCAGCGACTGAAGATAATGCGGAATCTTCCAAAGACTTCTCAAATACAGGAACAGAACCTCTATCAAGAATAATAGAAGAAAGATCAATGGCAACTTTGTAATCTATATCACGATTACTATTTGAATGTATACCAAAGCGCATAACAATACCTCCTGTGTATTGTTATATTTAAACACGAAACTGAATAAAAATACAGAAGAATTATGCCAAAACGCTCATTATTTTTGAGGCAACAGACTCGCAATCAAGACCAGCCTCACAAAGCTGTTCCTTTACTGAACCTGCTCTGATCATTACATTTGTAACAGCAATTGGAGTAACCTTTGAAGGCTTATTATCACTACTGAATCTATCGAGAATACTCTCACCGATACCACCGCTTAAGATACCCTCTTCGACTACAAATACGTTCTTTGTATCTCCAATAATCTTATAAATCTCATCGAAAGGAATTGGATTAATTGCAGCAATATTTAGGTGCATTCCATTAATTCCCTTCTCCTTCAACAAAGAAGTTGCCTTAATACACTCATTACAAATAGAACCTGTTGAGATAATGCAGTAATCATTGCCGTAATTTGAAATTACACTTGGAAGGAACAAATCTTCCTTTGTCTTACTAAGCTTTGTGTTTTCTTCAAGTGAAGAACCACCTCTAGGATATCTGATTGAGCAAGGACCCTTGGCATCGTTAATTGCATAATCAAGAGCAAGCTTTAACTCCTCGTAATTAGAAGGAGAAAACATAGTAACTCCAGAAATAGAATTAAAGTAAGAAATATCAAGAAGACCATTATGAGTATGACCATCGTTACCTACAAATCCTGCTCTGTCCACGCAGAATACAACATGATTATTCATAAATGAAACATCGTGAATAATCTCATCATAAGCGCGCTGGAGGAACGAAGAATATACAGCAACTACTGGAACATAGCCACAGCGTGAAAGACCACCTGCCATAGTAACAGCGTGCTCCTCAGCGATACCGCAGTCAAAGAATCTCTTTGGATAAGCATTAGCAAACTTATCAAGACCAGTACCCTGAGCCATCGCAGCAGTAATTGCTACAACCTTCTCATTAGTTGAAGCGATATCTACAAGAGTGCTGCCAAATGTAGAAGTAAATGATGTGCTTAAAGATGGAACAACACCTTCTCTTATACTAAATGGCCCAACACCATGGTAATCAGAAGGTCTTGTCTCAGAGAAATAGTATCCTTTACCCTTCTTTGTACATACGTGCAAAAGTACTGGTGCATCAATATCCTTAATAGCATTGATTGTGCTCACCAAAGACTTAATGTCGTGTCCATCAACAGGACCATAGTAAACAAGACCCAAATCCTCAAACATAGATGGAGTCTGCTTGTTTACAAGAAATCTAAAGAATCTCTTCAAACGAAGAATAATATTAACAACAGGCTTTCCCAAAACAGGTACATGCTTTAAAAGAAAGTTCTCAGTATTATGCTTGGCAGAAATGTATCCTTCAGATGCTCGAAGCTGCTTTAAGTACTTTGACATACCACCTACATTCTTATCGATACTCATCTCGTTATCGTTAAGAATTACAAGCATCTTTGTTTTACTGTGACCAAGATCATTTAAAGCTTCGTAAGCAAGACCACCTGTTAAAGCGCCGTCACCAATAATTGAAACAACATAATTATTGTCGCCATTCAAATCACGCGCACGAGCCATACCAAGACCTGCAGAAACAGATGTACTACTGTGACCAGTATCAAAGGCATCGTACTTACTCTCGCTGATTCTCTGGAAACCAGAAATACCACCCTTCTGACGAAGAGTATTAAATCTTGAGAAACGTCCTGTAAGAAGCTTATAAGAATATGCCTGGTGACCTACATCGAATAAAATCTTATCCTTTGTGTAATCAAATACACTTAAAAGAGCGATTGTTAACTCAACAGCACCAAGATTGGATGCCAAGTGACCACCGTTTGTAGAAACGGTATCCAGAATCTTGTCTCTTAATTCAGACGCAAGAAGAACTCTTTCATCATTTGAAAGAGCCTTAAGCTTTTCTGGAGACAAATTGTCACTTAACAATTTATAGTTCAAATTAATAATTCCTCTCAAGCATAAATGAAGTCAATGCTTCAAAATCAGATACATTGTACCCCAAATCTTTCAATTTAAGCAAAGCACTATAGCATCCATCAATTTCTTCCTGAAGCTTTGCCTTTGCATTATCAAGTCCAAGTAAAGTAACGAAAGTAGCCTTGTTATCACGCTCATCCTTACCTACAGACTTTCCTAAATCCTCGATATTTGCCTCAACATCAAGAATATCATCCTTAATCTGGAATGCTAATCCAATATGCTCAGAATAACTCTCCATCAAAGAAATTACATCAGCACCAATATCATCCTTCAAATAGCAAGGAACGCAGATAGCAGCCTTTAAAAGAGCTCCTGTCTTTTTACGCTGAAGTTCATATAAAGTATCAAGAGAAATCTTCTTTCCCTCTGACGCAAGGTCAATGCTCTGACCACCAATCATTCCATTAATCCCTGCAAGAGATGAAACCTCGAAAGAAGCTTTCGCAAAAGAAGGCTTTTCGATCAAAATCTTTAAAAGAAGCTCATGAGCTCTGTTAAGAAGATTGTCTCCTGCAAGAAGCGCTATACCCTCACCATAAACCTTATGGCATGTAGGCTTACCGCGTCTTAAATCATCGTTATCCATCGCTGGAAGATCGTCATGAATCAAAGAGTATGTATGAATCATTTCAAGTGCAGTAGCGTAAGTAATAGTATCATTTAAATCCACGCCAAGCATCTTTGAAGAAGCATACATATAAGTTGGACGAATTCTCTTACCACCAGCAAGAAGGCTATATAATGAGGCCTTTACTGTAATGTCTTCTGGATTAACTGAAGACTCAGAAAACACACTTTCCAAAGAAGGTGTAATCCAGGATGCTACATTTTCAAAAAGTAGTTTTAAATCAGTACTCAATTCTCTTCACCATTATCAACAAAAGATTCTTCTTCCATTGTATCCTTATTAAGAATAGAAATCTTTGTCTCAACTTCATTGAGCTTCTTATCGCACCATGAAGCAAGTTCTACACCTCTGGAATAAAGAGCAATAGAATCATCAAGAGAAACATTACCTGTATTCAAACGATTAACAATATTAGTTAATTCAGCAATCGCATCTTCATAAACAAGATTCTCGTTATCCATTTCACTTTGCCTCCTTATTAACTCTGATAATTTCCGCATCAGCATTACCATCTGCGAAAACAATATTTACTTTTGTACCAACTTCAGTATCATCCACGCTTGTAAGTGTCTTATCATTTGTAGTCACGTAAGAATAACCACGCTTTAAAACATTAATTGGACCTAACAAGTCAAGATTGTCGATATATCCGGAAAGCTTGTACTTTTCCTTTTGAATATACATATCTGTCGCATACTGAAGAGAATTTCTTAATTCATCAAGTTTACTCTTCTCACTTGAAACAAGAGATGCACCATGAATTGCAAGTTTACTCTTTAAATTTGAAAGATTACTACGAAGAGAACTTACATAAAACATTGGTGAATATAATGCTTTGCTCTGACTTAATCTATCAAGCTGATTTCTCTTACGATTGATGTAAGACTCAAATGCAAAATCAAGTGAATCCTTTTTGCTGCTAAGCTTTTCAGATAACTGAATATAATCTCCGATTACAACCATACCTGCAGCTGTAGGTGTAAGTGCTCTTAAATCAGCAACATAATCACAGATTGTATAATCCTTCTCGTGTCCTACCGCAGAAATAACCGGAATATCACAGTCATAAATTGCTCTTGCAAGAGACTCTGTATTAAACCCTACAAACTCTTCTGGATGGCCTCCACCACGAGCAATGATTATTACATCAACGTTATGCTGGTCTGAAAACCACTGAAGGCCCTGAATAATCTGTTCCGGACATCCTTCACCAGAAGTACGTGCAGGATAAATCAGAATATCGTAATGAGTATTACGCTCATTTAAAGTTGTAATGATATCGTGGATTACAAGTCCTTCAGCTGAAGTAATAACTCCAATTCGCTTAGGAAGCAATGGAATCTGCTTTTTATGTTCTGGAGCAAAAAGACCTTCACGATTGAGCTTCTCATATAAGCGACGCATCTGCTCTTCAATATCACCAACACCATTAAGACGCATTGTAGATGCCTTAAGTCTGAACGAACCTGTTGGTGGATAAATGCTACAAGAACCACAGCAAACTACTTCCTTACCATCTTCTAAATCAAAACCTAACTGATCGAGGCTTTCAAGGAACATAATTCCATCGATAGAAGCAGAAGTATCTTTAAGTTTGAAATAAACTGTATGAAAAATCTGGCCATAGCGACCACGCTTTGTATAAATCTTGACACCAGAAAGCTCACCCTTAACAGATAAAGAGTTTAATAGAAAATCACCATCAACAACTAGTGATGCGTGATTCGTAAGCTCAATTACGGAATCAAAATTGTGCATGAAAACCTTCTATTAAAGATTCTTTTCAAATGCAGAAAGAACACCATTAATATAAGAAGATGATTCAGGAGTACCATACTTCTTAGAAAGTCTTACAGCCTCATTGATAGATACACTAACAGGGATATCCTCAGAGTTCATAATCTCGTAGCAGGCAACCTCAAGAATAGCTCTGTCAAGCTTAGGAATACGATCGATTGTCCACTTCTTAAGGTACTGTGAAATCTTCTCATCAATAGCATCCTTATTATCAAGAACACCCAAAGCCTCTGACATAAAGAAAGCCTTGTCCTCTTCAACATGTGGATTCTCGTCAATAAAAATCTTCATCTGGTCTTCAACAGGCTCAGATCTGAATGTTGACTGATATACAAAAAATACGATTGATTCACGTGTTTCAATTCTACTCATCTTACTCTCCCTGGTGGCAATATTCTATCGAGGAATCTCTTAAAGCGACTATCATCACTAAAGAGAAATGATCCGATAAAGAATCCAACCGCCGTAAACAAAATTATAAATAAGGTCTTAAAAATACCGAATATGCAAATTAAAATTCCGATAATGAAGAATGCAACGGCAAAAATGGCACCGGCGCTTGTATTCTGAAGTTTCTCGAAAATCTTAGATAAGAATCTTTCCATAATTATCTACCTTCAACCTTAGCAACAATCTGCTCTACCTTACTTACCTTAACAATTACATTCTCAACGATAATACCAGTATAACGCTCGATATCCTTCTTAACCTTCTCCTGAACCTTAGACATTGAAGCAGGAATCTCAGTATTAGAATAAAGAACTGCATTGATATTGATCTTAATGGCACCGTTCTTGGCAGCTGTTACACGAGCCTTAGCTGTCTTAATACCAGCCTGTGCTGACTTAGCTGAGTTAAGTGCAATACTCTCAATAGCATCAGCCTGAATATCAACATTACCAAGATCAGTCTTACGAAGCTTTGTCTTATAAACTCTAGTAGACATTACGATATTCAAAATAGAATAAACGCATGTACAAATTACTACGATAAGAACAGACAAATAAATGAACTTTGTCTGTGGGTTATTAACGAAAGAAGAAAGTGGAGAAAGAATATCAGCAAAAATTCCATCATCGATAAATGCGTATAACAAAACAATTGATAATACAGCAATAAAGATGGAATAAATCATCATCAATACTCTCATAAAACGATTCATAATTACTCATCTCCTTCTTCATCTTCACCTTCAGGATTTAAATCATCCTCTGAAGGCTCCTGCTTAACGCCACATACGTAAACGTCAACAGATTCTACATTAAGACCTGTGAAGCGCTCTACATCGGCCTTAACACGCTCCTGGATGCCCCAGGCAACCTCAGGAATTACTTTTCCAAAAAAAATGACAGGATATACAGTTATGGAAACGGAATCATCTGAAGTCTCACCAAAGACTACTCTGACTCCCTTACCTTCATGCACAACTCCTGCCTTCTCTTTGAGCGCAACTGCGAATGATGGCACAAGTTCAGCAACACCGTCAATCTGCAAAGCAGCTTCGGCGGCATACTGGGCTACAAAGCCCTGTGTCATCGATCGATCACCTTTTATCGACTCGGGAACAATATTCTCATTCATAAGGTACACTCTAAAAATAGAAAATATCCGGCGCTATGAAGCGCCGGACTCAAATTACTTAACTAACAATCAAGCGCGTGACTGATACTCACCAGTTCTTGTATCGATGATGATCTTCTCACCATTATCGATGAAGAGAGGAACCTTAACTACGGCACCTGTCTCAAGAGTAGCATACTTAGATGCATTGTTGTTTGTATCACCCTTAACTGCTGGCTCACACTCAACGATCTCAAGTGTAACAGAGATAGGAAGCTCTACTGAGAAAACCTCACCCTTGTATGAAAGAACCTTACAGATCATCTCTTCCTTAAGGAACTTAACAGCATCACCGATTGCATCAGCAACGATAGGATCCTGCTCGTATGTCTCCTGATCCATGAAGTAGTAAAGCTCACCGTCATTATAAAGGTACTGCATATCTCTTCTATCAAGCTGAGCCTGCTCAAACTTCTCGTTTGGGTTAAATGAACGCTCAACTACTGAACCTGTCTTAACATTCTTATACTTTGTTCTAACGAAAGCTGCGCCCTTACCTGGCTTTACATGCTGGAACTCAACAACCTGATAAACCTGGTTGTCCATCTCAAAACACATACCATTTCTAAAATCGCCTGCACTAATCATAAAAGTCTCCTTTTGATTACATAATTATCAACATTATGTAATTGTAATAAAGTTTGCAAGATACTTCAAGCAGAAAATAATAAAATCCAATTCTCTGTCTTAATTACTAAAATATCAATTCAATTTGTTTGCTTTATATATAAATAGCCTATATTATTTTTAAGGATTTTTCACGAGGATAGTATGAATAACGCAATTGAACTTTTAAATAGATTTAGTAATGAGTGTGTGAACTTTGTAGGAACACTTGATGGTTTTGAAGCAGCAATTGAACTTGCTAAGTATTTTGGAGTATCACAAATCTCATATTCTGCTTTTCTTAATGGAAAGCTTGTTGAAGAAAAAAGTATTTTCACTTTGGAATCAAACGAGAATAATGAATACATCGAAGTAGAGCGCGTGTCACCTACTAAGGAGAGATTACTCGTTGTACGTATTTTCCTTAAGAACTCACCTAAGGAGTTATCTTCTGAGGATAGTGGCGTTTTTAATATATTCGCAAACGTTATCTTAAGTCAGGTAACTACTTATTGCCTTTATGTTGCACGTAAGAACGCTTACCTTCAGGAGACTGGCGGACTTACAAATAAGGTTTATTACCTTGAGCATGTAGAAAAGATTATCGAGAGTGGTAAGCAGTCTGAGTATTACTACGGTCATCTTAATATCAAGAACGCAACTAAATTTAATGCAATTTTCGGTAATGATATTACTGACAGAATTATCATCCAGTATGGTATTGAACTTTCAAATAAGTGCGATAAGGAACTTAATGAGAATGTTTCAAGATTAGGTGGAGATAATTTCGCATTTGTTATTCACGAGAAGAACATCAATAACTTCATTGAAGTCCTTAAGAGCGTTACAGTCTCTTTAAACAACAACGATGACATCATTACACACATTGTAAACTGCCGTTGTGGAATCATTCAGGGTAATAGTAACATCTATAACTCTGGTGAGCTTTTAAGCTGCGCTACTAATATCTACAAGTTAACTCGAAGAGGTAACAAAGATATCAAGATTGGTGACGCAACAAATAATGCTGCAAACTATGACTCACCTACATTCTTAAACGAATTGATTTATGACCTTAAGTCTGAAAAACTTCTCGTTTACTATCAGCCAATCGTAAAATCAAAAGAGAAAGATGAAATTGTTGGTGCTGAGGCACTTGTAAGATGGCGCAGAAGCGGCGAATTGCTCCTCCCTCACAGATTCCTTCCTCTCGCTGAGAAAATGGGATTTATCACAGACATCGATTTGTTCGTTTTGCGTAAGGGTTGTGAGACAATTGCAAAGTGGGTTTCAGAGGGCAAAAATGTTGTTCCTATCTGCTTTAACTTTTCACACCATGACTTCTCAGCTTACGATATCAGCAACGAAATTATTGAGATTGTTGATTTCTATAAAATCGATCGTAACTTAGTCATTATTGAACTTAAGGAAGCTGACTATCTTGAGGAGCATGAGATTCTTCTCCATGCTTCAATGAAACTTAGAGAAGCTGGCATTCGAGTTGCAATTGATTCATTTGGTTCTGGTTATGCTTCAATCTCATTGCTTAAGAAGTTCAACCTTAATTTCATGAAGCTTGAGTCTTCCCTTGTAAACGATACAAGCGAGAAAGCAAACATCATTATCAAGAATCTTATAAACCTTGCTCATGACTTATCAATGGTTGTAGTTTGTCAGGGGATCACCGATAAGGAAAGAATCGATCAGTTCAAGGAAAAAGGTAATTACTATTTCCAGTCTGAATATTTCGAGAAAGCTCTTTCAGAAAGATTCTTTTCAAATAAGCTTAAGTAACAAATAAGCCTTCAAACAATTATGTTTGAAGGCTTTTATAATTAATGAATAACTTTAAGGAATGTTCTTCTGTGGATAGGAGTCATTCCCTGTTCTCTTATAGCAGCATAGTGGTCTTTTGTACCATATCCCTTATGCTTTCCAAACCCATAACCAGGATACTCATTATCGTAATCCATCATAATATGGTCTCGTGTAACTTTTGCAAGAACAGATGCAGCTGCAATTGAATTAGACTTAGCGTCACCCTTAATAATAGGTACAACATCAACACCAGTTCCATCAAGGTTTACAGCGTCAATAAGAAGCACGTCAGGTGTTTTGCCTAATTTCTTTAATTCCCCAACGCAAGAGCGCATAGCACCCTTTGTAGCGTTTAAAATATTAACTTCATCGATGACATCGGCTTCTACTCTGATAATTGAGTAAGCAACTGCCTTTTCCATGATTTCTGTATAAAGCGCTTCCCTTTTCTTTTCAGTAAGTTTCTTAGAGTCATCAAGCCCAAGAATCGGAGTATCAGGATCAAGAATACATGCTGCTGCAACAACAGGACCCGCAAGAGGACCTCTTCCTGCTTCATCAATACCAGCAACTAATACCTTACCGTTGTTCCAATACTGCTTCTCGTATTCAGATAAAGCTTCATACTTTTCCTTAAGCTGCTCTTCAGTAAGTCTTGCCATAACTACCTCTTATTCTTCCTGAGGCTTATCAGGATTCTCAAATGTAATTCTACCGATTCTGCCGCTTCTTAAATCATCAAGAAGAAGTCTTGAGAAACGCTCTTCATCGATTCTTCCACCTGACATAAGACAACCCTTCTTACGTCCCATCTCAAGGAATCTGTCATACTCATCGCCAGTAGTATCTGTAAAATCAGAAGATACACCATATCTTTCTTCCATCAAAGAAGGATAAAGGTTCCAAAGAAGGTTGGCTGTATCATAAGCAACTTCAACTACATCAGTAACTTCTGACTTAATAGCACCTGTTGCTGTAAGTACAAGCTGACTTCTCTTGGTAGCAATCTTAGGCCACAAAACACCTGGCATGTCCATAAGATCAAGTCTGCCACCAGTTCTAAGCCACTTAGGCTGTCTTGTAACACCAGGCTTATCACCTGTAACTGCAACCTTACGTCCAACGAGACCATTAATAAGAGTTGACTTACCAGTATTAGGAACACCAACTACCATTACACGAATAGACTTGCCGTCACGTCCCTTTGCCTTAGCTCTCTCAAGCATATCCTTACAGAGTTCTTCTGTAACTGAATAGAGCTTATCAAGACCCTTCTTACGGCTTGCTTCCATAGCAATAGCAGTAATGCCAAGTGACTTATAGTGATTAATCCATTTCTCTGTAGAATTAGGATCAGCAAGATCCGATTTATTAAGAATAATTACTCTTGGCTTATTTCCAAGAATCTTATCAAGTTCAGGATTACGGCTCGAAAAAGGAATTCTCGCATCAACAGTCTCATAAACAACATCTACGAGCTTCAAGTTCTCCTTAGTATCGTTAAGTGCCTTACGCATATGTCCTGGAAACCAGTTAATTGCCTGTGACATAAAATCCTCCAAATTTCTTTCAATACCCGCCTATTATAACACAACAAAAAAGCCACCCGTGTGGATGGCTTTCTGTTTGTTTGAACTTCTGCGAGAGAATTAGAGCTTCTCCTGAATACGTGCAGCCTTACCCTGACGTCCACGGAGATAATAAAGCTTAGCTCTTCTAACGCGACCCTTACGTACGATTTCAATCTTCTCAATCTTTGGAGAATGTACTGGGAGAATACGCTCAACACCAACGCCGTAAGAAATACGACGAATTGTCATTGTCTCAGAGATTCCGCCGCCCTTACGAGCAATAACATATCCCTCAAAAACCTGGATACGCTCACGGTTTCCCTCCTTGATCTTAAGGTGAGCCTTTACATAGTCACCGATCTCAACCTCGGAAAAGCTATTGCGAAGATTCTCGCTCTCAACAACTTTAACCAAATCCATCTTGTGTTCCTCCTTATCTGTTAGATGTTCGTGCCTCGTACTTGTGGGCAGAGGACCATCCCAATTAACAACTGTAAAAGATTAGCATATGCTTCTTTTCAAAGCAAGCATTTTCTGCCAATCTTCTTCAGAAATTTCGAGTTTTTCTAATAAATCAGGCCTTTTTGACCAAGTTTCAACCAAACTTGCAATATTATAGTAATCTTCGATCAAAGCTTTATTACCTGAAAGAAGAACTTCTGGAACTTTTTTATCGTGCCAGACAGGTGGTTTTGTATACTGAGGAGCCTCCAAAGTACCACACATATGTGATTCATTTGTATATGCATCCTCGTTAGGAAGAACTCCTGGAATCATGCGTGAGATTGAATCAATCATTACGCAGGCTGCAAGTTCACCACCAGTTAATACATAGTCTCCAATTGAAATCTCTTCATCAACGATTTCATCAAGTACTCTGGAATCGATACCTTCGTAATGACCACAAATAATAGCAACGTGCTCATATTTAGAAAGTTCAATTACCTTATTCTGATTAAGAACACTGCCCTTAGGACTTACGAAAACAGTATGTGGCTTCTTCCCGTCTTCTGTACAAATGCTTTTCCATGAATCATATACAGGATCACACTGAATAAGCATTCCAGTTGCGCCACCATATAAGGTGTCATCAACCTTACCAAAATCATTAACAGCGAAGTCACGCATATTAACAGCATTGAGCTCGATAATATTACGTTCGAGTGCCTTACCAGTAATACTTTGCGCCAAAAACGAAGTTACCTGGTCTGGAAATAATGTAAGAACAGAAAACTTCATAATTAACCTTCTTTATTAGTCTTCTTGGAAGATTTCTTCTCATTAGGCTCATAAATCTCGTACAAACCTTCAGGTAATCTAACCTTCATATAACCAGCCTCAATATCTGTCTCGTAGCATACAGCATTTAAGAAAGGAATCTGAAGATCCATCTTCCCCTTACGCTTTACGCTGATAACAAAATTAGCACCAGTTTCATATACGTCATTAATTGTGCCTAATTCACCGCGTTCATCGTCAATGACTGTGAGCCCAATCATATCAACAATGAAAAATGTATTCTTAGGAAGCTTAACTGCATCTTCTCTTGAAACTGCAAGATAAAAACCTCTAAGCTTCTCCGCCATATCGCGGTCAGTGATAGTCTCAAACAAAATAAGGACATTACCACGATCAACTCTGGCATGCTTTACAGCGAGTTCATTAACAATGGTACCATCCTCTTTTGTAAGAAAACATTTCTTTAACTTAGAAAAACGGCGCACATCGTCTGTAAGAGGAACGATTTTAAGTTCGCCCCTTACTCCGTGTGCGCTGCCTATTTTTCCAATTGTAATGTGCTCAGTAATCATCCTACGATGTCTACTACTACGCGCTTACCAGTCTTTGAGTACTTAGCCTTCATAATGGAACGAATAGCCTGTGCTCTCTTACCATTCTTTCCAATGATCTTACCCATATCATCTGGTGCAACGGAAAGTTCGAAAATCACTGTGTTTCCACGCTCAGTCTTCTTTACGTTAACTTCGTCTGGATTGCTTACAAGTGACTTTGCCATTGAAGTAAGTAAATCACTCATTATTTACTGCCTCAATATATTAAAGGATACCCTGCTTCTTAAGAAGAGCACGTACTGTATCTGTTGGCTGAGCGCCGTTACCAATCCACTTCTTAGCTGCTTCCGCGTCGATCTTTACATCAGCTGGCTCTGTGAGTGGGTTGTAGTAACCGATCTCCTCAATAAAACGTCCATCTCTAGGATAACGTGAATCTGCAACTACTACTCTGTAGAAAGGAGCCTTCTTCTTACCCATTCTTCTCAAACGAATCTTTACTGCCATAATCTTTTCCTCCGTAAAATATAGTTATTATGTTTTTTATATTCGTCTCGCTTATTTCTTCTGATTTAAGCGTAATACGTTAATTAATATTCAGTCGATTAAAAACGACCTCTTCTTCCGAATCCGCCAAAGCCACCAAGGCCACCCATACCAGGCATCTTTCCTCCAGGGAATCCCTTTGGCATCTTGAAACCGCCCTTTGAGAACTGCTTCATCATCTTAGCTGTCTGCTCATACTGCTTAATAAGAGTATTTACATCCTGAACCTGTGTTCCTGAACCAGCAGCAATTCTCTTACGACGACTTGCGTTAAGAATATTAGGATTCTTTCTCTCACGCTTTGTCATTGAACGAATAATTGCAATATTCTTATCAATTACTGCATCAGAACCTTCAAGCTGATCATCAGTTACCTTTCCAGATACACCAGGAATCATTCCAAGGATATCCTTCATAGAACCCATATTCTTCATCTGCTCGAACTGTGAAAGAAGATCATTGAGATCAAACTGATTACTCATCATTCTTTCCATTGTGTTCTTAGCAAGATCTTCATCAATATTTGCAGAAGCCTTCTCGATGAGACTTAATACGTCACCCATTCCAAGGATTCTGTCAGCCATTCTGTTTGGATAGAAGACTTCAATTGCATCAACCTTCTCACCTACGCAGATGTACTTAATTGGCTTACCTGTAATCTTGCGGATAGAAAGTGCAGCACCACCTCTGGCATCACCATCGAGCTTTGTCATGATGAAACCATCCATACCGATAGCATTCTCAAATGACTCTGCTACATTAACAGCTTCCTGACCGATCATTGCATCTACTACGAGAAGCTTCTCATCAGGATTTACTACACTATTAATATCCTTAAGCTCACCCATCATCTCATCATCAATTACTGTACGACCAGCTGTATCGACGATAAGAACGTTACAAAGCATGTACTTAGCCTTATCAATTGCTTCCTTGGCAATCTTAACTGCATCAGACTCCTCTGGATGAATATAAGAAGGAATACCTACTGACTCAGCAAGAACCTCGAGCTGCTTGGCAGCTGCAGGTCTGTGAACGTCAACAGAAGCAACCATCGGCTTCTTTCCATCAGCCTTCAAAATCTTAGCAAGCTTAACAGCTGTTGTTGTCTTACCAGCACCCTGAAGACCATAGAGCATAATTACTGTAAAACCAGATGGATTAATTGAGATTCTTGTCTCACCTTCACCAAGAAGTTCAACCAATGACTCGTGAACGATTTTTACAATCTGCTGACCAGGTGTAAAGCTGCCTTCGATATCAGCATTCTTACACTTCTCAGTCATATCAGCTACGAAAGATTTAACAACAGTATAGTTAACGTCGGCCTCAAGGAGAGCCATACGAATCTCACGCATCATTGCCTTGATATCAGCTTCAGTTACACGTGCCTTACCACGCATTGACTGAGTTATCTTCTGAAGCTTTGTTGACAAACTTTCAAACATTAACTATATACTCCATTATTCTGTTACTAATTCATTGCGAAGATTCAAAAGTAAATCCTTTGCCTCTTCGATATTACCGTTATTAAGAAGATCAAGTGCAGAATCCACTGTCTTCTTCTCAGAAGAAAATCTGGCAACTAGGCCAAGCTTCTCTTCATATTCATGAAGCTGCTTTAACGCACGCTTAATTGTATCGTGCACTCCCTGACGACTAATCTCCTCTGAATTAGCAATCTCAGCTAAAGATAAATCATCATTAAGATAGAGCTCCAAAACGCTTCTCATTCTGTCTGTCAAAAGGTTGCCGTAAAAATCAAGCAAGAGACATTCTTCAAATGATTTCATAGCAAAACCTCCAACAAAGACTTTGGCGCAGGTAAGATAATACTAACAAGCACCACCTTTGTCAAGTAGTTTTACTTGTCATTTATATTTCATCGCATGAATAATATACTATTGCCACAAATTTAACAATTACCCCCTACTCAAAAATCAAAAGAATTTAGTATATAATACGATGAACAGTTTTATAGAAAGATAATTATTAGGATATATAAGATGAAAAACACAAAAAGATTTATTGCTATATTTACTGCTTTTGCGTTGACCTGTGGCCTGATCTCAGGTTGTAGTAAAAACCCACTTCCTTTTGCTTCAGAGACAACAGCAGAAATTGAGCATGATCCTAACTACTCCAGAGGTGACATTGAAATCCCTCAGTATCTTGAGCCTGGTGAATTGTCATGGTTTGACGAACATAATCTTGAGTATACTTCTGAAGGAAACTTCTATATTCATGCTAATGCTGGTGACGGATCTATTCTTCTTATTCCTGCAGACTTAAGAATCAATGAAGATACTGAGGGATGTTCAGATGGTTATAGAAACGTAACAGCTATTCTTACAGTAGATACTCATGGCGTTTCCAACTACACATATTGGACAAGTAGCTTTGACAAATATACAGGTACTTCATTTGAGTTCCAGAATGGTTCAAACTCTATCTATAATGGTGTACATATTATTAATGAAGGTACAGTAACACTTCATGTTGCTGACTACGATTACACAATCTATATTCACGAGGATATTGTTCAGACAGATGATATTACAATCATGACTTATACTGTTACATGCCCTGCTGAATACGATGGTGTTGTTTTCCAGGTTGGATATTCAGACTTGTCTGGTGAGAATTATGCTTTCGGTTCTGAGGTATTCTACGCAGACGACTTTACAGATGTAGAGAGCGAAGACTTTAATTACTTCACAATTACTTCTATCCCTCTTAACAAGGCTTAATATTTCAAAAAACTAATAAATTAAGACATACAAAAAGGCCGGGCATAAAACCCGGCCTTAACTTTGCCATTAATCTCTGGATTAAACCTTAAGCTCTACCTCTGAAACCTCAAGGTCATCAGCGTGTGCTGCAAGTACAGGACGAACAGCCTCATCTAGGAATGCTGTTACCTGCTGTGGGCAACGACCAATGTAAAGCTTAGGATCTGCAATTGCCATAAGCTCGTCCATTGTAAGACCGAACTCTGGATCAGCAGCGATACGTGAAAGAAGATCGTTTGGCTTACCATCATTCTTTACAACAGAACCAGCCTGCATTGAGAGCTGACGAATCTTCTCGTGAAGATCCTGACGGTTTCCACCCTTCTTTGTAGCCTCCATCATAATATTTTCTGTCATCATGAATGGGAGCTCATCCATAATATGCTTTTCAATCATCTTAGGATATACAACCATGTTTGAAACGATGTTTGTATAAATACCAAGGATAGCATCGATAGCAAGGAAAGCCTCTGGTACAGAGATTCTCTTGTTAGCTGAATCATCAAGTGTTCTCTCGAACCACTGCTCAGCAGCTGTCATTGCAGGATTCATAATGTCAGCCATTACATATCTTGCAAGTGAAGCAATTCTCTCTGAACGCATTGGATTACGCTTATAAGCCATAGCTGAAGAACCAATCTGATTCTTCTCAAATGGCTCCTCAATCTCCTTCAAGTGCTGGAGAAGACGAATATCATTTGAGAATTTATGAGCACTCTGAGCAATACCAGAAAGTGCTGAAAGTACCATGTAGTCTACCTTACGTGAGTATGTCTGACCTGAAACATAGTAAGAAGCCTCAAAGCCCATCTTCTCACAAATCTTCTTATCAAGAGCTACGCACTTCTCATTATCACCATCAAAAAGCTCCATAAATGAAGCCTGTGTACCAGTTGTACCCTTACAACCAAGAAGCTTCAATGAAGCGATAGCAGCCTCAACTGCCTCCAAGTCAAAAAGCAAATCCTGAAGCCAGAGAGAAGCTCTCTTACCTACAGTAACGAGCTGAGCTGGCTGGAAGTGTGTAAAACCAAGAGTAGGCATTGCCTTATACTCATCAACAAACTTAGAAAGCTTATCAATAGTTACAACGAGTCTCTTACGGATAAGTGTAAGAGCATCACGCATAACGATGATATCTGTGTTATCACCAACGTAGCATGATGTAGCACCGAGGTGGATAATACGATCAGCACCAGAATATGAAACCTGCTTACCATAAGAATGAACATGAGCCATTACATCATGACGTCTTTCCTTCTCTTCCTTAGCAGCATCCTCGTAATCAATCTCATCCTTATGATCCTTCAAAGCCTGAATCTGCTCGTCTGTGATATCAAGACCAAGCTCCTTCTCAGCCTCTGCCAAAGCAATCCAAAGAAGTCTCCATGTTGTAAACTTCTTATCAGGAGAGAAGATATACTGCATCTCCTTACTTGCATAACGTGAATTTAACGGACTCTCGTATGATGGTTTACTAATCATTTATTATGCCTCCAAGATTTTTTCTACTGCTGAAAGTTTAACACAAACTGAGAATACTTCCACAGCCTTCTCAATATCAGCAATAGATGGGAAGCTTGGTGCAATACGAATATTTGAATCCTGTGGATCCTTACCATATGGGAAAGTAGCACCTGCAGGTGTAAATGCAACACCGAGTTCATTACACTTAGCAATTACAGCCTTAGCTGTACCTGGGAATGTATTTACACTGATGAAGTAACCACCCATTGGCTTATGCCAGTTAGCAGCATTTGTACCTGTAAGTTCCTTATCAAGAATATCAAGTGTAAGTTCAAACTTAGGACGGAGAATATCAGCGTGCTTCTTCATCTGAGCCTTAACTGCATCAAGGTTTGGCATAAACTTGTGGTGAGCATACTGAGAAATCTTGTTAGCACCGATTGTCTGTACTGCAAGAATCTTCTTAGCGTGATCAAAGTTCTCCTTGCTTGATGTGAAGCATGAAATACCTGAAGAAGCGAATGTAATCTTAGATGTTGAAGCAAACTCGTAAACACGGTTTGGGTTACCGTACTCTGCGCAAAGAGCAATAATCTCAGGAAGCTTACCCTGCTTGCTCTCATCGTCATAGAGGTGGTGTACGCTATAAGCGTTATCCCAGTAAAGTCTGAAGTCCTTAGCACTTGTCTTCATAGAAGCAAGTCTTCTGCATGTCTCCTCTGAATATACAAATCCATCTGGGTTTGTGTAGCAAGGTACAGACCACATACCAAGAACTGAAGGATCCTTGACGAGTTCCTCAACAACGTCCATATCTGGGCCATTCTCGTTCATTGGAACAGGAATAAGCTCGAAGCCAAGTGTCTCTGTAACCTTAAAGTGACGGTCATAACCAGGAACTGGGCAGAGCCACTTCTTACCTGAAATCTGACCCCATGGCTTCTCTGAATCAACCTCACCGAAAACAACAGCTCTCATAAGAGTATCGAACATAAGGTTAAGGCTTGAACCATTACCAACATAGATAAGATCCTTGTCAACGCCAAGCCACTCACCAAAAAGCTCACGTGTCTCAACGATACCTGTTGGAATACCATAGTTTCTAACGTCTCCTGAAGCTGACATAAAGTCTGACTCCTCAAGACCCTTATACATATCTCTGCTGAGCTCAAGCTGCTCAATTGAAGGCTTACCTCTTGTCATATCAAGCTTAAGATTCATAGCCTTAAACTCTTCAATTCTCTTAAGAAGTGCTGCCTTCTCAGAATTTAACTCTTCCACTGTCATTTCACTGTAAGATTTCATAATCAAAACTCCTAATTTGAAACTTTACTCAACTAAAATTGCATTTTCAGTTGAATTTTCACCTAATAAACCGAAATCATTATAATTAATTCGCAAGTTACAAACAAGCGAAATTCATTCAAATGGAACAATTTTGATTTTTTGTATAATTCCAGCTCTATTATGGGTCACTAACCCTGCAAAATAACAAATATTGTAGTCGTAAAGCTTCAGTTTTCTAACGAGAATCTGAGTGGTTTTCTCCATCTTTCGAATTTTGCTTTTTGTAATAGCATCGATTGGTTCTTCGTAGAGAGTGTTTTCTAATCTTGCTTTCACTTCTACAACGTATAAAGTCCTGTTTTTTGTAAAAACAATATCCAGTTCACCAAAGTTATGCACTTCAAAATTACGTGCAACCAATGTATATCCATGATCCAGAAAAACTTTTGTTACGGCTTCTTCTGCCCTGTTCCCAATTTCCTTTCTAGTCAACAAAAAAGTATCACCTCCATACGAAGATGATACTCTGTATTAATCATAAAAAGTTACGACAAATGCATACAAATAGGACGAAGAATCGACAATTAAAACTTACCGAAAAATCTGACAACTGCCTCGAATGGACGCTTAATCTGAACGTACCATACTTCCTTTGGAAGATACTTCTCAACCATAACTGTATAGCATCCAGCAAGGTTACCGGCGATGATATCAGTAAACACCTGATCACCAACCATTACTACTTCTTCAGGCTTAACGTTCATAAGCATAAGTGCACGCTTAACTCCATCAGTACGTGGCTTCTTGGCATATGTAACACATGGAACATCCAAAATCTTTGCAATACCTGCAGATCTTTCAGACTTGGCATTAGATACGAGACAGCATGTAAAGCCTGCTTCCTGAAGCATCTTTACGCATGCAAAAGAATAATCGTCTGGAGCTGTGGCTCTGTCTGGACCAAGAGTATTATCGTAATCCAAAAAGAAGCACTTAATTCCCTTAGACTTCATTTCATCCAAAGGAATTCGAGATACACTCAAACAAACTTTATCGGGTTTCATTGCTTTAAAAATATTCATGAAGAAATTTTAACTATAAAAACTTTAAAAGTAAACGGTTTGTGTTATTATATACACGCGAAAAAAGAATTATTATTTTTAAGGAGATATATTATGAAGATTGCAAAGTTTGGTGGTTCTTCACTTGCAAACGCTTTCCAGATTAAGAAGGTTTGCGACATCATCCTCGCTGACAGCGACAGAAGAATTATTGTTGTATCAGCACCTGGTAAGAGAGATAAGGAAGATACAAAGGTAACTGACCTTCTTATTGCTGTAGCTAAGGCTCGTATTTCAGGAGAGTCTTACGAAGATGAGCTTCAGACAGTAATTGGCAGATATCGTGAGATTACAGAAGAATTGAACATTCCAGATGCAATCAAGGATATTGAGAATACACTTAGAACAATAGCTTCTATGGATTACACAGATGATGTTAAGTATCTTGATTCTGTTAAGGCTATGGGTGAAGACTGCTGCGCACGTCTTGTAGCTCAGTACCTCACATCAATCGGTCATCCAGCAATCTATTGTAACCCTAAGGAGCGCGGTCTCTTCCTCGAGCACGATGAGCTTGGTAAGGCACGTATCCTTGGCGAGTCATATGACAACCTCGAGTCACTTAAGGATGAGAAGTCAATCTGCATCTTCCCTGGTTTCTATGGTTATAGCAAGGAAGGCGAGATTATCACATTCTCACGTGGTGGTTCTGATATCACTGGTTCTATTCTTGCTGGTGCTGTTAACGCAGACATCTACGAGAACTGGACAGACGTAGATAATGTATACGCTGTTAACCCTAACCTCGTTAAGAATCCTTTCCCTATCACAGAGATTACTTACGACGAGATGAGAGAGCTTGCATATGCTGGTTTCTCAGTACTTCACGAGGAGGCTCTCTACCCTGTATATGTTAGAGGTATCCCAGTAAACATCAGAAATACAAACAACCCAAGTGCCCATGGTACTAAGATTGTTTCTAAGAGATCACGTTACGATTCACTTATCACAGGTATCGCTGGTGAGAAGGGCTTTGTAACAATCACAGTTACTAAGTACCTCATGAATCACGAGATTGGTTTCCTTATGAACCTTCTCAAGATCTTTACAGAGGCAGGTGTTTCAATCGAGCATATGCCTTCAGGAATCGATTCAGTAACAGTAATCGTTCGTAAGAAGTACTTAACTCCTGAGAAGGAATCAATCATCATCAACAGAATTAAGAATGAGCTCCGTGCTGACGAAGTACATGTTGAGAAGAATCTCGCAATCGTTATGATCGTTGGTCAGGCTATGGCTCAGTCAGTTGGTATCATGGCAAGAGCTGCTTCTGCACTTTCATCTGCTGGTATCAACTTGAAGATTGTTAACCAGGGTGCATCTGAGATTTCTATGATGTTCGGTGTATCTGAAGCTTACTGTGATTACGCTGTAAGAGTTCTTTATAAGGAATTGTTCAGATATTAATCTTACTTTCAAAAACAAACATTTTAATAGGCTGTCTCTTACGAGGCAGCCTATATTGTTTATATAAACTATTTATCTATTAATCTTTCTTCGCTGGTTCTTCAAGACCCATGATTCTATAGTAAGCTGGCTTTGGCATCATCTCATCATCAAATAACAACGGAGCCTGATCTCTTCCGTTTGCACCACCACCTACGTTTGATGCATCATTAAGCCATGAAGCACTATCGTGAGTTCCCCAGAAAGTAACTGCTGTAATATCAATTCCATCTTCCTGGTCTACTCTTGCAAACATATCAAACAGAGTCTTATACCAGGTAGCCTGCTTCTCATATTCAGCATCTGGCTGGTACTTAATAAAACCATTACTTGCCTGCAAATCAAGTTCTGTAATCTGAACCTCATCAACTACTTCTGAATAAATACGAATTGCTTTCTCAATCTGAATTGCATAATTCCATTCAATTCCGTAATGACCCTGCATACCCATACCATCGATTCGGGCACCTTCTGTAGCCTTTACCTCTTCGATGAGTCTGCAGATATAATGAGCCTTACCTACATCAGAATCGTTATAGTCGTTATAGAAAAGCTTTACATCAGCTGGAGCATATCTGTTTGCAAATACAAAAGCCTGAGTAATATAGGATGTATCACCTTCAAAAACCTGATACCAGTCAGTAGGCTGACCATTATGGTAAAGTCTTAAGCTTCCAGTATTTGTTTCTCTATGATAGTCATTAGGCTCAATCTGCTCATTAACAACATCCCATGCATAGATAAGTCCCTTATAAGGAGAATTTTCACCATCGAAATGCTCCATTACAGACTTAATGTACCACTCAAGACGATAAAGCATCTGCTCCTTTGAAACATAGTCACCATTAGGAGAATAACCTTCTCTAAAAAACCAAGTTGGAGTCTGTGAATGCCAAACAAGAACGTGTCCTCTGACGCTGATTTGATCATTAGGATTTGATTCGTTATGCTCCAAAACCCAGTCAAGAATTGCATCCGCACGTGTAAAATCAAGTGTTGGAATTCTGTCACCATAATCATCTACTTCACTTGAAAGATTAGGTGAAGTTCCAAGGATACTTTCAGGCTTCATCTCATTCTCACATGTGATGCTATTAAACTCACGTGCAACAAGATCCATTCTTGCCTTATCTTCCAAAGCAGAATAAGGAACACATACTCCTGCTCTGCCATTAATATTATCTTCGCTACCAAGGAAAGATTTAAGTGTAGGCTGTTTCTTGCCACAACCAGCAAAAATCGAAACAGATAGAACAACAGCTGCTGTTGCTCTCAAAATCTTTTTTACTTTAATATTCATGTGTGCTCTCCCTAAATATAAATATGCACACCCCACTTCTTAACAAATGCATTATACATTATCAGAATAAAAAAAAGACTACCTTAAAAGAAAAACAATTTCTTTTGAGGTAGTCTCTAAAAATTCAGTTTTTAACTATTAGCCTTCTTCACCTGGCTGTGGCTCAGCAGGAGCTTCTGTTGCTGGTGCCTCAGTAGCTGGAGCCTCTGTTGCAGGTGCTTCTGTAGCAGGAGCCTCTGTTGCAGCAGCTGTTGTTGTAGCCTCTGTTGTTGCGGCAGTTGTAGCAGCAGTAGTAGCTGATGTTGTTGCTTCAGTTGTTGTAGTTGTTGTTTCCTCTGAAGAAGCTGTAGTCTCCTCAGATTGCTCTGTAGGTGTTGGAGTATTATCAATCATTTCAGGAATATCCTCACCGATTGTTGGATCCTGATCTGTTACATCACTAATCAATACATAACCTGTCTGATCGTTGAACTTAACTCTCAAGAACTGACCTTCAACCTCAAATGTCTCAATAGAATTTCCTCTTGAGAGAATACCGATTGTAGAAGAATCAGTAGATGCAGATGAATAAACAGGAGTATTATCGTTGATTGCATATCTGATAGTACCAACATCCTCATTGATTGATTCTGTTGTAGGAGCGATTTTATCAATAAGGTGCTTAGCATTAAATACTAAGTACATAGCTCCGTATCCGATACCAACACAAACCAACAAAGTGATAATTGGAATCATGAAATCCCAGAACTTGCTTGGCTTCTTACCTTCAAACTCCTCATAACCTGAATCATTCTTATTCTTATTCATCTTACCCCTATTATTCTTCTGTGTGTCATCAGAAACAGCAAACTTCTGTGTCTCATCAGACTTTGCAGGAGAATTCTTCTTTCTATTATTTACAGCAGGAACATCTGCGTAATCTTCCTCATCAGCAATATCTCCATAAGGCTCATTAAGCTGTGTGTACTCCTTATCATTTGACGCATGTGCCATAGCAGTCTCAATTGGTGCCTCTGCAACAAATGCACTGTTAATAGCAGCATCACCAGGAAGAAGGAATGTTGACTCAACCTGAATAAGGCAGATAGACAAACCAGACTTAACACCATAATTAAATGCAGAAGAGATAATCTCTCTTGCCTTAGCCTCTGCAGACAACGGCTTAACAAGAACTACATTTCTCATCTGAGAAGGAAGCATTCTTGAAATACCAAGACCCATAAGGCAGATTTCATCGTTATCGTTAAGCTTTACTCTAACCTTGCGGTCAGCATTAAGTACGCCATCCTGTGGAAGCTTACCCAAATACTGTGTAAGGTTCATGTTATCTGGATGAGTTCTCTCCTGATCAGGAGTAATAGCGTTAGCCTTTACATAGTTATGAGCAACAGTATGTTCCTCTGTAAGAGCCATAATCTTATTATCACGAACAAGAACAGCCTTAGTATTACCAAGATGGATAACACGAAGTGTATCACCCTCAATAACAACCATAGTCATTGAAACCTTCATTGAAGCACCACCACGTGCAACATTGAAGTTACATACCTTAATATTGAGAGTATTAATTACCTGATTTGAGAAAACATCAAAATCAAGTACTGGCTGCTTCTGACACTGAGCAACAATCTTTGCCAATTCTTCATTGAGCTGAATATTCAAAAGCGCACCAAAGTTATCAGGGCCAATACATGAAAAGATAGCACAAATCTGAATTGGAGATGTTGACTTTGCTGTTCTCAAAAACTCATTTGGATAATCAGCCTGTGTTCTATAAATAGTATGAAAAAAGATGTTTTCTTGTGGCTGATTTAAAATCTGATTTGTCTCAAGAATACATGTTGATACTGTTTTACTCATTTTATTCTCCCCAAATAAAAGCGTGTAATAATGGAATCTGACGATCCATATCGACAATCATCATCCATGGATTATTCTGTACTGTATACAAATTATCTTCTGGAACACGATACTCAGTAATATTAGAAGCACCCTGAACACCATTAAGACCAACACGAGCAAGGTCAAGCTGCTGCATATTTGTCTCAAACATACCAGCAGAATCCTCTACCATTGCAAGCTGCTCAATATAACTTAACTGAGCTACCTGATGGATTAAAGCCATTGCTACCTGTCTCTGTCTTGAAGTTCTTACGAAGTCAGAATCCAAATAACGAATTCTTGACCAACCAATAGCCTGAACACCAGAAAGACGCTGTGTACCACCTGATGTCAACAATGGTGGATTAATACCAAGAATATTACTCTGCTCAGTAATATTAATGTTTGCATACTTAACCTCATCTGGAGTTACATCAATCATTACACCACCGCAAAGATCGATAACATCAGCTGAACTATTAAAGTCAAGCATTACGAATCTCTGAATATCCAAGTCAAAGTTTCTGTTAATAGTATTGATCATAAGACCAACACCACCATATGCATAAGCATGTGTAAGCTTATCTCTGCTTGTTGAAGATGTTGCATCAGTATCACCGATATAAACACCAATATCACGCATAAGAGAAATGAGCTTTACTGTATTCTCTCTTCTGTTAATAGAAACGATCATCATTGCATCTGAACGGCACTGTACATCGTTAGTTCCACGTGAATCGACACCGAAAACAAGAATGTTCTCAACATCCCTATCCTTCTGATCTACTCTGATAATTGGATGATTTGGGTCAACGTAAACACGTGTATGACCACCTTCAGACCATGAAGATGTTACATCACCACCGTTAGACATACCATCAGCGCTAAGTTCCATTAACTCATATTCTTCTTCAGAAACAACTGGTGTCATAACATAACGGAAACCACCGAGCATGTTATAAACATAAAGACCAGCACCAATAACCAAACCAAGGATCGCGCAAATAAAACGTATAAAGAAACGCTTAACCTTAGATGGTTTCTTATTTGAATTCTTTTTACTCATTTACCACATTTCCTTTTTTAAATAACAATATTCTTTACAAAACAACCTATTATAACACTTGCTTTGGAATTTCAAAATAACGTAGGTGTAACATTAGTTAGGCAAAATATTGTTATAATTAATTCGTATGAAAACATACAAATATTCATACAAAGGAGAATAAAATGAAACACAGAAAAATTTTGGCCGTTGTTTTAGCTTTGGCCATGGCTTTCAGTTTAGCTTCCTGTAAGAAAGATGCTGAAGAAACAACTAAATCAACAACTGTTGCTACAACTACTGAAGGTACTACTACTCTCGAAGAGACTACAACTGTAGAACCTACACCTACACCACTTGTTGATGAAATCTATGATCCTAGCAACCCAATGGCTATCAACCCTGTAACAGGTGTACAGGATATGGATCCAGAAAACCTTGGAATGCGAAGCATCGCTGTTGTAATCAATAACTGCTTTAAGGCAACTCCTCAGCGTGGTGTATGCTCTGCTGATGCTATTTATGAGTATGAGACTGAGGGTGGTCAGACACGTCTTCTAGCTCTTTTCGCTGATGGTAACACAATTCCAGAAATCGGTTCTTTAAGAAGTGCTCGTATCGTTGCTGCAGATCTTGCTGCTGGTACAAACTCTATCTTTATCCACTATGGACGTAATGCTCGTGTACCTGATCATATCGCTCAGTACGGTATTGACCACATCGATGGTAACGAGTGCAGTGCTGGTTCTAACAACTTACGTAATGCACCTGATGGTTACCTTAGCCTCCCTAGCGGATTGTTCTTCTGGAGAGATTCAGTATGGCTTTCACAGAGAGATCTTGAGCACACAGCTGTAACAGATGGTACTCATATCCTTGAAGGTATTGATCATTTCAGCATTAATCGCGAAGGTGGAATGCCACGTCTTTTCAACTTCGTTGCTGAATCATCTGATATCGCAAATGGCGAAGAGTGTAACGCAATTAACGTTTACTTCTCAGCTACAAATGACGATGCTTATTTCGAGTATAACGAAGAGACAGGTCTTTACTACAAGAGTGAGTACGGTGCTCCACAGGTTGACCTCAATGTAAGAGAAGCAAATCAGGCAGCTATTGCAAATGGTGCTGATCCTGCAGATCTTCCAAGCGAGCAGATCGCAGTTGAAAACGTATTCGTTCTTTACGTTCACGCTGTTAGCCACGGTGATACAACAATCGATGTTCACTTCGAGTTCCGTGGTACAGGTTGTTACATCTCAGAAGGCCGTATGGTTCCTTGTTCATTCATTAAGGACAATACTACTGATCAGATTACACTTTATAACATCCAGGGCGAAGAACTTGAAGTTAATCGCGGTAGAAGCTATATCTGCCTCGTTGATAATGACTATTTCGATAATTCAACATTCAGACCAACAGCAGATTCAGAAATGCAGCCATTGAACCCAATCTCAATCACACAGGTTGTATTCCCAGAGCAGGCAGCAACACCTATCGTTTGGGATCACTAATAACTAAACTAAACCAAGCAAAAAGGGTGTACAGTTCAAAACTGTACACCCTTTATTTTTCCTGAAATAATTAAACTTAATTAGAACTTCTGCTCTTATGTGTCTTCTTCTCTTCATACATACGCTCATCAGCAATCTGCACACAGGATACAAGAGAAGTCGCTTCTGATTCATTACTGAAACAAATACCAACACTAGAAGTTACAAGATAATCGCATGATCTTGCACTTTCCTTCTTAAGTGCCTCAAGAAGTTTTGTTTTGAAGATATCACCTCTGTCTGGAGTAGAAAGAATAATTGCTGCAGCAAATTCATCTCCACCAATTCTGGCACATATCTCACCTTCCTCAACAACTGATTCAATTGCATTAGCAAGAGTAATAAGTGCTCTATCGCCTTCAGCATGTCCCATTGTGTCATTGATAGTCTTTAGATTATCCATATCAACACTTACAATACCAATTGGTGTACCACCAGTTATTGCAGAAGCATACATTTCCTTAAGTCTCTTATCGAAGCCTCTTCTGTTAAGAAGTCCTGTTAATGCATCATTCTGATAGATAGCCTTAATAACTTCAAAATTCTCAAGTTTCTTATGAATCTCACTATTAGCAATTGCGTTGGCAAGTGTCATCATATAACCCTGTGTATAGATATCAAACCACTTGTCACTTGGAAGTTTTGCACCCACATAACCATAAACAATATTCTTAAAATGAATAGTGAAAAAACAATAGTTATTTGGTTCATCACCTTCCCAATATTCATCTGGGAGCATATCAGACTTTTTAAAAGTCCTGTTTGGAATTACTATAGGAGCATCCTTCTCAAACATGGAAGCAAGCACCATATCTTCAGTGAAAGAACTATCCTTCTCAACTTCATCGAAAGACTTTTGTTTAGTATCACATAAGCAGATAAACGCCTTATCACTACGTATAAACCTTCTGTATTTATCTGCTACCTTAATATACTCATCAAAGCCGAAAGCATACTGATATTCTGTTACAGAAATCAAAGTATTCTTTGTATCATCAATCAAATAATGTCTGTCAAGAATATGGTCAATAAGGTTTGAGTACTGGTGCTGAATACCACAGCCACAGCTCTTACCAAGTTTTAATCCAGCAGTTACATACTGATGATAATCAACATTCTTACCATTATTAACCTCATCTATAATTTCAACTGCGCGTACGGCCATATCAGAGAAATCAACTTCAAGCGAAGTAAGAGAAGGCTTATTGTATTTGGCCTCATCCATATAATCGAATCCGCTGACGCATACATCTTCAGGAACTCTCACTCCGCGCTCACGGAGCTCATCACAAATAGAAAGTCCCATATAATCATTAGCACAAACAATTGCCTGAGGATATGTGGTACGACCCTTCATAAACCATTCAACGGCTTCTTTTCCCTTAAATCGCCAGTAATCTCCGTGGAAAATCATATTATCAGTAACTTCGATACCTTTTTCCTTCATTACTGACAAATAGCCATTTAGTCTTTCAATTGTATCTTCCAAACCCTTCTTACCTGACATATAACAAATATCAGTAAATCCATGATCATCTGTAAAATGTCTGACAATACTCTCAATAGATTTCTGGTTCTCAGTTAATACACTGTAGCAACCTTCTCTGGTTGTTCTTAAATATACTACAGGACACTTAGCATCTCTTCTGATGATTCCATATAACTCATCAGCAATACCATCAATATCAAGGACATCTTCAGTGATAATGATTCCATCAAACTTGGAACAATCTGGAAGGTTTATACATGACTTCTCACCCTCAGCATAAAGAATATCCTCGTTATATGAACCATATGAACAAATTAATGCAACATCATAGCCTAAACTATTTGCTTTTGAAGTAACACTTTGTGCAATTAATTTTTGGTAATCCTGAGCAATTTCACCAATGAAAAAACAAAGACGCTTACGCATAATATACCTCAAACAAAAAAAATACTAAACCCCTCTAAAATATTTTATACGACCTAAAAATTTTTAGCACCCTTTTCGTGTTAACAAAAGATTAATTTACAAAAAATGGCTGTGATTGCTCACAGCCATTTGATATGTTTTATAAGAACTATCAGTTAATTACTGCTGTCCGTTTCTGTTGAAGTTAATAAGACAACCAGCCTTAACAATCTTACGCTCATTCTCTGTCATAGGGAGAATATAAAGCTCAATCTCTGTTGCCTTACCATCCTTAATAACGTATGCAGGAATTGAATCGAGCTCATTGTTATCAAGATACTTTCTGATGTTTGGAACATAGATAAGATCATCTACATCAAATGCTGTAGGCTCACCCTTAAGATGGAATGGAACCATACCCCAGTTCATACAGTTAGATCTATAACGCTTTGTAGCATACTCCTGTGTAATATTAGCAAGAGCACCGAGTACTCTCTGACATGAAGCAGCCTGCTCACGAGCAGAACCATCACCTGGCTTGTTTGCGTAAACAACAGAACCAATCTCAACATCAGAAGCCTTTACGTTCTCCTGACCAGCGATTGTATTGATTACCTTAAATGCATCAGCGATAGAAGCGTCTGTCTCACCTGCAAGTCGCTTATCCTCAAGAGCTCTTACAGCCTTAGCCTTAGAAACATACTCAGGATCTCTTCTTGAAAGTGTGAACTCAGCAAGACCCAATGGATTTGAACGATAAGATGATGTCTCACCTGATGGGATAAGCTCATCTGTTGTAGTTACATCATCAAGAATCTTAGAAGCAACCTTAAGGAGGATGTTATCAGCAAGTGCCTCCATCTCTGGCCAATCCTTGATGTTTGGACCAAATCTCAAATCTGCTTCCTTATTAGCTGAACCGTAACCATTGTATACACGTGACTTATATGATCTGTCATCGAAGTTATACTCAGGAACATTGCCCCAGCAATCGAGCTCCTCAGCTGATGTAAGAACACCGCCGTTTGCTGCTGTAGCTGCAATAGAACGTGCATCCATAAGAGCAACTGCAGAAAGCTGACCATTACCTGGCTTAGAACCCTCTCTGTTAGGGAAGTTACGTGTTGCGTGACGAATTGAAAGTGCGTTGTTTGCAGGTGTATCACCAGCACCGAAGCAAGGACCACAGAATGCAGTTCTGATGATTGCACCAGCATCCATAAGATCTGCAAGATAACCCTTACGATCGAGGTCTGTAAATACAGGCTGTGATGCAGGATATACAGAAAGGTAGAACTCACCATTACCGATTGACTTACCCTTAATAGCATTAGCTGCTTCAACAATACTTGAGTAAGATCCACCAGAGCATCCACCGATTACACCCTGCTGAACCATAAGCTTACCATCAACAACCTTGTCGAGAAGTTTGAACTCTGCTCTGCCACCAGCAACCTCATCAGCTGCCTTCTCTGTCTCTCTGAGGATATCCTCAAGATTCTCATAGAGCTCAGAAATTGTATAAGCATTAGATGGATGGAATGGGAGTGCGATCATTGGCTTAATCTCAGAAAGATCAATCTCAAGACATCCATCATAGTAAGCAATAACAGCTGGCTCGAGCTCCTTATAGTCACCGATACGACCGTGCTTAGCAAGATACTCCTGAGTATCTGCATCTGTTCTCCAGATTGAAGACAAGCAAGTTGTCTCTGTTGTCATTACATCAATACCGATTCTGAAATCAGTTGACATAGAAGAAACACCAGGACCTACGAACTCCATTACCTTATTCTTAACGTAACCGTTCTTGAATACTTCCTTGATAATTGCAAGAGCAACATCGTGAGGACCAACGCATGCAGCTGGCTTACCCTTAAGGTAAATAGCTACAACACCTGGATAAGCAACATCGTATGTCTGCTTCAAAAGCTGCTTTGAAAGCTCTCCACCACCTTCACCGATAGCCATAGTACCAAGAGCACCATAACGTGTGTGTGAGTCAGAACCAAGAATCATCTTACCGCAGCCAGCAAACATCTCACGCATGTACTGGTGAATAACAGCGATATGAGGTGGAACGTAGATACCACCGTACTTCTTTGCAGCAGAAAGACCGAAGAGATGGTCATCATCATTGATAGTACCACCTACTGCACAAAGTGAGTTATGGCAGCATGTGAGAACATAAGGAAGTGGGAACTCCTCCATACCAGATGCTCTTGAAGTCTGGATGATACCTACATATGTGATATCGTGTGATGCCATAGCATCAAACTTAATCTTAAGAGCATCCATATTATCGTTTGTGTTATGAGACTCGAGAATACCATAAGCGATAGTACCCTTCTTAGCCTCGTTCTTATCAACAGTTGCACCTGTCATAGCCTGAATCTTAGCTGATTCAGCCTCTGGTACGATTTCGCAACCATTAACAAGATAAACGCCAGAATCGTATAACTTCATTATTTATTCCTCCATTTAATTAATACCTATTTTTCAACTTGTATAGTTTAGTTTATCAGACTAAATCTATCAAGCAACAAAACAACTAAAAACTTATTTGATATTAATAAAAAAGTGCAGTCATTTCTGACTGCACTTCATTATGCATCAATTATTAGTTTACTAAACTTAGGATTAGAGGCAACCCTGTGCATCCATAGCAGCAGCAACCTTGAGGAGACCAGCAACGTTAGCACCTGTTACGAAGTCATTCTCGCAACCAAGATCCTTAGCTGTCTTATCGCAGTTGTTGAAGATGTTTGTCATGATCTGCTTGAGCTTAGCATCAACCTCTTCGAATGTCCATGAGAGACGCTCTGAGTTCTGGCTCATCTCAAGACCTGATGTAGCAACACCACCAGCGTTAGCTGCCTTACCTGGGCAGAAGTATACGCCGTTTGACTGGAAGTACTTTGTAGCCTCGATTGTTGTAGGCATGTTAGCACCCTCACCAACGATCTTACATCCGTTAGCAACGAGGATCTGAGCATCATCAAGCTCGATCTCATTCTGTGTAGCACATGGAAGAGCGATATCACATGGAATTGTCCAGATACCCTTACGTCCATCTGTGTACTGAGCTGTTGGAACAGCCTTAACATACTCAGAGATTCTTGCTCTTCTAACTTCCTTAATATCCTTAACGATATCAAGCTTAATTCCATCTGCATCATAAATGTAACCTGTTGAATCACAGAGAGCTACAACCTTAGCACCGAGCTGCTGAGCCTTCTCAGTAGCGTAGATAGCTACGTTACCAGCACCTGAGATAACAACTGTCTTACCCTCGAAAGAATCACCAAGCTTCTTGAGGAGACAATCTACGAAATAGCAAAGACCATAACCTGTAGCCTCTGTTCTAGCAAGTGAACCACCAAATGAGAGACCCCTACCTGTAAGAACACCAGTAAACTGGTTTGTGATCTTCTTGTACTGACCGAACATGTAACCAACTTCTCTAGCACCTGTTCCGATATCACCTGCTGGAACGTCAACATCAGCACCGATGTGTCTGTAGAGCTCTCTCATGAAGCTCTGGCAGAAAGACATAACCTCGTTGTCTGACTTACCCTTAGGGTCGAAGTCAGAACCACCCTTACCACCACCCATAGGGAGACCTGTGAGGGAATTCTTGAAAATCTGCTCGAAACCGAGGAACTTGAGGATACCAAGGTTTACTGATGGGTGAAGACGGATACCGCCCTTATAAGGTCCGATAGCAGAGTTGAACTGTACTCTGAAACCACGGTTGATCTGAATCTCGCCCTTATCGTCTACCCATGCTACTCTGAACATGATCTGACGCTCTGGCTCTACTACTCTCTCGAGGATCTTGTGATCAAGAAGCTCTGGGTGTGAAGCGAGAGCTGGCTCGATAGATGTAAGGAACTCCATAACAGCCTGATAGAACTCTGGCTCCTGTGGGTTCTTAGCGATAACCTTCTGCATGATTGCGTTAAGCTGAGGATTTGCAAGTGTGTAATCCATTTTGTGTCCACCTTTCTTAATTGCCGTATTTTTGCAAGTTGCAAGGCAAAATCTTTCATAAACTAACAAAATGATATTACAGTGGTGCATATTTTGCAATGTCTATTTTGCAAAATTTCAAAAATTCAATACAAATTGCAAAAAAAGTGACGAAACCTGCATTTTTTTGCAACAAGGCTCCGTCACTTTCTCATTTTGTCAATTAATTCTTATAATTATGGTTCACTGGATGCAGTAGTATCATTATTACTAAATGGATCATTCTCTGTCATCTCATCTGTAGAACCAAGTCCAAACATTGTGTGATATGAATCAACATTAATGTAAGGAATTATCTTATTAATAGAAATAAACAATAATAGTATAAAGATAAGAATCAAAAGACCTTTACGCAAAAGCATAAAGAAACGTTCTCTGGCAAACTTGGCATCTATATGAGATTTAGTTGTATAACCTACAAGAACGTATACTTTATTAAGTTCTGTGCGTGGTGGTCTTCTCTTATAGTTGTTTATATATCTTTTAGCATAATTAACGCAACGCATAGGAAGGTTACGGAAGAATCTTACTGTAGCTCTCCATATCGAACCCTGTATATTACCAATAGTAGCAAAAGTATTATTTGCCAAAGCCTCTGCATTGTTCTGTTTCTTATCCATACAAAGAATTATAGACTTTTTAAGAGAATAGTCCAACCTTTTTAATTAGAACCAGCAGTATCACTCTCCTTACTGTTAATCTTTTCCTTCAAAGCTTCGATTGCAGCACCATGATCTCTAAAGTACTTTGGTCTGCTCATATGAAGCTTATCCCAGATTTCCTGAGTAGCATATCGCTTGATATATCTGAGGTACAAAATGTTAGAGTAGTCATCATTCTCAAGATCCATGAGCGCGAAAAAGATTTCAACAGCTTCCTGATGTCTGACAATAATGCTCTTGGCTTTATTCTGAAGTCTTGTTAAGTACTCATCGTACTTCAAAGACAGGTCAATCATCTCACCTGTAGTATCACCATCGCCCTTAGGCATGAACTGTGTGTTAATTACCTTAAGTGGAGAATTCTCCTTGAAATAAAGATTCGAAAGAATGTCATGCTTATCTGAAGTCGCATCACTCAATAAATCAAGAATGATTTCTGCATCTTTTGTTGTAATAGTAAGATCCTCATAAAGTGTCTCAAGTCTTTCCTTAAGCTCAGCTGTTTTATAAATTTTTGACATAAATATTTCTCCTTCAATGTAAATAAATTAAAGCACCGGAAAAACGAACAAGTGTTTGACTTTTGTATGATTTATTTCTATAATTACTTAAAACAAAAATATGTTTGTGAGGTAATCATATGGTTTCATCAGATTCAACTAATGATAAGAAATCAGCAAAAGCTATTGATCGCGTTTATGAGTATGTTAAAGATTACATCCACACAAATGCGTTATCACCATCCGTTAGAGATATATGTGCTGGTGCCGGCTTAAAATCCACATCATCGGTGCATTCTTACTTGAAGAAACTTCATGATATGGGTCTTATCGAGTATCGACCAGGAATGCGACGCGCCATCATTCTTAAGTCTAATGACGCGGAAGTTACTAATTTGTCCAGCGATGCATCTGCTGAGGTAGTTAAATTACCTTGTTTGGGAAAGATTACAGCTGGTGTTCCTATCTATGCACATGAAGATCACACGGATTCTTTCTATGTAAGTAAGTCAATCATTGGAAACGATGAGTGTTTCTTACTCAAGGTTTCAGGAACTAGTATGATCAATGCACACATCCTCGATGGTGATTACCTGATCATTCGTAAGCAGAATAGTTGCAATGAAGGAGATATCATCGCAGCACTCATAGGCGAAGAAGCAACAGTAAAGCGCTTCGGCACTCTTAACGGTCAGCCTTATCTATTCCCTGAGAATGACATGTTCACTCCTATCCCTTTCAATACTGAAGATTGTAGAATCCTCGGTAAAGTAGTGGGATTACATCGCTATAGCGTGTATTAATAAAATCGAAAGAGAATTACTCTTGCTTGAGATTTTAATATCTCAGGCAAGAGTTTTTTAGTGCTTGGAATATTC
Organism: Saccharofermentans sp.; assembly: GCA_045639635.1. Classification (GTDB taxonomy): domain Bacteria; phylum Bacillota; class Clostridia; order Saccharofermentanales; family Saccharofermentanaceae; genus Saccharofermentans. The sequence goes on along the minus strand of JAZUDM010000012.1, from coordinate 42,398 downwards.
TTTTACAAAAATTTGAAAGACTCGAGAAAGTTTAATTTAAATGTACAAATGGTTGATGATTTCTTCTACATTTGCTGTATTAGAATTTTCTCTATTGAGACGAATGATATCGTCGATATATCTGAACCAAGTGAGCTGACGCTTGGCATAGTGTCTTGAATTGAGTTTAATATCGTAAATCGCTTTTTCGAGTGGAATCTCACCACTAAAATATGGAGCAAACTCCTTATAGCCAATAGCCTGAAAGCATGTTGACTTACGATTAATATCGAGAGAATAAAGATATTCTGCTTCCTTAAGGAGATTTTCTTCCATCATAATATCGACACGCTTGTTAATGCGGTCATACAAAACATCTCTTGCATCCTCATAATCAAGGTTGAAAAGCTTAAATGGATAAGATGGACCTGTTGTCTTTGAAAGCTTATTCCATTCTGTGAATGTCTTCCCTGTTGCCTCATAAACAGCAAGAGCTCTTACTACACGTCTTGTGTTATTAATGTGAATCTGAGTTACTGCCTGAGGATCAATATTTGAAAGCTGGTTATAAACAGTTTCAATTCCCTCATCTTCAATTCTCTTATAAATATTGTTTACAACTTCATCAGGTACAGGCTCTTCCATATATCTGATTCCATCTCTTAATGCTGAAACATACTGACCTGTTCCACCACAGATTACTGGAAGCTTACCTCTGTTAAGACATGATTCAATAGCCTTAAAACAATGCTCCAAAAAGTCGTTAACAGAAAAATCCACACCTGGTTCAATGATATCAATCAAATGATGTGGGATTTCTTCCTGTTCTTCCTTAGTTGCCTTTGCTGTACCAACATCCAAATGCTTATAAATCTGCATGGAATCTGCAGAAATAAGTTCACCATCTACCTTGCGGCAAAGTTCCAATGCCAAAGAACTCTTACCACTTGCAGTCGGACCACAAACAATAGGAATGAATCTGAATATATCAAAATAAGAATCAATATACTTAATTGGCATCTTATACTATCCTTTTGAAATTCTTCTCAAAATCAGTCTGAGACATCTTAATGAAAGTTGGTCTTCCATGAGCACAGTGATATGGGTCATTAAGAGAAGACAACTGTCTTAAAAGTTCCAATGCCTCTTCTTCTGTAATAACGTCGTGTGCCTTAATTGCCGCCTTGCAGGCAGTAGTCTGAATCAATGAATACCAGATAGAACCCTTTTCAGGTGTCTCCTTCTTAATATCCTCAAGAATCATTTGGAACATAACAGAAGGCTTTGACATAGACTTAAGTCTTGATTCACTTGAATCAGCAACAGGAACAGAACGCAAAGCAATCGTTCTGTCACCTAACAATTCAATATCGAAACCATTATTCCCAAAAGCTTCAAGATTATCTGAAACAAATGAATAATCTCCTGTAGTAAGTTCAACAATCTGAGGAACAAGAAGTGTCTGAACATCACGAACTACAGTCTCACTTCTCTTTGCAAGGAACTTCTCGTACATAACTCGCTCGTGTGCTGCATGCTGGTCAACGAAGAATACATTCTCTTCAGACTGCATAATGATGTATGTAGCAAAAAGAAATCCTACAAACTTTGAATGAACAAGTTCATAGATATCATCTGATTTGTCTTCATCAAATACTTCTATTTCTTTTGCTGGCATAGCTGGAGCACTACTATTCTCAAAAGGAACATCCAGTGGCAAAAGCTCAATTCCTTCAATTGGAGATTCTCTATTCTCTTCACTCTTTGAAGGCTCTTCTGTTGTTCCATTCTTAATTCCATCGATATCCGGCTTAAACTCAGACAAAATCTTAAGAAGATTCGCAGCAGCATTTGACTCTTCCTTTGATGGATTCTTTTCGAAAGAGGCCTCTGATGGAGCCTTATTTGAAGGTGATGCTGTAACAGCAAAAGACATCTGTCTTGAAGATGTGTAATCACTCTTACTCTTGGATTCTGTTACAAGATCAGCAGTATCTTTCTGTCCTGCAAATACATCTACAGCAGAAGTATTCTCGCTAAGTGCCTGCTTAATACCATGGAAAATGAGTCTGAATACGTCAGACTCGTTAGTAAATTTAACTTCAATTTTCTGTGGATGCACATTAACATCAACCGCATCTGAAGGAACGTGAATACTCAAGAAACAAATTGGAAACTTGTTCTTCATTACACTGTTTCTATAAGCTTCATCAATTGCAGCTGTAGCAGAAGCATTCTTAATACAACGCTCATTTACATAAACGTACTGCAAAGCACGGTTTCCACGTACATTTGTAGTCTTTCCTGTATAGCCGGAAAGCTTCATGTTCTCATATTCATAAGTAACTGGAATAAGACCTTCTGCAATAGTCTTTCCGTAAATACTATAGATAGCATCCTTCATATCTCCGCTTCCTGGAGTCTGAAGTACAACCTTACCATCCTTAACAAGTTTAAAAGAAATCTCAGGGTTAATAATCGCCATCTTCTCTACTAGAGAACAGATATACATGCCCTCAGTTGAATCCTTTTTAAGGAACTTATATCTTGCTGGGATATTGGCGAAAAGAGATTTTACTGTAACTGAAGTTCCAGTATCAGCAGCACACTCTGAATTTTCTACAAGAACTCCGTCTTCATACTTAACAAGAGTTGCTACCTTTTTATCAGCCATCTTTGTAATCAAAGTTACTTCAGAGCAGGCTGCAATTGAAGCCAAAGCCTCACCTCTAAATCCCATTGTGCTTAATCTGTAGATATCCTCAATGCAGGAAATCTTTGAAGTAGCATGAATAAGAAAACACTTAAGTGCATCATCTTCTTCCATTCCAATTCCATTATCTGAAACGCGAATAAGTGAAATACCACCATTCTCAAATTCAACGCGAATAGAAGTAGCACCAGCATCGATACTGTTATCAATCAATTCCTTAACAACAGATACTGGTCTCTCAATAACTTCACCAGCTTTAATTGCATTAGCTGTCTGAGTATCAAGTACGTTAATGCGGCCCATTAATCCTGCTCCTTATTTGCTTCTTCAATAAGTCCATAAAGGATATTCATAGCTTCAAGTGGTGTGATTCTTGAAATATCAAGATCCTTAATTGTTTTTCTGAGTTTGTCTTCCTTCTTAAATGAAACTTTATCGAGATTAAAGCCTTCACCATTAGACTCACTTACAAAACTCTCATCACCAGAATTATCGTTAACTCTGAAGTTACCAACTCTTTCGAGTTCCTTTAAGATTTCACGGCTTCTTACAAGAACATCGTCAGGGATTCCTGCAAGTCTTGCTACTTCGATACCGTAACTGTCTGAAGTACCACCTTCAACAATCTTATGAAGGAAAATTACACCATCGTCAGTTTCCTTAACATCAACATGGTTATTAAATACGCCTGGAAGAATATCCTTAAGCTTATTAAGCTCATGGTAGTGAGTAGCAAAAATTGTTCTTCCATATAAAACCTGAGGATCAATGATGTACTCAATTACAGCCCAGGCAATAGAAAGTCCATCGTAAGTACTTGTACCACGACCAACTTCATCAAGGAGAAGAAGACTTCTTCTTGTAGCATTCTTAAGAATTGAAGATACTTCCTTCATCTCAACCATAAATGTTGACTGACCCATTGAAATATCATCAGAAGCACCAATACGTGTAAAAATCTGATCAACGAGACCAATTCTTGCGTACTTTGCAGGTACAAATGAACCAATCTGAGCCATAAGTACAATAATTGCAACCTGACGCATATATGTTGACTTACCTGCCATATTGGGACCAGTAAGCACCATCAGACGGTTACTATCGTCAAGACAAGTATCATTAGGAATGAAACTGTCACCTGAAGAAATCATCTTCTCAACAACAGGATGACGACCATCCTTGATATCAATAACCTCTGAATTATCAACAATTGGTCTTACATAACCTTCATCAGAAGCAAGTTCAGCAAGAGCTGTAATTACGTCAATCAAAGCAACAGCACGGGCACTGCCAAAAAGTCTTTCGCTATTCTCAAGAACCTTACTTCTAATCTCAACAAAAAGCTCGTACTCAAGAGCGATTCTCTTTGACTGGGCTCCAAGAATCTTATCTTCAAGTTCCTTAAGTTCTGGAGAAATATATCTCTCGTTATTAGCAAGTGTCTGCTTACGTGTGTATTCCTCAGGAAGTTCTGCTGAATTACTACGTGGAACATCAACGTAATAACCAAATACACGGTTATAACCAATCTTTAAGTTCTTGATACCTGTACGCTCACGTTCACGTGCTTCAAGAGCCATAATGTACTCTTTTGCATTTGTAGCGATATCGTAAAGTTCATCACACTCCTGATTGTAACCACGCTTAATGATTCCACCATCCTTAATAGTTACAGGTGGTTCTTCATTAATAGATGCCTCAAGAAGTTCGTAAATATCTTCCATTGGATCAAGCATATTCTTAATGCTTCTGAATGCACCTTCGCTAAAAGACTCAGCACACTTCAAAAGGAATGGAAGCTTTCCAAGTGAATTCTTCAAAGCAAGCATTTCTCTTGCATTAATACTTCCAAGAGAAACCTTTGCAGCAAGTCTTTCAATATCGTAAAGACCTGTTAATCCCTCGATAATTTCCTGTCGTGCAATAAACTTATTTGAAGCTTCCTCAACAGCATCAAGTCTGCTATTGATTGAAGCAGTTACAATAAGTGGCTCTTCTACCCACTTACGAAGAAGTCTTCCACCCATTGCAGTCTTTGTTCTGTCGATAGCCCAAAGAAGCGAACCCTTACGAGCCTTAGATCTGATTGTTGAAGTCAACTCAAGATTAATTCTTGTAGTTAAATCGAGCTCCATTGTTTCAGAAATCTTGAAACAGTTAATCTCACGCAAATGAGCTACATTATCTGTCTGAGTCTCCATTGCATAAGAAAGAAGCGCTGCACTTGCACCAAGAATCAAATCATTATCCTGGAACTTATCAAGGCCATACACCTTAAGTGTTTTATTCTCACGAATAACACTGCTCTTAAAATCTCTGTCACTTCTCTCAGTAAAAGAAGTCTGAAAGCCTCTGACAATAGTCTTATATTCAATAGTATCTGCAAAATATGAGTCGTGGATAATCTCAGATGGCAAATACTTTCCAACAAGATTAATAAGATGTTCACCATTATCAGCAAAAGTAAGCTGAGTAGCCTCAAAAACACCAGTAGTAATATCTGCTACAGCAACACCAAACTGATTACCAACACAACAGATACTCATAAGATAGTTATTCTTACGATCCTCAAGACCACTTGTATCAGTCATAGTACCAGGAGTCAGAATCTTTGTAACACCGCGCTTTACAAGGCCCTTTGCCATTGAAGGATCTTCAAGCTGCTCACAAATAGCGACCTTATGCCCAATTGAAACAAGTCTGTTGGCATAAGTCTGGAAAGCATGGAAAGGAACACCACACATTGGAGCACGCATATTGCTACCACAATCTCTTGCAGTAAGTGTTAATTCAAGAGTCTTTGAAACATACAAAGCATCGTCGAAAAACATTTCATAGAAATCACCAAGACGATAGAACAAAATAGTATCGCCAAGCTTATTCTTAAGCTCAGCATACTGCTGCATCATTGGCGATAAGCTTGAAACATCAATATCGCTTAAATGTAATGGCTGATTCTCACTCATTCCCAACTCTCCAATACACCGTCAACTGAGTAAGGTCTGGCATTAGTAAAATGAACCTTACACATCATTCCCTCATAATCCTTAGAACTCATTCCAGGCTTCTTAAGTTCATCTGGAATAGTGAAATTAATCAAATGGTTAGACAAAGTTCTGCCTGTAAGAATATCAGGTGCAGTAGAACTCTCACCCTCGATAAGTACAGACTCTGTCTTTCCTACCTTTGCCTTATTTGAATTGAAAGCAAGCTCATTCTGAATCTCAAGAAGTCTTCCAAATCTTTCTGTAACAACATCATGAGGAATCTGATTTTCCATAGTAGCAGCCTTAGTTCCAGGTCTGATTGAGTACTGGAATGTAAAAGCTGAATCGTACTTCGCTCTCTTTACAACGTCCAAAGTTCCCTGGAAGTCTTCTTCAGTCTCACCTGGGAATCCAACAATAATATCTGTAGAAATAGCTCCGTCTGGAATTCTGCTTCTGAACAAATCAACAATACGCATATACTGCTCTACTGTATATGGTCTGTTCATTTCCTTTAACACTCTGTCAGAACCTGCCTGAAGTGGAAGATGGAGATGCTTTTCTACATTAGGATAAGTTGCCATAATGTCGATTACTTCATCTGAAATATCCTTAGGATGTGATGACATAAATCTTACGCTTGTAATACCCTCGATTTCAGCTACAGCACGAAGCAAATCCGGGAAAGTCTTACCATCACTATTACCTCTTCCGTAAGAATTTACATTCTGACCAAGAAGGAGGATTTCCTTATATCCATTAGCTGCAAGTGACTTTACTTCATCAATAATTGCATCGAAATCACGTGATCTTTCTCTACCTCTTGTAGTAGGAACGATACAGTAAGTACAGAAGTTATTACATCCATACATAATAGGCACAAGAGCTCTGAACTTACGTTTACGTGATACAGGAAGCAAAGAATCATCAGCAATATAATCTACTGAAGAAATATTAACGAGCTGCTTTTTACCTCTTAATGAATCTCTAAGCAAAATTGGGAACAAATGAATCTGCTGTGGATCAAAAACGAGATCAACATATGGAAAACTCTTCTTAATCTTATCTACGTTTTCCTGAACCTTCATCATACAGCCACAGACAATAACAATCATATCCTTGTTTGCCTTCTTATCAGCCTTAAAGATTCCAAGATTACCAAACAATCTGTCTTCAGCATTCTCTCTTACAGAACAAGTGTTGAGCATAATAATATCAGGTGTTTCACCCTCTTTTGCTTCAACAACACCAATCTCATCGAGCATACCAGACATCTTCTCTGAATCAGATTCATTGAGCTGACATCCGTATGTTCTAATACTATATGTAATGTCTCTGTTTTTCTGAACTTTAAGCGAAGCAAAATACTCTCTTAACTCGTTTGTTGCTTCATAAGTTGACTTCATATCGTCGTTCTGAACAGTAACAATAGCCATTTTTAACCTCTTAAAAACACTTTCACAAAACTTAACACAATATCTTATCACGATTAAAGATTTAAAACAAAAATATAAGCTATTACTGAAAAGCTTTTTTCAATATTCTTATTGAAAATACAAACTTATTGATATAATTAGATTTATGAAAAAGTTACTTAAGTATTTAACATGTCTATTTATAGTTTTCACTTTCGTTTATGGCGCTTTATGGGCACCTACTGTTCTTGCTGTAAACGAACAGTTTGACGACCCTGACGATAATCTTATTTCTCAGAACGAAGCATATGATGATTTGCTTAATGATTCATTTGCTGATGCACCTTCAATTACTGGTTCATCCTATATTCTTTACGATGCTCAGTCAGACACAGTTTTAATGGGTCGTAATATTAATGAATCTTATAATCCAGCAACAACTACAATTATTATGACTGTTTTGCTTGCTCTCGAGAACTTGGAGCTTGACGATACAATCGTTATTGATCAGTCAATGTATATTGGAATTCCAGAGGGCCTTGAGACACTTGGTCTTACTGAGGGCGAAGAAGTTACTGTAAGAGATATGATTTATGCAGCTCTTCTTAAATCAGCAAACGATGCCTGCCTTGCACTTGCTATCAAGGTTTCAGGCGCTGAAGTTCTTTTCACAGACCTTATGAACAGACGTGCTCAGGAACTCGGATGTACTAATAGTAACTTTGTATCCTGCTACGGTATTACAAATGGTACTGCTTATAACACTAGTTCTTCTCATGATCTTGCACTCATCCTTAAGGAATGTATCAAGCATCAGGATTTTGTAAGCATTTCTACTTCTTTCCAGCACACAATGCCTGCTACAAACCTTTATAACGAATCACGTATTCTTTCTAATGCAAACCGTTTTATTTCTACTCAGGAGTATTCTTACGATTACTATGTTGGCGGTAAAACCGGTTATGCTGATGGAATCGGATATACACAGGTTGCTGCTGCAGAGCGTAATGGTCGTGAGTTAATTGTAGTTATTCTTGGTGCTACAAGCAGTGAGTCGCGTTACGGCGATACGATTGAATTATTTGAATATGGTTATAACAGTTTTACTACGATTCCAATCGAGCAAAGTGAATTTATGTCATTGTTCGATGATACGATTGATCAGATCAATGGTGCTCTTGTAGATACAGATCTTACTGTAATTAATACTACATCTGAGTACTCTGCTTACCTTACAACAACAACATTCAGAGTATCTCAGGGTTGTACTAATGCTGTAGATTTATCTAATGTCATTATCGATAAGACTCTTGATGAGCAGTACTTTGATATTCCAATCTGTAAATGCTATGCAGACAAGACTTATATTGTCGGAGTACTTCATCTTGAAATTAGTACAAAGGATAATATCGTTACGATTAATCCTCATAAGACAACTCCTATGACTAATTTAAAGACAATGCTTATCGCTATTTCGACAATCATTGTGCTCATTATCATCCTTCTCTTCTCAATTCTTATTTTCCGTAAGAATTTGCGTAAGAGACATGATGAAGAATTTAGAAACAGGAACAAAATGTTATGATCAGACGTGCTGAAGTAAAAGATATTGATGCTATTCTCGACTTACTACTACAGGTATTAATGGTTCACCATAATGGCAGACCTGACCTATTTAAGCCAGACTGTACTAAATATAATCACGATGAATTAGAAGAAATCATCAAGGACGATTTAAGACCAATCTTCGTATACGATGATGATGAAAACGGCGTTGTTGGTTATGCTTTCTGCGTTCATCAGGAACACCCAGATGATAATGTATTAACTCCTATTAAGACTTTATACATTGACGATATCTGTATTTCAGAAAACTTCAGAAGACATGGTGTTGGCAAAAGTATTCTTGATTACGTAAAAGCTTTCGCAAAGGACAATGGCTACTACAACATCACACTTAATGTTTGGGAATGTAATCCTGGTGCTGATGCTTTCTATAGAAGCCAGGGATTAATTCCTTATAAGACTGGAATGGAAATGATTCTTTAATAAACAAAAGCTGGAACCTTATTAGATTCCAGCTTATTTATTTGCCTAAAACTATTTAAAATCAGCCAATCATTCTGTTATATGCACTTACGATAGCGCGAACGGAACTCTTTGTAACAGAACTTGATACACCAGCACCGATAAATACTTTGCCATCAGTCTCTCTAACAATCTCGATATATGTAATAGCGGCTGAATCTGTACCACTCTTAAGAGCATGCTCGTTATACATCTTGATTGAGAACTTAGTGCCAGTATACTCACCGAAAGCATTTACGAATGCATCGAGAAGACCGTTACCAACACCCTTAATTGTAACTTCCTTACCATTATCAGTAATAATTGCCTCAACCTCAGACTTCTTATGGCTAAGGTAATGCTCGCTAAATCTTGAGAGACCATAAGGAGCCATTACATTAATGTAGTTATCATCAAAGAGGTCAAATACCTGCTGTGGCATAAGCTCAGTAGCGTTCTCATCTGTCTCCTTCTTAACAATAGGAAGGAAATCCTTCTGGAAGCTCTTAGGAAGCTGTACGCCAAATGACTGCTCAAGAACGAATGCAATTCCACCACGACCAGACTGGCTGTTAATACGAACGATTGGCTCATAAGCTCTTCCTACATCAGCTGGATCAATTGGAAGATAAGGAACAGCCCAGATTGTCTCACCTCTTTCAGCCATCTTTCTCTTACCCTTGTTAATAGCATCCTGATGTGAACCAGAAAATGCTGTAAATACAAGCTTACCTGACCATGGCTGACGTGGATTTACAATCATACCTGTGCACTCTTCGTATGTATCGATAGCTTCGTTCATGTTACTGAAATCAAGCTCAGGATCAACGCCCTGCATAAGCATATTTATTGCAAGAGTAATAACGTCCACGTTACCAGTTCTCTCACCGTTACCAAACAAAGTACCCTCTACTCTGTCTGCACCAGCAAGCATACCAAGCTCAGAAGCTGCAACGCCTGTTCCTCTGTCGTTATGAGTATGAAGTGAAACAATCATTGAATCACGCCACTTTGTATTTTCACAGAAGTACTCAACCATGTCTGCATATACATTAGGAAGTGTATACTCAACTGTTTCAGGAAGATTGATAATAATCTTCTTATCTGGAGTTGGCTGCCATACATCACAAACAGCATCACAGATTTCTACAGCAAACTCAGGCTCTGTTGAAGAATAACTCTCTGGAGAATACTCAAGAATCCAGTTTGTACCACTCTCATCTTTATCGATATATTCCTTAATCATCTGAGCGCCAAAAACAGCAAGTTCCTTACATTCCTGCATGCCAAAATCAAATACAACATCACGCTGCAAAGTACTTGTTGAATTATAAAGATGAACTACAACATCCTTAGCACCCGAAACTGCCTCCATTGTCTTTTCAATGATCTGTGGTCTTGACTGTGTTAAAACCTGAATAGCAACACCTTCAGGAATCAAATTATTATCAATCAAAGTTCTGCAGAAGTTATAGTCTGTATCTGAAGCTGCTGGAAAACCAATCTCAATTGTCTTAAATCCAACTTTTACAAGGTAATCGAAGAACTTGAGTTTCTGCTCCATTGTCATAGGAATCTCAAGTGCCTGGTTACCATCTCTCAAATCAACTGTACACCAGATTGGAGCCTTATCAATCACCTTTGAAGGCCACTTACGGTTAGGCAAATTAACCTCAGGGATTTTCTTGTACTTCTGATAATTCATCATTTCTACGTCCTCCTAGAATAAAAAATGACCCTTCGACTCGTATAGAGACGAAGGGTCATTCGCGGTACCACTCTAATTCATCCAACTGGATGCACTCAACAGATACGGGATACTATATCCGATATCCTGCTCCAATAACGGTGAGCTACCGTCCTAATCTAATCGCAACAAGCTTTCAACTGGAATGCTCCAAGGTGAGTTCTTAATCGCTATCAATATTGTCTCGCACCTAACGACAACTCTCTGCAAATGATTACGAAAAATACTATTCCTCTTCATAGCAAGAAATATACTAACTAGACTGATAATATCAAAGGCAACAATTTCGGTCAAGAAAAAAAGCTTCTGCCAAAAAGGCAGAAGCTTTTAAATAAGTAATACTAACGTTAATTGACTATTAGCCTACCTGACACATACCAATTACATATGGAACGTTGAAGTTTGAATCACAAACTACAATCCAATATGTACCAGCCTGACAACCTGTAAGGTCGAACTCATAGAAATCACCGTTACCGTAGCTTACAAGGTTACCGATATCGTTTGTAACGATCTCAGAATTTGCATAGTTTCCATCAGCACTGTAGCAGTAGATGAATCCGATATCACCGCAATCCTCATCAGCCATACATGTGAACTGAATTGCTGTTGTACCTGAAGCATAACGACCGTCAGAAACAACACCATCACCAGCTACATCATACCAAACGCAATCACTTGTATTAGCATAGAAATCACTTGTGTTCTCGAGGTAAACAACATCACCAACAGAAAGAGCAGCAAGCTCAGCATTGATATCAATGTCTGATGGCTCTGGTGATGAAGGAGCTGTAGTTGTTGCTACATCCAATACTACTGTACATGAAGCAGTAGCAACTTCCTCACCATCAAGGTAGAAAGTACATGTGTAAACACCAGCTGGGAAGTAACCATCAACAAGCTCTACAGAACCACAATCAGAAGCGTAGAGGTAACCCATACGAGAACCATTTGAACTTGTGTAAACTACCTGACCCTCGAATGTGTACTCATAGTAAAGCTCTGAGTAATCAACATCTGAAGGGATAATCATATCAACATCAAGACAGTAGCTCTCATTTGTGTAAACAGCAGAAGTATCACCGCTAGCAACATCAAAATCACCATCGTCTGTGTAGTACCATCTCAAATTATCGAATGAGAATGGTGGAACGAAAGATACATCAATATCATCAACGAAAGCGTAAACTTCAGAGATAACATCAACAGCATTTGAAACAACCCACTCGCCATCCTCGAGCTCGAACTCTACAGTAACTTCGATCTCCTTAGTATCAGCGTCTTCGATTGCGCCAACAGCTGTATTCTCATCAACCATGAGATCCTCATCAGCAACAATTGACTCATAATCAGCAATAGTAAATACTACATCTGCTGAACCCTCACCCTTCTTAGTTGAAGCCTCGATAGAATCCTCATCAATCTCAGCTGAAAGAGTATCAGCAACTGCGGCCATTACAACATAGCTATCATAGTTAATATCATCATTTGAAGCATAACCACAGTAATTGTCAATGATCTCAGCATCGTCATCGTCAAGATCTTCTGAACATGCACCCTTAATCTTCTTAGCGTTCATACCTGTTACAGCAGATACAAAGCTATCAGCCTGATCAGCTACCATCTCTGGAGCCTTATCAGCACAACCTGCAAGAGAAAGAAGCATAGAAGAAGCAACGCATACGGAAACAATCTTCTTAATATTCTTTTTCATAAAGAAACCTCCATCAAAAATATTTTTAATTATACACTTATTTGTGCGTTTATGAACAAAAATATTTAACTTTTAAATTTATAACATTTTTTTCGTCAATTTCATTGAAAAAAGCAACTTTTGCACAAACGTTTTGTTAATAATAACTACCTTATATATTTATAGATATCCCATTTATCATTCCAAACGTCGACTATTATTGCTCCATCGTACTGCGTCTGAAAGAAAAATACCCCTTCATCTTTAAGTAAATCAATGACTTCTGGAGAAGGATGACCGTAGTTATTGTATCTGCCAACAGATATAACAGCGTAATCAGCACCTGTACTTCTGATTAATTCACGTGATGTCGAATATTTACTTCCGTGATGCCCAATTTTAATTAAATCGCACTCACCTATAACTCCGGATGCAATCAATTCCCTTTCGGTATCTTTTCCGATGTCACCAGTCAAGAGGCACGAAAAGCAATCTGTCTTAACCAGAAACACAACACTATCTTCATTACCGCCATCTATAGACTTTTGCGGAGATATGCATTCAAGCGTAACACTATCACTTAGTTTAATTGCATCTCCTCTACTTATAATTTCAACATCCGAAAGGAAGAAATCCGCCAAAGTCGCATCTTCTATGTTATTCGTAAGAAAACCTTCAACCTCATTACTTTCTCCTACAAAAGACGTCACTATTCTTTTCACTCTTCCCGCTTCATATAAAGCCACTATTCCTCCAGCATGATCCTGATCCCAATGAGTCATACAGGCAATATCAACCTGATTTATCGAATAGTAATCAAGAACTGACATCACACTGGATGCACCTTCACTATAAATACCCGCATCAACCAGAATGCTATAATTTCCTGCAATAATCAGACAACTATCTCCCTGTCCAACATCGATAAATATCATCTTAAGTTCTGGCTGATTTGATATCCCTCCCAAAAGAAATCCAACAGCTACAGCAAACAAAGCTAATGAAGGCATCAAGAGCAACCGCTTAAGTATGCATGGTTTGATTAGTAACAGAATCAGGAATGCACAAAATGACCAGGTTAAAAACGAACCGAGCACCCTGCTACTTATGGAAAAACCAGGAATCTTATTTACAGCTACAGCAATAAATCTCATTAGTTTCAATAAAAGCACCAGAGGTATCGTCACAAAATCTCCTACAATAAATGCCACAGAAACAAGAGGCACGAACACCATGCAGGCCAAAGTTGCAAGCAAGGTTTCAACAATCTGTGCAGGCAGATTAAACACGTTAAAATAAGCTCCAGTAGACTGCCAGAAAGGTATTATTCCAATCTGACTAGCCAAAAATACAGATAAAGTCCCCGAAACATTTCTTGAAAATCCTGCTGACTCTAACTTTTCAGAGAAATCAAAAGCAAACATTTTAATACTCAATGCACACGAAAAACTCATAAGAAATCCTGTAGACACAGCACGAAAAGGATTAGCGATAATAATAGCAATGCTGGAAAGCGCCATTCCTGATAAAGAGTCTCTGGAAATCATAGATACCAAACACATAAATGCAGCACGTGTTACTGACGGAGTCCAGCCAGTCAGAAAACCAAGACACAAACAAAACAAAGCACTTATTTCTATTGACTTACGCTTATTAACATTGAACTTTTCAAACAAAAACGGAAGCATTGCAAGAAAGCCTGAAAAATGGGTTCCAGATACTGCAAGAAGGTGCGAACATCCAACTCTTCTAAAAAGTCCCTGATCAGAATCATCAATCAACGTTGAATCCCCAAGAAACATTGATGCGACTAATCCATTTTCTTCTCTAAAAACTCCTGCTAAACGGCTTTTTATATCAAAGAAGAATCTTCGTAGCGTACCAACTTTACTTCCAAAATCAGATTTACTAATAAGCTCATAAGACGTCGGATTAAAAATAACGCCAATCCCCTGATTTTTAAGGTATTCTCCATAATCGAATTCACCTGGATTTGTTGGCTTTGAAGGAATCCTCAAATCACCTGAAAACAGGTAAATATCGCCTACATTAAAATCGCACTCACCATCAGAAACTCTAAGGGAAATATTTCCATAATCCTGACTTTGGATAACGATATTAAAAGTTCCATCGAGTCTTTGGGTTACTTCAATGATCCTGCCTTCAAATGAAACATCGTAAGCATTCTCCTGAAAGAAATTACTAAAACTGAAATGAAGGCTTATTCCAAGATAAATAGAAGCAACAACAATCAGACACAAAGAAAACCTAAGTTCCTTAAACTCCCTAATACAAAGGCAAATCAAAGAAATGAGTACCGCTATAACAAATGGAATTACGGAATAAAAACTAATTGCAGCAATAGCACTTCCAACTAGAACTAAAGAAGGAAGTAACACAGGTCTTTTGGCGAGATTACAAGAAATTCGCTGGATGATTAGTCTTAGATTTGTATTTTTTAGAATCATACCTTTATGCTATGCTATTTAAGATCGAATTTGGCACCAAAATGCACCAAAATACCAGACAAGAATCGACAAAGGAGAAATCTAATGCCAGTAAATTTTAGAAATACACAGTTTGCCGCTCTCGCAGCAAATCTTAAGCAATGTCCAGAACTCGGATTACCTGAAATTGTTATGTCTGGTAAGTCAAATGTTGGCAAGTCTTCCCTTATCAATGCTTTATCAGATAACAAGAAGCTTGCTCGTGTATCACAGACTCCAGGAAAGACTCGTGCAGTAGTTTTCTTTAACGTAGATCGTAAGATTTTAATTGCCGATTTGCCTGGTTATGGTTATGCCAAGGTTTCCAAGGATTTAAAAGAAGGCTTCAGTAAGCTTGCTGATGATTATTTTACTTGTGGGCGTAAGTACGACCTCGTTCTCCACTTAATTGATGTAAGACATCAGCCTTCAAAGGAAGATATTGGAATGCTTCAGTATATGAACAGCAACAATATCCCATATTTCGTTGTTTTTACTAAGTGCGATAAGTTCAGCCGTGCTCAGCTCATGAAGAGATTAAAGGAACTTCAGGAAGAATTTGACTTCTCTGAAAACGCGATGATTTACGCTGTTTCTTCTCAGGCAAAAATGGGAATTGAGGATTTACGAAAAGGAATTGCAGACTATCTCGGAATAGAGTAATTTTCAATAATAAATCCACTATGTAAACATTGGATAAAATAGAAATAGTTTTTATTAAAAAAGTGACCTTTTTGTCTAAATAATACAGTTGAAAATAGACTTATTTTGAAAGATACTAATTCTGTAAGAAGAAGGAGAATTGTATATGTCTGAGCTTGAACCATTTGGTCCTATTGCTATTATCTCACATACTGCGAACGCTGAGTTCGTAAGAAGTGTTAACGACGTTCTCTATTCTAAGAGACTCATGAGATATGAGACTAAGGCAAACTCCTATGTTAATAATCCAGGTTATTTAAGAACAAATTACATCATTGATTCAAACCTTATTCGTTTCCAGACTGGTGAAGGTAAATTCCATTTGGGCGAGAGTGTTCGAGGACATGATGTTTTTATTATTACAGACGTTCTTTCACATAACGCTTCTATCAGCCTTGTTAAGGGCGATCATGTTCTCTCACCTGACGATCACTATGAGGATTTGTTACGTATTGTTTCAACATGCTCTGGTAAGGCAAAACGTATTAACGTAATTATGCCTTTCGCATATGAAGCTCGTACTGAGGACAGAAAATCTTCAAACGAATCTCTTGATTGTGCTTATATGCTTCAGCAGTTAAATTCACTTGGTGTAGCAAACATTATCTGCTTCGATCCACACGATGAGCGTATTGCAAATGCAGTGCCACTTATGGGTATCGACTTCCCTAGAAGCGCATATAAGATTATTTCTACTCTTTTCTCATCATATGATTCTCTTTCACTTCATAAGGACAAGACAATTGTTGTAAGTCCTGATGAATCTGGTGTTAATAGAGGCATCTTCTACTCTTCAATGCTTAATCTCCCTCTTGGAATTTTCTACAGAGACAGAGATTACACACAAAAGATTAATGGTGAGCACCCTATTAAGGACTATAAGTTCCTTGGTGACGATGTTAACGGTAAGGACATCCTCATCATTGACGATATGATTAATTCTGGTAGCACAATGCTTAGAACTTCAAAGAAACTCAAGGATGCTGGTGCCAGAGATATTTACTGTCTTGCTACTTATGGACTTTTCACAAGTGGCTTGGATGAATTCGATAAGGCTTATGAAGATGGCATTATCAAGGCTGTTCTTAATACAAACCTTATCTACCGTTCCCCTGAACTTCTTTCAAGAGAATGGTACACAGACGTTAATATGACTCCATATGTCGCTAAGATTATCGATTCACTTAACGTCGATGAATCAATCTTCAATCTCATTAATTCAACTAAGCGAATCTCTGAGTACTTAGGTCAGATGAGAATCGGTGAATTGTTTGATGAATTTGAATAATTAAGTAAGTAAGGAAATTTTTAATACAGAAAGGTATGTGTGCATCATGACTTCAGTTCCTTCAGATGAAAGATCTTATTCCCGTTACAACCAGTACGGTGAGAACCCAATGGCTCCAGTTGGACCAATCGCAATTGTACCACTCAGTGGTAGCGTTGATTTTACTGACAAAGTAAATTATTACCTTAACTCAAGACGTGCTGAGTATCAGCAGGAAGCGATTGTTTCTAAGTATCCAGGCTTCCTCCGTTCAGACTATCGTATTGAGGTAGATAATCCAAGATTCTCTTCTGGTGAGGGAAAGGCTGTAGTTAAGAACTCAGTTCGTGGTCATGACCTCTTCATCATTAGTGATGTTATGAACCCTTCTATCGAATATAAGATGTTCGGTCAGATGAACAGAATGAGCCCTGATGATCACTATCAGGATCTTAAGAGAGTTATCCTCGCTTGTTCTGGTAAGGCACGTCGTATCAATGTAATCATGCCTTTCCTTTATGAGAGCCGTCAGCACAAGAGAAACTCACGTGAGTCTTTGGACTGTGCTTTTGCACTCGAAGAGCTTTATAACCTCGGCGTTTCAAACATCATCACTTTCGATGCACACGATGAGAGAGTTGCTAACGCTATCCCACTTTCAGGATTCGAGTCACTCCCTGCTACATATCAGATTATCAAGGAAATGTATCGTGCAATTCCTGATCTTAGCTTTACAAAGGGTAAGTTCATGGTAGTTTCACCTGATGAGGGTGGTATCAGCAGAGCTATGTACTTCGCTTCTATCCTTGGTGTACCTCTCGGAACATTCTACAAGCGTCGTGACTATACAACTATCGTTAACGGACGTAACCCAATCATTGCTCATGAGTTCCTCGGTGACTCAGTTGAAGGCATGGATATCCTCATCGTTGATGATATGATTTCATCTGGTGATTCAATGCTCGATATCGCTAAGGCTATGAAGGAGCGTGGAGCTCGTAAGGTATTCTGTGCAGTTACATTTGGTCTCTTCACAGAGGGTATCGACAACTTCAATAAGGCTTACGAAGAAGGCGTATTCGATAAGGTATTTGCTACTAACTGTATCTACCGTCGTCCAGAGCTTCTCGAGGCTCCATGGTATGCAGATGTTAACATGGCTAAGTTCGTTGCACTTCTTATCGATGCTATCAACCACGATGCATCACTTTCAAATCTTATTAACCCAACAGAGAAGATTAAGAAGCTCCTCGCTGAGAAGGGTGACTTACAGTAAGATTTTTACTAACAATAAAAACTCAAAGCGACTTCATTACGAAGTCGCTTTTTTAATCCTCTATTTCCTCTATACTGTTATCTTCTTCTAAAGATTCCTCTTCCATAGAAATACTTTTTTTGTACTTATACTTAACATAAATTCCAAAGGATAAGAAAACCAGATAGATAATTAATCCAATTAATGAGTAAACCCAATAACTGGTAAACATTATGTCTAATAGCCCAAGAACAAGAATAATCTGAAGCAAAACCTTACGAAGGCTGGACTTGCCACTATACTTCTCAATTAAATCAACATCATTACGCTCAGCAAGTTCAATTGCCTGTCTGGTATAAGTATTATTAGTAACTACCATTGCCCTGTCACAATCGTAATATCTCATACCACCTACAACCTGCTGCACTGCGTGAACACCAACAGGTTTACTATAATACTTACACTGAACACCATATTTAAGGCGTCTCTTATAACAGATAATATCAATTCCATAGTCATTAGAAGCCTTAGTAATACTAACCCGTCTAAAGCCCTTACTACGTAAATATATAGCTACCTGCTGTTCGTATCTTTTTCCATCCATATACGTATTGTAGCAAATTAAGTGTACGATTAATTGTATCGTTTTGTGGTAAAATATAACGGAAATTAGAGTAACTCAGGGGTATAGCATGGCACAGTCCAAATCTTCTAATAGATCTAGAAGCAATACAGGTAACAGACGTACAACAACTTCTTCTAACTCAAGAAGTTCTTCAAATACAAGAAGAAAGACAACAAATACCAGATCAGGTTCCAGCCGCAACAGTTCTAATTCTACTTCAAGATCCAGAACTACTAAGAAACCGCCTGTACAGAGTGCAGAATCAATGGAACCATCTTTAGATTACTTTATCAGCATGTATAAGAAGAGTCGAATATTTAAAACTCTTATTCATATTGCTGCTATTGTAATTATTGTATTGCTCGATTTACTCTTTGCCTGGAACAATTACGACAGATTCTTTAAGATTCTTGGTGTTGAGTTAATTTTGGTTGCTTTAGTTGCTGTATTCATTCTTTTCTTTGCTATCAATGACAGCTCTAATTCAAATTCTGATAAATAACGGAGACATAGATGGCACTAGATGGTATTACATGCGATCTTCTCGCCTATGAACTTTCAAACGAACTTCAAGGCGCCAGAATTGATAAAATATTCGAACCTGATAAATTCACTATTATTCTTCACATCAGAAATAATGGTGGTATTAGAAAGCTTTTAATATCTATTAATCCTTCTTCCCCTAGAATTCACTTTACAGAATCTCCTAGAGAGAATCCTCAGACTCCTCCAGGATTTTGTATGCTTCTTCGTAAGTATCTTTCCGGGTCTAGGATTACTGCTATTACAAATCCTGGTTGCGAGCGAATCATTGAGATTCACGTTTCTACTATCGATGAACTTCACGATACAAAGGAAATCAAGCTTGTAATCGAGTTAATGGGCAGATACAGCAATGCAATTCTCGTAAACTCTACAGGTAAGATTATAGATTCTGCTATTCACGTTGATTACAGCATCAGCAGAATCCGTGAAGTTATGCCTGCAAGAATCTACGAGTACCCTCCTTTCCAGGACAAAATGGATATTGCGACTGCATATACTCTTACTACAAACGGCAATCTTCCAATCAAGGAAGACGAAGCACATCGTCCAATTGATAAGGCATTACTTAATTCAATTAAGGGTATGGCACCAATTCTTGCACGACAGATTTGCGTTCAGGCAGGAATCGATGAGCGTATGCCTGCAGACAAGCTTAAAGATAATGACAGGCAGGATTTAATTAAAATCTGTAATAAGCTTTTCGAAGACATTATTAACAAGACTTATTCCCCTTCAACATATTTTTCTGCTGATGGTCAGGCAGAGGAGTTTTCTCCTTTTAATTATGTTGGATACGAGAAGACTTTAAATTGCGCCTCTATTTCTGAAGCAATTGATACTTACTATCAGGAAAAGGATGCTTCTATTGATTTTGAGAACAAGCGTCAGCGCATTCTTACTATCATTAACAATGCCCTTTCCCACGCTTCAAAGAAGGCTGAAATCCACCAGTCTGACTGCGATGAAGGAATTAAGTCTGAGATTTTCAAGAAGTACGGAGACCTTATCTTAAGCTACATCTACATGATTAATGGCAAGCAGGATTCTGTTACTGTAAATGATTTCTACGAGGATCCACCAAAAGATATTACTATCCCTCTTGATCCTAAGCTTGATGCTAATGGCAATGCTCAGGAATACTATAAAAAATTCCGTAAGGCAAAGCGTAAATTCGAGTTATCTTCAGAATATCTCGCTGATGATTTAAGTGCCCTTGAGTACTTAAGAACACTTAAAACTGCAGCGCAAAGTGCTAACTGTGATGATGATATCAAGGCTTTGAACTATGAGATTGAATCAATTATTACGCCTAATAAATCAAGCAAGAAGCAGAACAAAAATAACGTTAATCCAAATACAACAGTTGGACTTGCAAAGTCTGGTAAAGCATCTTCACGTGCTTTAAGAGAAGCTGCAAAGAAGGCCAACATGAAGAATAAAACTTCAAAGAAAGTAGATAAGCCTCTTCCTTATCGTAAGTACTTATCTTCTGACGGATACCAGATTCTTTGTGGACGTAATAACATCCAGAATGAGGAACTTACATTTAAGGTTGCAGACAGAAATGACTGGTGGTTCCATGTTAAGGGTCTTCCTGGAACACACGTTATACTTAAGACAAAAGTTGGAGAAGAAATGCCATCTGATCAGGCTGTTATTGAGGCAGCAATGACTGCGGCATTCTACTCAAAGACAATCATGATTGAAGAACATAATTCAATCGAAGGCAGCCGCGCAGGAGATATTAAAGCAGAGATTGACTACTGCCCTATCTCCCACGTAAAAAAGATCCCAGGAGCTAAGCCTGGAATGGTAATTTACGAAGGTTATTACTCAATTGTAGTAAGCGCCAAGGAACCAGAAACTAAAATTAATGACTAACAAAAGAGTGTCGTTATAAAACGACACTCTTTATTAATTCTCGAATGATTTAAGAATCTTCTCTTTAAAATCAGACTCATCCAGAGAGAAAATACAACCACAATACTTTTGTCTATAAAGGCCAATATCTCTTGCCATATTCTGACCCTGTCTGAAGCCAGGACGGAAGTCATAATAAGAAAACTCTACTCCGTACTTTAAAGCCTTTTTCTCAGCAGATTCAATTATTGCTTCGTGATTCTGATATGGACTTACAAGAAGCGTAGTTGAGAATGAATCATAATTTTTCTCAGCTGCATATTTGGCAACCTCATCCATACGAACGTCATAACACATAAGACAGCGAGTCTTGTACTCTTCAAGATATTCCTTAGAAAGCCAGTACTGTTCTCTACAGTCACCAGTCTCAATTAAATCACGCTTATAGTGGTCAGCAACCTTCCTTAAATTCTCCAATCGTCTGTTCCACTCAAACTCAGGATGAATATTAGGATTAAACCAGAATAAATCCAAATCAACGTCGTTTGAAAGCAGATAATCTACTGGGTACATTGCGCATGGACCGCAGCAAGCATGTAAAAGCATAGACATTAGTTATTACCACCCTTCAAATCATCAATAGACATATTGTCAGGCATAATAACTGTCTTATTCTTCTCAATAAATGAAGCTGGCATTGGGATACCAAGATGCTTAAACGCACGCTCTGTTAGTACACGACCACGTGGAGTCTTAGCAAGGAAACCATTCTGAAGAAGGAATGGCTCATAAACATCCTCAATAGTCACTGAATCCTCACCAGTGCAGGCAGCCAAAGTCTCAAGACCTACAGGACCACCCTTAAATACATCGGCGATTGTCATAAGCACACGTCTGTCTACAGCATCAAGACCAATTGCATCAATATCAAGAGCCTGAAGACCAAAGTCTGAAACCTCTTTATCAATGATATCCTTCTTCTTAAATACAGCAAAATCACGCATTCTCTTAAGAAGTCTGATTGCAATTCTAGGTGTACCACGAGATCTGGATGCTACATTTCTAAGACCATCCTCATCAATTTTAATTCCGAGAAGATCTGCGTCTCTTTTAAGAATATTCATAAGGTCTTCTGTATCGTAAAGCTCGAGTCTGTGAAGCATACCAAAACGATCACGAAGTGGCGCTGAAAGCATACCAGCACGTGTTGTAGCACCAACTAATGTAAAGTGTGGAAGATCAAGTCTTACTGATCTCGCAGCAGGACCCTTACCAATCATAATATCGACAGCAAAATCCTCCATTGCTGGATACAAAACTTCCTCAATACTCTTATTAAGACGATGAATCTCATCGATAAAAAGAACTTCATTCTCATTAAGATTTGTAAGGATAGCTACAAGGTCTCCTGCCTTCTCAATTGAAGGACCAGAAGTAATATGCATGGCAACACCCATCTCAGATGCAATAATACCTGCAAGTGTAGTCTTACCAAGACCTGGAGGGCCATAAAGAAGAACGTGATCCAAAGACTCACCTCTGGACTTAGCTCCCTCAATAAAAATCTTAAGGTTATCCTTAACCTTCTGCTGACCGCTATAATCCTCAAAACGAACAGGTCTTAATCCACGCTCATCATTATCACCAAACTGCTTGGTTCTGCCTAATACGCGCTCTTCCTCTTCGTATCCGTTAAATGTACTGTAATCCATTCAATTTACCTCGCAAGACTCTTAAGAGATTTACGAATAAGTTCCTGAAGTGAAATACCATCCTCATAAGAACTACTAACAACAGAAGCAGCATCTTCCTGCTTATACCCAAGAACCATAAGTGCCTCAACAGCGTCATTAGCTACGCTGGAAACATTAGCATTAGAGCTAGATGGAACTGAAACAACAATGTCGTCTGCTGACTTACCAAGAGCCTTAAACTTATCCTTAAGCTCAAGAATAATCTTCTCAGCGCCCTTCTTACCAAGTCCCTTAACAGATGTCAAAGTCTTAACATCGCCACCGAGGACAACAAGAGCGAATCTGTCAGGATCCATCTGAGAACATACAGCGTGAGCAAGCTTAGGGCCTACACCATTAACTGTAATTAAAAGGAGGAACATATCCTTCTCCTCTGGTGCTGAAAAACCAAATAAAGAAATATCATCCTCTCTAACACTCTGGTAAACCCAGCATGTAACAGTCTCACCGAGACCACCAAACTTAGAAGAAATTGCAATTGGACAAGTAATCTCATATCCAATTCCATTATTATCAACAACGATATAATCGTCAGTTCTCTTAACCAATTCACCCTTAATATAAGAATACATTTTTTATTCTCCTAAAAATTCATTACGTTTACTATATCCATAACGTCCATACTGATATCCGGAAACAGCCTCTGCTGAGAACTTAGGACCAGTATGAGCAAGACAAATCGCGATAGCCAAGGCATCAGTAACATCATCAGGCTTAGGTTTCTCTCTAAGTCCCAAAAGTCTCATTACCATCATGGCAACCTGTTCCTTCTGAGCTCGACCATAACCTGTAACAGCGTTCTTAATCTCACCTGGAGTATATTCAAATACAGGAATGCTGGCTCTCGCTGCCTCAAGAATAACTACACCTCTCGCCTGTGCTGTACCAATGGCAGTAGTTGTGTTCTTATAAAGAAACAATTCCTCGATAGCCATATAGTCAGGCTTATAAACAGAAAGAATATTTCTCATACTGTCGTTAATAGTAAGAAGTCTCTCAGGAAAAGGTGTATGTGCCTTAGTAGTAATCGCACCATAATCAATACACTTAAGTTTATTACCAGTCTTGGAAATAATCCCATAACCTGTTATCGCGTAACCAGGATCGATTCCAATAATAATCTCTGTCTCAGGTGTATTTGCCATTAATAAAGCGCCTCTTAAAACAAACTTTTGTTCTATTATACAAACATCAGCTAATTACGTCAATTACAGCGTGATGTTCCTCTACTGGCTCACTACTATAAGTAAATGCATCCTGAACCATCTCCATAACATCCCAGAGACGCTCTTCATCAATCTTTGAATTCTGACCTACGCAAAGTGAGCAGATAACATCACCACGATGAACCTTTGTACCTGGCTTCGCATAGAAAATAAGACCTGCACCATAATCAATATCATCAGTCTTCTTCATTCTGCCAGCACCAAGTCCAACAGAAGCATGACCAATAGTTTCAGTCTGAATAGACTTAATATATCCATCCTCAGTAGCAAGAATCTTCATTGATTCAAATGGTGTATCTTTGTAAATAATAGAACCATTCTCATTGACCTGTCCGCCCTGAGCAAGAATAAGCTCAAAGTACTTCTCAAGAGCACTTCCATTCATTAAACGATTTGTACATTCAACTAATAACTCACCACGTGAAAGACCATCGTTCTTTCCTGCAAGCATAATCATTTCTGTAGCAATATTACATACAACTTCAACTACATCAGGAGCACCCTTACCAGTTAATGTATCAAACACTTCCTGCATCTCAAGAACGTTACCACATGTTTTTCCAAGAGGCTGATCCATATCAGTAATAATCGCAACTGTTTTACGTCCTGCAAGATTACCAATCTTAATCATTGCCTCTGCAAGTTCCCTTGCTCTTTCAGGTGTCTTCATGAAAGCACCACTACCGCATGTAACATCAAGAACAATTGCCTCAGCACCACCTGCAATCTTCTTACTCATAATGCTGGAAGCAATAAGTGGAATTGAATCTACAGTTCCTGTTACATCTCGAAGTGCGTACAAAACCTTATCAGCTGGTGCAAGATCAGGAGTCTGACCTGAAATACACATACCAATCTTATTAATAAGTTCTGGGAATCTTTCTGATTCAAGAGAAACATCAAAACCTTCGATTGATTCAAACTTATCTACAGTGCCTCCTGTAAAGCCGAGACCGCGTCCAGAAAGTTTTACCGTATTAACACCGAAAGTTGCACACAAAGGCATAACAAGAGGTGTTACCTTGTCTCCTACGCCGCCTGTACTATGCTTATCAACAGCAACACCATCTACATAAGATAAATCATTAACTTCACCTGACTTAGCCATTTCAAGCGTAAGTGTAGTCATCTCACGCTCATTCATGCCATTAAGTACAATAGCCATAAGAAGAGCTGATATCTGATAGTCAGGAATACTCTTATCAGTAACGCCGTTTACAAAGAACGTAATCTGCTCATCAGATAGTTCTTTTCCATACCTTTTATCAAGAATAATATCAACAATATTCATACGTAACCTCGGTTTATTTTTATAAAATAATTATACATTAAAGTGTGGTATGATTATTAATGACTTTAAACAAAGGATATTAATTATGGATAAAAAGTATTCAATAATTATCATCGGCTGTGGCCGTGTTGCAATCAAGCATCTTAAAGCTATCTATAAGCTTTCCTATAAGTGCGAACTTAAGGCTCTTGTTGACGTTAGTGACGTTGCTCCAAAAAAGCTTTTAGAGAGTTCTAAAATAGATTCAAAAGATGTAAAAATCTTTACTGACTATAAGGAAGCAATCGATACAATTAAGCCTGATATTGTTGCTGTAACAGTACCTTCAGGACTTCACTATAGTATTGCTGAGTATGCACTTAACCATGGTTCTAATCTTCTTCTTGAAAAGCCTATGACAATGTCATCAGACGAATCAAGAAAGATCTATGAATTGGCAAATAAGACTGGTCTTAAAATTGCTATGGGACATATCTACAGATACTTCCCTCTCGTAAGTCTCCTTCGTGAAGATATCGTAACTGGAGCTTTCGGCAAGGTTACTCATGGTACTATCTATGCCCGCTGGGGTCATGGTGACGATTACTATAATTCTGCCGCTTGGCGTGGAACATGGAAGTCTGACGGTGGTGCTCTTATGAATCAGACAATTCATGCTATTGATCTTCTTGTATGGCTTATGGGCAGCAGACCAGTAGAAGCTACTTCAATGCTTTCTCAGAGACTTCGTAAGATTGAAGCAGAAGATCTTGGTATGGCTATCCTTAAACTCGAGGATGGTTCCCTCGCCTCAATCGAAGGAACAACAGCAACTGATGAAAAGAATCAGACAGCTATGTTTTCAATCTTCTGCGAGCATGGTGTTATCAGCCTTGGTCTTAAAAAGAAGATTCCTCAGCTTGATATCCGTGGTAAAGATGGCAAGAATCTTAATATGCACTACATCATGAAGCACATTAAGACATATGGCCTCTCTTCAATGCTTAATGCTACAAACCCACATACAGGCATTTACGACAACTTCATCGATGCTATCAAAAATAATACACAGCCTCTTGCAGATGCTATGTCTGGTTACTCTTCTGTAGATACTCTTATGGGTATTTATAAGTCAGCAAAAGAAGGCCGAAAAATCTCTCTTCCACTCAAAGAGAACTTCAGTAGTATCGATATGGAAAATTTTTTCAAATAAAGTGTTGACTTTCGAATATGCAATGATATAATAAACAGGCTTAAGAAAGCACACGCACCATTAGCTCAGATGGTAGAGCAACTGACTCTTAATCAGTGGGCCCCGGGTTCGAGTCCCTGATGGTGCACCAGACTAACCGGATCGCATGGTCCGGTTTTTTATTGCAAATTTTTCATAGAATGTGAAAAATCTTCTTTACACATTCAAATGTTAGATGTATACTCATACAGGCTTAAGAAAGCATATGCACCATTAGCTCAGATGGTAGAGCAACTGACTCTTAATCAGTGGGCCCCGGGTTCGAGTCCCTGATGGTGCACCAAACTAACCGGATCGTATGGTCCGGTTTTTTATTGCCTCTTTTACCTATTATTTGTGTATAATAGTTAAAATCATTTAGGAGATTTACGTACTATGTTAAAGCAGCTTTCTATTTTCGCAGAAAACAAGCGTGGTGCTATGAATGCACTTACAAAGGTATTGAAGGACAACGAGATTAATATTACTACTCTTGTTACTAATGACAGTGCTGAGTTTGGTATCGTCAGAATGATTGTAGACGATCCTCAGAAGGCTCAGAAGGCAATGGCTGATGCTGGATACCTCTGTCGCCTTGATTCCGTTACTGGAGTTGAAATGAAGGATGAATTCGGTAGCCTTGATACTCTTCTCGATGCTATTTCAAGTGCTTACCTTAATCTCGATTATATCTACATTTCTTTTGACAGAAATACTGCCGCTCCTGTTGCTATCCTTAAGTCAACAGATGGAGATGAACTTGATAGTTTCCTTAAGGGTAAAGGTTATAAAATCCTTTAATAGTTTTTGTTTTCGAAGAATCAAAAAGGAGAGTCAGAAAGATTTCCGACTCTCCTTTTATTATGGATAAATTTAATTACTTTGCAGCCTTAAAGATTTCAAGCATTGCTTCTTCATCAAGCACCTTTGCTGATCCCATAGAACCACCTACACCAACAGCACACTTATGTGCCATAAGTACGAGGTCCTCATCTGTTGCTGCAACGCCAAGCTCACGAAGATTTGTTGGCATATTGATTTCACGATAAAAATCCTCCATTGCCTCAATACCCTTGATAGCAATTTCCTTATCAGTACCAACTGCTTCAACACCCATTACGTTAATAGCAAACTTCTTAAATCTTGGAAGACAGCTATCAAGGCAGAATCTTGCCCAGCTACCCCAGATTGCAGCAAGACCTGCACCGTGAGCTACATCATAAAGTCCTCCAAGCTCGTGCTCAAGCTTATGAGTCATCCAGTCTCCACCATCGTTACCACAGCCTGTAAGATCGTTATGAGCAAGTGAACCTGCCCACATTACTTCTGCTCTTGCATCGTAGTTCTGAGGGTCCTTTACGAGGATTTTAGCGTTATTCATAACAGTTCTTAAAAGACCTTCAGCGATAGCATCTGTAATTTCCATATTACCGCCATTTGTAAAGTATCTCTCCATTGTATGCATCATGATATCTGTGCATCCACAAGCTGTCTGATAATCAGGAAGTGTCATTGTAAGAACAGGATTCATAATTGCAAACTTAGGACGTGAATAGTCACTGCTGTAGCCACGCTTAACAAGACCTTCCTCCTTAGTAATAACTGATGAATCACTCATCTCACTACCTGTTGCAGAAAGTGTAAGAATAACACCAATTGGAAGACATGCTGTAGCCTCACGCTTATAGTCATAGAAATCCCAAACATCACCCTCGTTAGTTACACCATATCCAATAGCCTTAGCAGAGTCGATGGCACTACCACCACCTACTGCAAGGATAAAATCAACGCCTTCCTTCTTACAAAGGTCAATGCCCTCATAAACAAGTCCAAGATGTGGATTAGGTACTGCACCACCAAGCATAATGTACTCAATGCCAGCAGCATCCAAAGTATCTGTGACTCTCTTCATAAGACCAGAACGGATAACACTACCACCACCGTAATGGATAAGAATCTTCTTACCTCCAAACTCCTTGATAAGATCAGCAACCTTAGACTCTGTGTCCTTACCAAAGATTACCTTTGTTGGTGTAAAAAACTTAAAATTGTTCATTTGAGACCTCCCGTATTCCAAAATATTAGATATTAAAAGTCTACAACTACTTTCGTCAAAATTCTCACGTATTTTCTTTTCTTTACAATTTATTTATTAAACTTCAAATTGCATACAAAAAGCGCCCTGCTATTTCTAGCAGGACGCTTATGCATAAACAATTAATTACTATCAATTAAAGTCTAGCTACACCGCTATCCTTAGCTGCCTTAGCAACTGCAGCAGCAACTGTCTTACCAACACGTGGATCGAAAGCATCTGGGAGAATGTAGTCAGGGTTGAGCTCCTCATCAGAAACGAGGCTAGCGATTGCATCTGAAGCAGCAAGCTTCATTGCATCGTTAATATCAGAAGCACGTACATCGAGAGCACCACGGAAAATACCTGGGAATGCAAGTACGTTATTAACCTGGTTAGGGAAATCTGAACGACCTGTTGCCATTACTGCAACACCAGCTTCCTTAGCAAGCTCTGGACGAATCTCTGGATCTGGGTTTGCACAAGCAAATACGATTGGATCCTTAGCCATTGTCTTAACCATCTCTGGTGTAAGAACGTTTGCAGCTGAAACACCGATGAATACGTCAGCACCAACGAGTACCTCAGCAAGTGTTCCCTTCTTACCCTTCTGGTTTGTGATAGAAGCGATTTCTTCCTTAGCTGGGTTCATGTTGTTTGTTCTGCCAGCGTAGATAGCACCAGCACGGTCACAAAGAACTACATCATTAAGACCACGAGCAATAAGGAGCTTAGTGATAGCTGTAGCAGCAGCACCAGCACCGTTTACAACAACAGCGATATCATCCATGTTCTTGCCAACGAGCTTAAGAGCATTGATCATACCAGCGAGTGTGATTACAGCAGTACCATGCTGATCATCGTGGAAGATAGGGATATCAACTTCAGGATCTTCCTTAAGTCTCTTCTCAATCTCAAAGCAACGTGGAGCTGAAATATCCTCGAGGTTTACACCACCGAATGAACCAGCGAGAAGCTTAACTGTCTTAACGATATCATCAACTTCCTTAGAACGTACGCAAAGTGGGAATGCATCAACATCACCGAAAGCCTTAAAGAGTGCGCACTTACCTTCCATAACAGGCATACCAGCCTCAGGTCCAATATCACCAAGACCAAGAACAGCAGTACCATCTGTAACTACAGCAACGAGGTTGCTTCTTCTTGTGTACTTGTATGAAAGATCTACGTTATCTGAAATCTCAAGACATGGTGCAGCAACACCTGGTGTGTATGCAATTGACAATGCTTCCTTTGAATCTACAGGAGCACGGTTTACAACTTCAATCTTACCCTGCCACTCAGTATGCTTCTGAATTGCTAATTCTTTAACGTCCATCTTAAATAAAATCCTCCAATAAAACTATATATAAATCGACTGACTTAACAGTTTCATTATCACTTTTTCAATGCCGTTGGGACCTTCTTAATCTCAATAAAACGACAATGTACAAAACCCGCATATCTGCCCATGAAAAGGAACATATAAACAAGCAAAAATGGCTGTACAACATAACCTACCACCGGGATTCCTGAAGCTAAAATCTGCAAGATATAATCCAAAAGGAAATATCCAAGCATAAATGAACTCAAATCGCGGGCCATTATGATGTAAAAACCACGTATTCTCTTAATCGCTGAAGCGAAACTATCAATGAGTGAATAGTCACCTGAAAGATAGGATGCAACATACAAAATCAAGCACGGGAAGATAATAATAAAAATCAATGGCAAATACAATACAAAAATTAGTATCGGAATAAACAAAACAACCATGATTATGGAAAGATGAAATATGCGAAAAACCAACTGCCCAACACTAATTGCCTTGCCCTGTACCATCGGGATTTTACCAGCAAACTGTAAACGGTATTCCCTCATATAAACGCCGCAATAAACCATAGCGCCAATAATTAGTATCCATGCTACAAAAAGAATTGAAAAGAGATAAAGAAGATTACCATCTGTGATTGGCAAATCAGCAAGAGTATAGTCACCTACTGCCTCTGGATTTTCAAGTGCATCCAAAGACCACTTATATAACGGATAAAAATCCGTATCGCCTATCGGACAAAGCAATGAAGCAACTTTAAGAATAACCAAAAAAGAGAACAAAAATCGTGCCAGAAATTTGTTCTTCAAATCATCAATATTCAAAATGTGCTGATAAATGTTTAACATAAATTGATTTTGCCCATATATATATTAAAAATCAAGATAAATTTGTGGTAAATGCTCGTACCCACAAATTGTTTACGTAAATTCGTTATGTTAGAATGAATCGATGAAAAATGTAAATGTATAGGATGGTATTACTATGACTGAATTCAGAGTAAACCCAAATTTGTTGAGCATTATCCCACCTGAGAAGCACTCAGCTGAGGATATCAACGCAATTCTCGAGGCACATCCTGAGATTAAGTTCGTATCTCTCATGGGTGTTGATTTGTCAGGTAATGATACTGACGAGAAGATTCCAATCGCAGACTTCCACGATAATATCCAGAATTATCTTGATGGTCAGGCTGTTCAGACTGATGGATCTTCTGTAGTACTTCCTGGTATCGCTACTCTTAACGATGGTAAAGTTGACCTTGTACCAGACCCAGACGTTGTATGGTACATCGATTATAACTATGAGCATATTGATTTTGAGACTGGGCTTCCAATCGGAACACTCCGTATCCCTTCTTTCCTCTACCATAACAACGAGGCAGTATGTTCAAGATCAGTTCTTAAGAAGAGTGCTAACTACTTCGAGAAGGTGATCACAGAAGTATTCGAGAACGATGCAGAGCTTTGTAACGAGTATGGTTTCACACCTAATGATCTCGATAAGATTACTCTCATCATGGCTACAGAACTTGAGTTCTGGGTAAGCTCACCTGACGAGATTATCTCACAGGAGCAGCTTTCTATTTCACAGGTACTTAAGGAGCAGTACTGGAAGCGTACTAAGGGTGTTGTAAGAACAGCACTTGAGCAGGTTATCCTTGTTCTTGATCAGTATGGCTTCAATCCTGAGATGGGTCATAAGGAAGTTGGTGGCGTTAAGGCTGCTGTTACTTCTTCAGGTGATTTCCATTCAATCATGGAGCAGCTCGAGGTAGACTGGAAGTATTCAGATGCACTTCAGGGTGCTGACTATGAGCTTATGGCTCGTATCCTTATTAAGGAAATCTTCCGTATGCACGGACTTGAGGTTCGTTTCGATGCCAAGCCAATCCCTGGCGTAGCTGGTTCTGGTGAGCACACACACGTTAATGCTGTTGCTTTCCTTAAGGATGGCAAGAAGATCAACCTCTTTGCCCCACTTGATATGAAGCAGGATTACTTGAGCCGTATCGGATGGGGTTCGCTTATGGGTATCATGAAGCACTACGATTTGATTAACCCATTCGTATCTGCAACAACAGACGCATTCAAGAGACTCCAGCCTGGTTTTGAGGCACCTACACACGCAGTTGCTTCACTTGGTAAGGATGTATTAACTCCATCACGTAACAGATCAGTTCTTTTGGGTCTTGTTAGAAGCGAAGGCAACCGTTACGCTACACGTTTCGAGCTTCGTTCCCCTAATCCACATACAAACACATATCTTTGTCTTTCTGCTATTTACCAGTGTATGCTCGATGGTATTGAGTATGCCCTCAAGAGCAATAAGACAACTAAGGAGCTTGAGGCTGAGTTCATTAAGCCATACGGCACACCTGGTGATTATCTCTACGCTAATAAGCTCTATCGTTGTGAAGAGGATATCTTCGATACAATGACTGATGAAGAGCGTGATCAGCTTTTCGGCGAGCCACCTGCAACAGTATATGATTCACTTAAGAAGTTCATCGCTGACGACAGCGTTACTGATGTTCTCTGTGCTGGTGATGTATTCAACGATAAGGTTCTCACATCTTACTCACGTGCTATGCTCGACAGATGGCAGTATGAGCTTATTGAGAGAATCGTACCAAACAACCTTGCTACTATTCGTACATATAAGAAGATTCATACTTCTTCTAACATCGTTGATGACGATATGTGGGACGATATTGAAAAGCTTAAGATGGTTCTTGCTAAGTCAAGCAATGAGAATACTTCAATCTTCTCAAGCATCAAGGATGCTATCGCAGAGAAGAATCTTAAGGATATCTCAAAGCTTCAGATTAGAATGAACACTCTTATGGCTGAACTTGCTACTCTTTATAGAGAGTATCGCGAGAATCAGATATGATTTTCTATAACTACTGCTGGTTTCTTCTGATTTATTCATTTATTGGCTGGATTATCGAAGTCATCTATCAGGCTGTAGTTAAAGGTAAGATTTTAAATCGTGGATTTTTGAACGGTCCGGTATGCCCTGTCTATGGATTCGGCATGTCGGCCGTTCTTTTATTTTATAACCTGATTAATTACGATAACGTTTTCGTAGTTTTTCTTGAAGGCATAGTACTTACAACTGCTATCGAATTATTCGCAGGTTTTATCCTGGATAAGTTTTTCCATGCCAGATGGTGGGACTACAGTAAGATGCCATTTAATCTAAACGGCTATATATGTCTTGCCTTCAGCATCATATGGGGATTAGCAGTCGTATTTGCAGTAAAAGTCGCTCATCCCGCTATTTATAATCTTACTATCGCTAATATCCCTACCAAATACGGATATCCCATACTTTTCTTTCTATACGCGATATTTATCGCAGATACTATCGTCACTACACTGATACTTATAGGCCTTAATAAGCGCCTTAAAGAACTCGATGAGATATCAGTAAGCATGAGACGTGTAAGCGACCGTATGAGCACCAGAATCGGTAAAAACTCACTTAAAACAGCTCAGGCTGTACAGGAATCAAGAGTTCAGGTAGCTCTGGCCAAGGCCGAAGTTCACGATAGAATCGACGAGACAATAAATCACGTCCACGACGAATCCGAAGTAGTATTTAAAGAATTAAGTGAACTCTACGAGCATAAAAAAAATGAACTAATAAAACACAAGCACTATGGTCATGGACGTATCCTTCACGCATTTCCTAACGCCAGACACAGGAATTATTCCGAAGTATTAAAAGACATTCAAAACAAAATCAAAGCAAAAAAATAAAGACCGATTACTCGGTCTTTTATTTTGTAATTAATTACTTTCAAATTAAGCCATGTAGTGGAACCACTTACCCTCAACAGAAGCAACCTTATCCTCTACGTCCTTATGAGCAATCTTCTTAACAACCAATGCTGTTGCTTCACTGTCATCAAGAACGAGCTCTGTCTCGTAAGAAGCAAATGCTGCCTTAAGAGCGTCTGCCTTTCCAGCAGGAGCCTTAACAAGGATAGAAACTACGATATCTTCGTACTCAGATGTAACTCTTGTTCCCTCTGGGTTGATATACCAGTTATGAGCTGAAGCATTCTTATCAACAGGAAGAGCAGCCTCGAGGATATCACCTACTACAGCTGAAGCTGTTGGAAGCTTACCAGCACCACGACCATAGAACATTGCCTCACCAAGAGCATTACCCTCAACGATAATACCGTTAAATACATCCTCTACAGGAGCAAGCATTGAGTTCTTTGAAACATAGTGTGGAGCAACATAGACTGCTGGCTTATCAAATTCCTCGTGATTGAGGAATACTGCGAGAAGCTTAATACCGCAGTTAATCTTTGTTGCGAAATTAATATCATCAAGTGTAATTGCTGAAATACCAGTTGTATTGATCTCCTCAGGTGAAACATAAAGACCACCAAGGCAGATAGAAGAAAGAATAGAAAGCTTTCTCTGTGCATCGATACCATCAACGTCAGCTGCTGGATTCTGCTCTGCATAACCATTAGCCTGAGCCTGTGAAAGAGCCTCATCGTATGAGATACCAGCTGTTCTCATGTTTGTAAGGATGTAGTTTGTTGTACCGTTAACGATACCAGCTACTCTTACAACCTTATTAGCTGCAAGGCATCTATGAAGTGGACGAATAATTGGAATACCACCACCAACAGCAGCCTCGTAAAGATATACGCAGCCATTCTCTTCAGCAAGCTTCATAAGCTCTACACCGTGTGTAGCAACGAGCTCCTTATTACTTGTAACAACGCTCTTACCATTTGAAAGAGCTCTCTTTGTGTACTCATAAGCGATTCTTGCACCACCGATTGTCTCAACAACAACCTTTACATCTGGATCTTCGAAAACGTCATCAGCATTATGTGTTACAAGATGTCCGAATGGGCTGTCTGGGAATTCTCTTAAGTCGAGAACGTGCTTTACCTGGAGTTCTTCTCCAAGATGCTTAGCAATCTTATCCTTATTCATTGCAATTACTTCTGCAACACCAGAACCAACTACACCAAAACCTAAAACAGCGATGTTAATCATTTTCTTCACCTTCTATAAATTATTCTCTACTTAATACTTTGCAGGAACGAATTCCAGCAATCTTTTTGATATCAAAAATAATGTCTTCAATTGAACCAAACATTGAAGCTGTCTCAAGAGAAATAGAAATATCAGCGAGGCCATTAACAGGAATATTCTGATTAATAGTAAGAATATTAGCCTTTGAAGTAGCAACTACATTAAGAATAGAAGACAAAATGCCCTGGAAATTCTCAACAGTAATAAGAAGTGTTACCTTCTTACCATTTGTTGCCTCAAAAAATGGGAGTACTGAATCCTTATACTTATAATAAGCACTTCTGGAAAGACCAGTCTTACGTACAGCTTCATTAACAGAAACGGATTCACCAGTGTTTAAACGCTGCTTTACTTCCATTACCTTAATGAATACTTCAGGAAGAACATTTTTATCAACGAGATAATACTCTGTTACTTCTTCACTCATAGTACGAAAGACCTTTCATTAATATCAAAAGCTGTAACAGTCCACGCTACGTGGACATTTGTACGTGCTGAAAGATATTATCACTTCTCAAGTAGTTTTTCAACCATTGAACGAAGTGCCTTACCTCTGTGGCTCATACTATTCTTCAAATCAATAGACATTTCAGCACTTGTCATATTGTATTCAGGTACAAAGAAGATTGGATCATAGCCAAAACCATTCTCACCCTGTGGTTCCTTAAGAAGTACACCATTAAAGTACTCTTCTACAGTAAAAGAAGTACCATCAGGTCTTACTACAGCAATTGCACATGTAAAATGTGCTGTTCTCTTCTCATCTGGAACGCCCTCAAGCATCTCATTGATCTTAGCGAACTTCTCAGGATAAGTAGAATCCTCACCACAAAATCTTGCTGAGTAAATACCAGGAGCACCATCCAATGCATCAATACAAAGCCCTGAATCATCAGCCATAACATAATCATTTGTATACTCATGAACTGTCATAGCCTTCTTAAGAGCATTGCCTCTGAAAGAATCAGCATCTTCAATAATCTCTGGATTAATTCCAACTTCCTTCATGGATACAGCATCAAACTCTGTACCAGCAAGAATCTCATTAATCTCTCTTACCTTATCCTTATTACCTGTAGCAATAATAATTCTCATAAATATATATCCTTTACTAATTACTTATTAAACAAGACGCCATGCCTTAGGATAAAGATTCTTTACAGAACCATCTGAAGTAATCTTTCCAAAGCCTACAGGATACTTATCAACACTAATGATAACTGTACCCTTCTTCTTAAGTTCTGGATAATCACTAAAATCAATATTGATTGTCTCACCCTTAAGGTAACGAAGTGTTAATTCAGAATCTCTCTTAAGACTAATAATCGAATCAGGCTTAATATCCTCATACTTAAGACCAAGTGCAAGAGAATGTGATGGAATAAAAATTCTCTCTGTAGTTGTTGGCTTAATCTCACCTGGGAACTCACCAAGCTTAACCACCTTAAGTCCATCGAATAATCTTTCGGAAACAGGCAGAATATGAAGTCTGTTGCCATGCATAATGAACTTATCCTTGATGTACTCTGCGTATTCTTTTGCCTTTTCCTTAACAAGAATCTCACTCATAAAGTTACACAAAGTCTCACGTGACTTACCAAAGCCGTAGTTATCGTTACGCTTCTTCTTATAAGAAGGAATCTTTGCAAGTTCAAATTCATTAACCTCAGCATCGTCCTTCTTACGAAGATGTACGCAGAAGTGTCCGTCACCCTCCGATAAATGAGGCCAGATGCGCATGCTTCCAGGAAGTTTACTGTCAGGACCTGCGTGACTAACACCCACTAATTCCGGATGAGGAATAACCTCGTACTCAGGATACTTCTCCATAAAAGAAAGAATCATATCCTCGTCTTCACCTTCACAGAAAGTACATGTGGAATATACAAGCTCACCACCAGCCTTAAGCATAAGGTGTGTGCTCTCCAAAATTTCATTTTGCATCTTCATGCAAGTAACAGGACCAAACTTCTCCCAGGACTTAATTGCAGAAGGATCTCTTCTGAACATGCCCTCACCAGAACATGGAGCATCTACAAGAATCTTGTCGAAAAAGCCTGCGAAATTAACTGCAAGCTTTTCTGGAGTCTCATTAAGAATAACGCAGTTATTAATACCCATTCTCTCGATATTACGAAGAAGAGCCTTTGCGCGGTTCTCATTAATTTCATTAGCAATAAGAAGACCATCACCTTTTAAGTCTTCTCCAAGACGACATGCCTTACCACCAGGTGCAGCACATAAATCAAGAACCTTATCTCCAGGCTTTGCTGCCATTACTTCAGCAGGAAGCATTGCAGAAGGCTCTGTTGGATAATAAACACCAGCATGGTAATAAGGATCATTACCTGAACCTTCACCCTTTGTGTAAAAACCAGAAGAACACCATGTAACCTTATTTACATCTTCTCCAAGACTATTAATAACAGAAGCATAATCCTCTTCTGCTACCTTTCCTCTATTAAGTCTTACACCCTTAAGTGGAATCTTATCAAAACTATCGTAAAAGCCATCAGAAGGAGTACCACTCTCCTTAAAAAAAGCATCCATTCTCGAAATAAAACTATCAGGTAAATTCATAACGTATTTCTTTCTATATTACAAATCAAGGAATTTGCATGCACTGTAAGCAAGCTTCTTAATAAGTCCAACATCAAATGGAGAATCAAGACCAGCTCTGTCAATAAGATTAAGGAATGTATCGTTACCACCAAGCTCACAAAGGTGATTGTACTTAATCAAAGCTTCCTTCATATCTTCTCTGGAATCATCCCAGAGTTCCAAAGCACAAATATGTGCAAGGCAGTAATCGATATAATAGAAAGGTGTTGTAAAGATATGATCCTTCTTCATCCATGCACCACCCATAGAATGGAACGGGTGCTCAGAATTATACTTAATATCTGGCTGATACTTTTCCTCGAGTTTCTTCCATGCTTCGTGACGCTCTTCTGGCTTCATATCAGGATTGTCATAAACAATATGCTGGAACTCATCTACCATACATCCATATGGAAGGAACAAGAGAGCCTGTGTCATATGAAGTTCGCAGTACTGGTCTGCCTTATCTCCATAGAACATATGCATATATGGATAAGACATAAACTCCATTGCAGTAGAATGAATCTCACATGTCTCAAGTGTAGGAGACAAACATTCAACGAATGGTGAAACCTCGGCACTTTGAATTGCAGCATAAGCATGTCCACCCTCGTGAACAATTGTAGCTACATCGTCTGCAGTACCATTACCATTCATAAATACAAAAGGAATAGCGTAGTCCTCTAAATACTGGCAGTAACCACCAGTAGACTTAGCCTTACGTGCAAGAAGATCCGTAAATCCGTGTTCTGAAAGAACGTCAAAGAAACTTGGGCTAACACCAAACATCTTTGTAAAGAACTCACCTGCAACACGCTCATATCCATTACCTGAAACGCATGGTACAGGATTACCCTTCTTAAACAGACATGGAAGGTCATAGAACATAAGGTTTTCTACACCAAGTCTTTCCTTCTGAAGACGTCTGATTTCAGTTGTAATAGGAACAATATACTTACAGATTGCATCTCTGAATTTCTGAACATCATCACGGTTATAGTCATATCTTTCCATACGCTTATAACCAAGTTCAGTAAAGTTCTTATATCCTAACTTTCTTGCAGCTGTTGTACGAACCTTAACAAGCTCATCGAAAATATAATCGAAGTCGCCCTTCTTACTCATATAGTAGCTGTCTAAAACCTTATGAGCCTCTCTTCTTGTCTTACGGTCAGTAGACTCAAGGTAAGGTACGAGTGTACTTAAAGTACAAGTCTTTCCTCTGAATTCAATTTCTGCCTCTGACTGAATCTGTGAATAATCATTCTCAAGAGAAGATTCTGCAGCAAGATCATTAAGAATCTCAGATGAGATAGTCTCCTTGGCATTAATAGCCTTCTTAAAGATCATCTCACCAAATCTTTCCTTAAGCTTATCTGCACAAGGACAGTTAAGCATGCAGGATAACATAGCAGATGAGAGCTCGCTCACCTGAGCGAACGCCTCATCGTAAAACTCTAATTCGTTTGTATAGAATTCATTACTTGTATCAAGGTCATGCAAGATATTACAAAGCGCATACTGAGTATCGAACTTACTAATGAGCTTTTCAAAATCTAGAAGAACGCCTGCAGCGATATCAGGATCTTGTGATGTCATAAGCTTAAGTCTTGTGTCTCTTACGCAATTAGCGATTTCTTCAACACTTGGACGCTCGTACTTAATATTCTTAAAATCTGGCATTTCCTGCATAAGTAATTACATCCTCTCTACTTCCTTGATACCAAGGAGATTAAGACCTGACTTAATTGTGTTGCATACAGCCTCACAAAGAGCAAGTCTTGCTTCCTTACGCTCATCAGTATCTGCACCGAGGATACTTGAATTATTGTAGAAACGGTTAAAGCTTCTTGCGATTACACCAATCTGACGTGAAATCATGAATGGCTCGTTGCTTGCTGCAGCCTTCTTAACTGCATCCTCGTAATCTGCAAGGCTTCTGATAACGCTATACTCTTCATCATCTGTAAGTGTCTTAATAACCTCAGGGTCAGCTGATGGCTTGAAGCCCTGATCCAATGCCTTACGGATAATAGACTTAGTACGTGCATATGTGTACATGAGATATGGAGCTGTATCGCCCTCAAAATCAAGAATCTCATCCCATGAGAATACGATATCTCTTTCTCTACCAGACTTAACGTATGTGTAGATTACAGCACCGATACCAACGCGCTCAGCAATCTCATCGATTTCCTCATCGCTCATCTGCTGTCCACGTGTCTCAGCATTCTTAACGATAATCTCACGAGTCTTTGCAACTGCCTCATTAAGAAGATCCTCAAGAAGAACGATATTACCGTCTCTTGTAGAGAACTTCATTCCGCCACCAAACTTAACAAGACCGAATCCTACGTGTACGCAGTCATCAGCAAAGTCATATCCAGCCTTCTTAATAACAGAGAATACCTGCTTAAAGTGAAGTGCCTGTGGTGTACCTACAACGTAGATATTCTTATCGAAGTTATATGTATCGTGACGATAAAGAACAGCAGCAATATCACGTGAAGCGTAAATTGTTGTACCGTCACTCTTAAGAATGATACATGGTGGAAGTCCCTGATCCTCGAGATCTACTACCTGAGCACCCTCACTTTCAACAAGGAGGTTCTTCTCACGAAGCATATCAACTACTGCAGGAATCTTATCTGAGTAGAAAGACTCACCATTATAGTTATCGAATGTAACGCCCATTCTCTTATAAAGCTTCTCGAAAACAACAAGAGACATATCTCTGAACTTCTGCCAGAGTGCAACCTCTTCCTCAGAACCATCCTCGAGTTTTTTGAAGTTCTCACGAGCTGTTGTTGTAAGAGAAGGATCATTCTTCTCTTCCTCATGGAACTTAACATAGATTCTCAAAAGTTCTGTGATTGGGTCATTATTAAGAGCCTCTTCATCACCCCAGAGTCTGTAGGCTGTGATGAGCTTACCAAACTGTGTACCATAGTCACCCAAGTGGTTCATACGAACTACGTTATAACCAAGCTTTGTATAAATCTCAGAAAGTGAGTTACCAATAATTGTTGTGAAAGCGTGTCCAACGTGGAATGGCTTAGCAATATTAGGTGAAGAATACTCAACGATTACAGTCTTACCTTCACCATCGTTATCCTTACCATAGTCAGCACCCATTGTGTTAATCTTTGAAACAACATCCTGAGCATAGTAACTTCTGTCGATGAAGAAGTTAACATAAGGACCAACGTTCTTTGCTGTAAGAACCTTGTCATCAGCAAGACGTGAATCAGCTGCGATATCAGCTGCAATCATTGGTGGAGCCTTGCGCAAAGTCTTTGCAAGAATAAAGCATGGGAATGCGAAATCACCCATGTTCTCCTGTGGTGGAATCTCGATGAGCTTAAAAATCTGCTCTCTATCAAGACCTGTAATCTCTGAAATCTTATCTGCTATATTTGATTTGTAGTCCATATAGACCTCCAAAATATAATGTTTTGTGTAATTAACGAACAAAATTATAGCAAATTTACAATCGAATGTATATTATAATGCTTATGCTTGAGAGGTGTATTATGACTGAATTAATTAGACTTTTAATCGCTATAGTTGTTAGTTTTGGACTATCTTTTATATTTTTGTACAATCTCCCTTTCGGAAAA
This sequence comes from Saccharofermentans sp., assembly GCA_045639635.1. Lineage (GTDB taxonomy): Bacteria > Bacillota > Clostridia > Saccharofermentanales > Saccharofermentanaceae > Saccharofermentans. The sequence goes on along the minus strand of JAZUDM010000012.1, from coordinate 872 downwards.
GCTCTTTTGGGTCAGGACAGAGGCCGTAAATTCGCTATTGAAAGCGAAGTAAACATCGGAAAACCTACTGGTGTTGGCGTTTACTTTTCAACTGTTTTCGCTCTTGTTTCATTAATCTGTGGAGCAATCAATTTTGGAAATATTATCGCCTGCGTTTTGATTCTTTTTTCAATGCTTTTCGGCTTTTTGGATGACAGAGCAAAGACTCCATGGGGTGAGTATCTTAAGGCAGCACTTGATATGGGTGTTGCAGTAATCGGTGGTATTACATTCCCTATCTTCTTTGGAAGCACTTTCACAATCGGAATTACTGGTACTTCAGTTACTTTTAATCCTGTTGTTTTCGCAATTCTTGCAACTATTCTTTATGTTGTTTCAATCAATGCAACAAACGCTACAGACGGAGTTGATGGTCTTTCAGGTACACTTACAATTCTTGCAGTACTTACAATGATGGTAGTTCACTTCATTAACGGCGGATATGTAATTTCAGATTTCGTTCCTGGTGCTACTATTATCGCTGCACTTCTCGCTTATCTTATCTTCAACCACTACCCTAGCAAGATGCTTATGGGTGACGCTGGTTCAAGAGCAATTGGTTTCTTTATCGCTTTCTATGCAATGTATCTTAAGATTCCATTTGCATACTTAATTATCGGTCTTCCATTCCTTATCGATGGTGGTCTTAGTATCTTAAAGATTACTATCGGAAGAATCACAAAGAAGAAGGTAATCATTCTTAAGAACGTACTTACACCTATCCACGATCACCTCAAGAAGAACAAGAAGTTCTCAGTTCCAAAGACATGGGCTACAATCGTTCTCTTTGGTCTCATCGTTGATATCATCTACATCGTTCTTTGCCTTGTATT
>JAZUDM010000011.1:0-5058 GCA_045639635.1 Saccharofermentans sp. | reverse complement strand
ACATCGATTAATTTGGCAGCTGCTAACCCACCTGTGCAGGATTCAGCAAAGGCAATTGTCATGCCATTAGCCTTCAATTTTTCAACAACGGAAACTGCATTCTCGTAAGCGTTCATAAAAGAAACCTCGATTAATCATTTTGAAATATTCTAGCACTAATCTGATATAATAGGCGAAAAGAAAAGTTGAGGTAATTGCTATGTCAGTTTGTTGCGGTAGAGCTCAGTCAGTTACAGAATTAATCGCCAGAGTAAAAGTGATCGTGGATCCAGATAGCGACATGGCAATTGTTAAAAACGCCCAGGAAGCAATTGATTCACTTAAGCTTGCAATTGCACTTGATATCATCACTGATCTTAGTGAACTTAGTAACTACGGTGCCAAAGCTGCACCAGCGATTATCCTTAGTAACAAAGTGATTTCTGAGGGCGTAAATCTTAGCGCTGAGGAAATCGCGCCGTTAATTCGCAAAAATCTTTTCGCTTTCTAAAGCGTTGCAAACAAAGTATCACATTTTTCGAGCTTTAAAGAATAAATCTTATGAAGCATAACCAAAGGGCAAAGCCTATGTGCTGCCCTTTTCTTTTGCTAGAATTAAGTCGATAAGAAATTCGGGCACATTTAAATTATTTTGAAAAGGATGATTTACTATGGCAACAGCTGCTGAAGATTACGCAAAGGCAAGAAAGCTCGGTGCGAAGGAACAGCAAAAGGCTCAAAGCGAGAACAGCAATCCATATTTGCCTGCTCTTGACTCTATTATCGAATCCAGAACTTTACTTAAAGAAGAATCCATTGGTACAAGAGAGATCCCGCTTCCACAGGTAGTAGGTACTGTTACTATGGGACGTCAGGAGGCGTTCGCTCGTAACTTCATGCCACTTTTGGCACCAGATACTGAGTTTGGACAGAAGTGGATTCGTGTTATGGATTACCAGACTACAGAAGGAATTTCTGACGCAGTAAAAGTTCTTGAGTACATGGGAAAGTTCTATGTACTTGAAGGCAACAAGAGAGTTTCAGTAATGAAGTATCTTGAGATGCCTACAATTCTTGCAACAGTTACACGTATACATCCAACTCCTACAGAGGACAAGGAGTATGCCGTTTACCAGGAATTTTTGAAGTTCTTTAAGGCAACTTCAATCTACGATATTTTGTTCACTGAAGAAGGCAGTTATGAGAAACTTGCTGAAGCAATGAACATGACTTATGACCAGGTTTGGGATGAGGATACAGTAAGGGATTTGAAGTCCGCTTTCCTCAATTTTTCGAAGGCATATCACCGTCGTGAGAACAAGGTAAAGCAGCTTACAAACGCTGATGCTTTTCTTGTTTATATCGACATGTTCAAGTACGAGTCTTTGATCAACACTACTGCAGATGAGATTAAGAAGAACCTTGATCAGATCTGGCCTGAGATTAAGATTGCAGATAACGGAAATCAGATTACTTTCTCTGAGGAACCACAGCTTCAGAAGAAGAACATTATTCCAATTATCGAGAATATTTTTAAGACACAGACTTATAGCGAGCAGCACCCTTTGAACGTGCTCTTCCTTTATAACGGTGACGCTTCAGTTTCACGCTGGATTAATGGTCACGAAAAGGGACGTCTCGAACTCGAGGCAAAATTCCCTGGAGTTGTTAAGACTCTCGCCTGCGATCTGAAGGAAACTGAGGAAGAGTTTGACGAGGCTGTTGAAGCTGCAAACATGGATGGAGTTGAGCTCATTATCACTACTTCTCCTGTTCAGATGGAATACGCTTTAAGAGCTGCAGTAAGATATCCACATATTAAGTTTTTGAACTGCTCAGTACATCTTTCACATAACGCGGTTCGTACTTACTACGGACGTATGTACGAGGCAAAGTTCATTCTTGGTGTACTTGCTGCGACATTGTCAGAGGATCACAGAATCGGCTACGTTTCTACTTACCCTATCTGCGGTAACATCGCAAACATCAATGCATTTGCAATCGGCGCTGCAATGGTAGACCCTCAGGCAAAGATTTATCTTACATGGTCCTGCCTTAAGGATGAGTACTGGCGTGAGTACATTAAGGAAAATAATCTCGAAATCGTTTCTGGTCCAGATCTCATCAGACCAACAAGAGCAGATAACATGTATGGACTTTTCAAGTTCGATGAGAACGGCGAAGTTGTAAATATCGCTTTCCCTGAGTGGAAGTGGGGACGCTACTACGAGCTCATCGTGCAGACAATTTTGAACGATGCATGGAATGCTGAAACTGACGAGAACAAGGGTACAGCAATCAACTACTGGTGGGGTATGACTTCTGGTGTTATCGACGTTAATGTCGTTGCCGAGAACATCTCTTACCAGACTCAGAAAATCATATCAGCGATCAAAAAAATCATTACAGATGACATAATGAATCCTTTTGATGGTGAAATTCGAAGCCAAAGTGGTATTATTAAGTGCGCGCACAGCCCAAGGCTCACTAATGAGGAAATCATTAACATGAACTGGCTTGCTGACAATGTAGTTGGTACAATACCTGCTTTCGAGGAGCTCACAGAGCATGCTCAGAAAACTGTAAAGGCTAACGGAATGCCTATTGTCGGTAACACCTCCAGTGGCGACTGCAATGAGTGCGCGAAGACAGGTGTATAACGAATGAAGGTTTTGGTAGTAGCAGACGTAGAAGAGAGACTTCTTTATGAATGTTTCCGCAAGGAGCGTTTCGCAGACATTGATTTAATCATTGCCTGTGGCGACCTTCGTGCTGGCTACCTCGATTTTCTTATGACAATGATCAATAAGCCAATGCTTTATGTTATGGGTAACCACGACGACCGCATGATCAAGGAACCACCTCTCGGTGCTACTTCCCTCGAAGATACTATTGTTAAGTTTAACGGCTACCGCTTTGCAGGTCTTGGCGGATGTATCAGATACAACGCACGTACAATTAACATGTATACAGAAAAGCAGATGGCATGGAGATGTTTCTGTCTTGCATTTAAGTCTTTGTTCAAAGGTGGCGTTGATATTTTTGTAACTCATGCCCCAACAGAAGGCTATGGAGACTTGGAGGACTTCCCTCACCACGGCTTTAAGTGCTTCAATAAATTCTTGAATTTCACAAAGCCTATGTACATGTTCCATGGTCACGTACACACTAACTATACACGCAAGGTTAAACCTTCTTACGACCATCCTTCCGGATGCACGATCATAAACGGATGTGGTTACAAGATTATTGATTTACCAGATAAGTGATTTTTTCAGATATTAATAGTTTTTAACAGCTTCGGAGCCTGAGACAGGCTCCTTTTTATTACTAATAAATCAGTGTAACAATGTTACAAACAGAGTAAAATCAAGCCTCTTCAGCAAAAACTTAACGGAAATCCCTCGGGCTTTTGCCATAGCATTTCATGAACTGCTCTGCCATATAACTTGGAGTCGCAAACCCGCATTTGCCACTAATTACGCTGATGCTGTCACTACTTTTCTGAAGCATATCAATTGCCCTGTCGATTCGATAGCGAATCACAAATTCTGAGGGAGTAAATCCCGTATAGTTTTTGAATAGATTATTGCAGGTAGACTTACTGACATTACCGCTGTCTGCGATTTCCTGAAGAGTAATCTTATTCTGGTAATTATCTTTCGCGAATTTAACCATGCGCTTTACGCACTCCACATTAAGGCCAGCAGGTTTTACGAGTTCACCAGAAGCAGACTGGTGCTCCATCAAAATGTAGCGCCATACTTCAAAAAGGTTTCTTGTGATCTCAAAAGAGTTCATTCTGTTCTCATTAATATTTTTACTGAGATTTTGAAGTTCTGCTGCAGCAGGAGTTCCTGCTTTAAACAAAATATATTCGCAGTTCCTGTCAGACAAAACCGGAAGCAGATATTTTTTTACCACATTTGGGGAGGCGCCAAGGACACTCGGATGCACAACGGTAACATAATACATGGCAAGCGTTCTATCGATGCCATCCGAATAATGAAGGTTATGGCTGTTCACAAAAATCGTATCGCCCGCGTTAAGCTCAATCATGTTGCCGTTGACGTTATATGCCATCTTTCCAGTAACTACTGACAAGAGCTCAATATCGTCATGCCAGTGCGCATTACGGACCCAGGGTTCAACACCAGTAAGAAACCCCTCGAAAGAAAAACACGGAAAATCTTCACTATCGTAATTTACGATTTCAGACTGATCGTCGCGCTGTTTGAACTCGACAAGGAGTTCGCCGTCGTACTCAAAAGTTCCATCTTCGCTAAAGTATGTGTCCACTATTTATCACCTGTTATTGTCGTTTGGCCCATTTACGATATTGTTATACATTTTAACAATATCGTTATAGAAACACTACTATTATTACGTGTAGAATAGCCTCAACACAAAATATTGTGATAAATGGAGTTGTATTATGAACAAAAAACTTATCGCATCAATGCTTTTACTTAGTTTTTGCTTTGCTTCAACAGTTACAGCATGTAGCAACACCACAGTAGAAGAAACAACAGCATCTTCTGAGACTACTTCTACAGAATCTGCAGAAACTTCTGAGGAAGTAGAAGAGACAGAAGAAATCGAAATGGTTTATGACTATGTTCACGGAACTGAAGGCTACTACAACATTTTCGAAGAAGGCTATGGCACTGACGTCAAGCTTCAGACTGGTGGTACTTGCTGGGTAACAGCAGCTGCATCTTCTATGGAGACTTCTTACCTTAGAAGAACTGGTGAGACAATTGAGATTGATCCTCTTGATTTGCTTCACGCTGTATTTAGTGAAGAAAAGCCTGAGGGATGGTTCGCACCTAACGCAGACCAGCTTAACATTGGTGGCTGGAACTGGGAGATTGTAGAAACACTTTCGAATGGATGGGGCGACTACATTCTTATGGACGCCACTATGTACGATGACGTATATACAGATATTTCTTACATCCAGAATGCAGTTCGCGAGAATGGTTCTGTATGTATAGGAATCAACGATACTAACGGTCTCAGATGCCTCAGATACTTTGGTGATTACTTCACACTCAATGTTCCTGAGAGCAGAAACCC
>JAZUDM010000010.1:0-34068 GCA_045639635.1 Saccharofermentans sp. | reverse complement strand
ACATACGCAAAAATCACCGAATAATACACTTTTATCCCCCCCTCATTTACGTTTACAAACCCTGCGTATAATGATATTGTCGGCCACGGAGGAATGGCCCAAAACAAATGAGAAATATTCATTCAGGGGGACATAGTAATGAGTAAAAAGGTACGTAGAGTTTTAGCTACATTAGTTGCTACAACAACAATGATGTCACTTGCAGGATGCACTATTAATATCGACAGAGATCTTGTAGAAAGCGTTGCAAGCGAAGTTTCAGAAGCAGTAGAAAACGGCGATATTGAAATCAAGTCAAACGACGAGGATGAGGATTCTGATACTGATAATTCTTCAAGAGAGGAAGAGGCAGAGGCTACAGAAGAGTTTGTAAATGAGGATGCTTTTGAGCCAGAAGATAATCCTTCTAACGTAGTTGATACTACTCCAGATTATTACGATTCTGAGGGTTTTAGAGACGATGCTGATTACTACGAGCTTGTTGATGCTGAGGTTTTAACTTTTACTCCTGGCGATGATTTCTTCAGAATGTCATTCTCTGCTCATCCAATTAGTGAATTAGGTCAGCCAGTTGTATATACAGGTTTTGCTGATGATTCAAGAGCTACTACAAATCAGATCTACCCATTCTTTGAAGGTGATGACGGTATTTACATTCAGTGCCAGACTATAGGAAATTATAACGCAGGTGATTCATTCGGAATTACAGTATATAGAAATGGCGAGTTATATTACGAGGGCAGCTACAGATTACTTGAAGGCGAAGAGACCACTGATATTGCAAACTTCTGTATCTGTCAGCAGAACGAAGGTTATCTCGAAGCAGGTAATTACCACATTGAACTTACAGGATTTAACGGTCAGCAGTTCGCAACAGCTGATGTTATCGTTCGAGTATATAGATAAGTGAAATAAGACAAGAAAAAAGTGACTACCGATGGTAGTCACTTTTAATTTGCAAATTAAACAGATATTTAACTTATACAGCTCCTGTAATTGTCATTACAACTACACCACCGAAGAAAATAACAATAGTCATTACAACAGCAATGAAAGCAACGATCAAATATCTCCAAATCTTATTAAGCTTATAAAGCTTAAACAATCTGTCCTGAATATATGCATAGTTTGAAATAACCAAATAATCAAGAACAGCAATTATTGTTGCAATAACTCCAAGACTCCACTCTTCAACATCGTACCAGTTAATACCGTCAATAATTGCCCAGATTGAGAAATAAAGGACAACTGCAACAATAAGTAATGCAACAATACCCAAAGCCATGTGGAGCTTATTTCCTGATCTGAATCCTGGAATACCCCATCTCTTCCAAGCACCTTCAGGCATTTCGAATTTCTTGGAAGAATTTTCATCAGAAACATCCTTTGGCTTTTCTTCCTTAGGTTCTTTCTCCTTCTTAGGAGCCTTTGGTTTCTTCTCTTTCTTTTCCTTCTTAACTTCTTCCTTAACAGGTTCAGCCGGAATATCCTCAGCAGGTGCCAAAATAGGAGCCTCAACTGATTCATTTTCACTAATTACTTCAGAAGGAATATCAGAAGGTGCCATATCTTCAGAAGTCTCAGGAATAACTTCCTGCTTCTCCTCAGAAACTGGTTCTACCTTAGGTTCTGGAATTAAATTCTCTTCAGGTACTGGCTCTGGCTCTGTTACAACAGGCTCAACAACAGGTGCTGGTGCAGGAACTGGTGCTGGAACTGGAGCAGGTGCAGAAGCAATCTCTGGAGCATCTCTGAAAGAGTAAAGATTCTTACTTGAATAAAGCTTTGAGAAGAACTGCTTCTCATTCTTAAAAGTATACCAGTGGATAGCCTGGATACGTCCAAGACGCATCTCCATTCCCTTAGGAAGTGAAGTATCCTTGATATAAACGAGGAGTCTGTTCTCTACCTGATCACGAGCAAAATTGAGCTCGTCCTTACAGTTATCAGAAGCAACGTAGTTATCACTAATAAAACCAATAAAATAACCACACTCAGCAATTTTGGTCGCGATAAACTCATCCCATTCTGTGCCAGGATCAATTCCGTCATCATACCAGACACGATAGCCGTTCTTAATCATCTGACCAATAATTGGCCATACGATATCGCTATCTCTATGTGAATAACTGATGAAAATAAATGGCTTATTTCCATCGTATGGGATTGGTTTCTCCATGCCTCGTCCTCTCAAAACCCTCGAAAATTATAGTGATTCTATCAAATCATACCATAAAAATCTGATAAATATATAATCTTGCCCTAGTTGTTACAAAGAAGAAATAAAGCGCTAAATCATTTGCTCCTTACCATTCTCGATATAATCCATTGTATTTTTCTTCGCATTAATCTCAGAAGTCATATCAAGATCTGGCAAAACATAAGATGAACCATAGCGGTTTTTCATAGCTGTCTCGATTAATAAATCAGTAAGTTCAGGGTTCTTTGGAAGTACACTTCCATGAGAATATGTGCAGAAAGTATTCTTATAGTGAACACCCTCATATCCGTCCTTACCGTTATTACCGTGACCTGTAATTACCTTCATCAAAGGATTTACTCCCTCTCCAAGATAAGTACGTCCACTATGGTTTTCAAAACCAACAATAGTTGCCTTATTTCCTGATGGCAATTCGAGTTCATAAACAGTGTCGTTAATGAATCGAACTTTATCACCCTCTGTGTAGTAATCAATAGCTCCAAGACAGTTAAGAATTTTACCGTCATGTTCCTTATAGTACTTACCAAGAAGCTGATATCCACCACATATTGCTAAGAACACTTTACCATTTTCAATCATGTCCTTAATAAGGGGGCCTTTATTATTAACAAAATCATCATTCATGATGTTCTGCTCGCTATCCTGGCCACCACCTAAGAACACGATATCAACCTCATCCGGATTAAGTTCATCGCCTACAGAAATCTGCTTAATTTCAACATCAATTCCACGAAGTGCACTTCTATGGTAAAGCGCAAGAACATTACCACGATCTCCATAAAGATTAAGAAGATCAGGATACATATGAGCAATAACTAACTTTGACATATTACCTTCCCTCCTTACTTCCAGAAATCATTAAGACCAAAGTCATTTACAAGCATTGCACGAAGAGCAAGCATTGATGTGTAGTTAGGCAAAATATAAACACACTTGCCTTCAGGACACTTCTCCAAAGCATCCAAAAGAAGCTTTTTTGCCACGTCCATATTGCCTGAATCCAATACTCTTCCACCAGCATATTCAACACGAAGTTTCATGTCAGAGAATCTCTGGCCACTAACGTAAATATTCTTTGGAAGACCCTCAATTTTTGTCTCGAAATCAACATCCCAGATCCATGAAACATCCTTACCATCTGCGATATTACTATTAAGCAAAAGCATAAGAGAATCAGCATCCTTTGACTCTTCTACAAAGCTTAAAGAACGATCAAGTCCGACTGGGTTTTTAACAAGAAGAATACAGATATTCTTGCCCTTGTACTCAATTTTTTCCATACGTCCAAAGGCAGCCTTAACATCGTTTGAAGAAGCTGCAGCCTTTTCAAAATGCTTACCGTCAGAAGGACCTTCGCCGCTGATAATTTCAGTAAGAACACTAACCGCAGAAATAGCAGCACAAGTGTTATAAAGGTTATGACTTCCAGGTACCTTCAGATTCATATTGATGTCTGTTGAAGTCAAGTCATCACGCATAACGAAAGGGAAATTATCGTCTGAAGGACTATCCTTTAAATCGTAAATAACTGAGAATCTGTTCTTAGGACTACTAAAGCCACATGAAGGACACTTAAAGTCACCAAGATGTCCAAAACTTCTTGCCTTGTATTCATATCTGACCTTACATGTAGGACAGTAAACTGCATCTGGAGAAGCAGGAATAATACCCTTACGTGGAGGATATTTTTCACAGTTATAAAGCATAGAATCCTTGTTCATTCCAAAGAAAACTGCCTTCTCTTCTCTACCGTTTGCAATAGATGCAACAAGTGAATCATCACTGTTTAAAACAACCGTAGCATCCGTCTTTTTAATACCAGCAGCAATAAAATCACGTGTATGAGTTAACTCACCATATCTGTCGAGCTGATCACGGAAAAGATTAGTTACAACAGATACCTTAGGATTAAGGCTTTCTGCTGTTTTTGCAAAGGCTGCTTCATCAGTCTCAAGTACATAAACAAGACCTTTGGACTTGCCCTTTGCTTTCTTAATCTCGTCATTACCACAAATTAAAGTAGTAGCAATTCCTGAAGCAAGATTTGCTCCCGAAATGTTATTAATTACATCGTAACCTAACTCAACAAGCATATCCGAAATCATGTGGGATGTTGTTGTCTTTCCATTAGTTCCTGTAATTGTAATTATGTTCTTACCACGTGCTCTCTCCTTAATAACATTAGGAGACATTTTTATGGCAATTTTACCTGGAAGAGTTGTCGCACCCTTACCCATTAATCTAAGTGTTTTACGAACACACTGTGCTACGAAAACAGCCATTACGTCTTTAATCATTTACAAGATGCCCCATAACCAAAAGTCTTTGTGTACCACTTGAAGTATAAGTACATGTAACAAGAGTGATTCTGGCTTCATCTTCTCCACCCTTGTTATTACCAATATGCAAATTAAGTTCTGAAGCAGGCACGACAATAACCTCATCTACAACGTAGTTATAAACGTGTCCGCCAACAGTACGAACTCTGATATTATCTCCAACTTCCATTTCGCCAAGACGGTTAAACATACTGCCATAGGCTCTCATATGGTGACCTAAAATAGAGCAGTTTCCAATTTCTCCTGGTAAAACAGAATCTTCGTAATGACCTACACCATAACGAAGCGAAATAACATTACACTGATCCCAGACTGGTACCTGAAGATCAATTTTATCAAGTTCAAGAATTCCAATAGCAGTTAAAGTGACATTATCTCCCAAAGCAGCAAGCTCTTCTTCTACCAGAGCACGCTGTCTTTCAATTTCTTCTGGATCTTCTGAAAAATAATCGTAATCTTCACCATTTACCTCATTACCATTTACAGGCACAACAAAAGTAATTGGTGTTTCATCGCCATTTTGAAGCTGGCTTTCAATTACGCTAATTCCTTCTTCCATTTTCTTATTACGGAGATGATTCTTAATTGGATCTACCAACAAAAGAATAATACCTGCAATAAGCAAAATAGTTGCAAATATTAAAAGAGCCAAACTCTTACGTTTTTTACTATTCATATCAAAAATCCCATTAATTCTACTTTCAAAGATTACATTTGCAAAAACGGGTAAAATTCAACGTTATTATATAGTAAATCTGTGATATTATGTACTTACTTTTTATATGGTGGTACTTAAAAATGAGTTCTAATGTGTGGCAGGACGCACTTAAGATTCTTGAATTTGATAACAGAATTAATCCTGTATTTTTTGAGAACATTCTCAAAAAGATGAAGCAGGTTAAGTATGACGCTGATAGTAACGTCATCATTTTGTCTTGCCGTGATGATTATTCACTTGGACTTGTTAAGGGCCAGAACCTCGATAACATCATTAAGGATGCTCTTAATCTTCTTGCTGGTAATACTATTTCAGTTAAGTACATTATTGAGGGTGATGATAGTGCAGTAATTTCTTCAATGATTGGAGAAAAGAAGGCTGCTTCCAAGAATTCAAATACAGATTCAAATGCTCTTACATCTGAATTTTCTTTCGAGAATTTTATTGTTGGTGACTGTAACAGATATGCTCATGCATCTGCTGTTTCTGTAGCTAATCGTCCAGGTGCAAAACAGCGTAATCCTTTATATCTCTGGGGTAATTCAGGTCTTGGTAAGACTCACCTTATGAAGGCTATTGGTTATAGTATTCTTCAGAATCACCCAGAAAAGAATATTCTCTACACTACTTGTGAGGACTTTACTAACGCTTATGTAGCTTGTACCAAGAATGGTAATTATGAGTCTTTCCGTAATAAGTATCGTAATGTAGATGTTCTTTTGATTGATGATATTCAGTTCCTTATTGGTAAGGAAGGAACTCAGATGGAGTTCTTTAATACATTTGACTCACTTATCAACAATGGTAAGCAGATTGTCATTACATCTGATAAGTCACCTAAGAATCTTCCAGAACTTGATGGCAGATATACATCCAGATTCCAGAATGGAATGATGATGGATATTCAGCCACCTGATTTTGAGACTCGTAAGGCTATTATTATTAAGAAACTCGAAGATGATGATATTAATCTTGATGACAATATCATTAACTATATCTGCGAGAATTTTACTAAGAATATTCGCGAATTAAATGGTGTTTATAATACCGTTTCTGCTTTCTATGCTCTTGAGAATGGTCATATTGATCTTGAGTTTATTGAATCCAGACTTTCATCTATCATCTCACCTAATAAGAAGAGACTTCTTACAGTTGAGATTGTTATTGATGCAGTTTCAAAGTATTTCGATATTTCACCAGAAAAGATGAAGGCTAACGCCAGAAACTCTGAGATTGTAGAAGCAAGAAGTGTTGCTATGTATATCTGCAGAGATAATCTTGATATGCCATATAAGGTAATTGGTGAGCATTTTGGTGGTCGTAAGCATACAACAGTCATTAATGCTATTAAGATTGTTGAGAACGATGAGAGATTACTTCAGGACGTTAAGAATATTCGTAAGCGTATTATTGACGATGAGGAATAATTCCTACTTATGAACATTTTTTGTGCATAAGTTTATAACTTCATGTCAATTGACTGTTCACTACGTGTTCATAAAAAACGGATGTAATTAACTACACACATATGCACATGTAAAATCTAAGTTATATACACGTTTGTAACACTGTTACAGCCCTGATTTATATAGTTTTGCAAGGGTTATAAACATTATCTTCAACACATAATAAAGTGATGAATATTAAGATAAAATATTGTATAATATTCGTGGAAAATTTGTTCTTGAAAGGAATCACCTTTATATGAAGTTTAATTGTAGTAAATCAGAGTTGATTGATGCTATTTCTATTGTACAGAAGGCTATCAAGACAAACTCTACTTTTCAGATTTTGGATGGTATTTTAATTAAGGCAGAAGATAATAAGGTTAAGCTTACAGGTTATGATCTTGAGACAGGTATTGAGGCTGATTTAGCTTCTGATGTTGTTGAAGATGGTTCTGTAGTTGTTAATTCCAGATTCTTTGGTGAGATTGTAAAGAAGCTTCCTGAGGATATGATTACAATCATTACTGATGACAGAAATCAGGTTTCTATCAATTCTGGTGTTGCTAACTTTACTATTAAGGGTAATTCTTCTGAGTCTTATCCACAGATTCCTATCATTGAGACTAATAATAAGATTACAATCAGCCAGAAGATTCTTAAGAATATGATTAATCATACAATCTTCGCTGTTTCTAAGGATGAATCACGTCCATCTCTTACAGGTTGCTGTCTTGAGAGTGATGGATCAACTATTACTATGGTTGCTATCGATGGTTTCAGAATGGCTCTTCGTAAGGAGGATGTTGGTGCTGGCTTCCCTGCTATGAACTTCATTATTCCTGGTAAGGCTTTAACTGAGACAGCTAAGATTTTTGATGGTGATTCAGATGATAAGGAAGTTATTATTTATTCTTCATCTAATCATCTCCTTTTCGATATTGGTGATGTAAGAATTGTTTCAAGACTTATTCAGGGTCCATTTGTTAACTACAATTCTATTATCAAGAAGAATCCTAGAAGTGTTCTTACAGTAAATCGTAAGGAGCTTCTTGATGCTGTAGAGCGTGCTGCTCTTGTAATTATGACTGATGAGAGAAGATGTCCTGTTCAGCTTACAATGCACGATGAGGATTCACTTACAATTTCTTCTACAACAGAAGTTGGTTCTCATAAGGAAGCAATTGATGTTTCTCTTGAGGGACAGGAAATTGATATCGACTTTAACTATAAGTATCTTCTCGAGGCTCTTAAGGCTATTGAGGATGATTCAGTTAGAATGGAATTCCATGGTAACCAGGGTCCATGCATTATCTTCCCTACTGAGGGTGAGAAGTATGTATATCTCATTCTCCCTATTAAGAGATAATGTACATTAAGCATATTACACTTAATAACTTTAGAACTTACGGAAGGCTTGACTTAGATGTCGGGCCTTCTGTTAATATTGTCTACGGAAATAATGCTCAGGGTAAAACTAACTTAATTGATGCTATTAATGTCTGCTGCTCTGTAAGTTCACATAAGACTTCCAAGGATCGTGAACTTATTAAGTTTGATGAAGAAGAATATAAGATTAATCTTCTTCTTAAAGATGATGAATATGATGCAGATACTGAGATTTCCTGCTCTTTTTATACTGAAAACTCTGAATTTAATACCCATAAACAGGCTTATCGTGAATTAAAGCATGATGGTATTAAATTAGATAAAATTTCAGAATATATCGGTATTTGTAACACTGTTATATTCGCTCCAGAGGACTTAAATATTGTAAAAGGTGCGCCAGTTAACAGACGACGCTTCTTTAATATGCTTATTTCCAAGGTCTCTCCTACTTATTGCGATTTATTAGCCAGAATTAATCGTGCTATTGATCAGAAGAATCGTGTTCTTAAGTCATTTTCTGGTGATGTAAGTCATGTAAATGATATGTCTTTGGACTTCTGGGATTTTTCTATTGCTGATTTATCTGCTGAGACAATTATGTATCGTTATAGATTTGCTTTAATTCTTAATGATAAGGCAAAAGAGCATCATTCAACTATTTCTAATGGCGAAGAAGAACTCACTTTAAGCTATATCACGATTACAGGCGCTGTAGAGCTCTTAAAACGCCTTATTGAAGAAAAGGGTGAACTACACGCATTTACTTCTGGAACGCTTTCTGAGGCTATTTTAAGCGAAATTAAGAAGGGTTTATCAGAATACATTCTTACTAAGCTTAAGAACAGCCGTAAATTTGATATTGAAAAAGGTATTTCTTCCTTTGGAGTTAATAAAGATGACCTTGATATTAAGATTAATGGTCTTTCAATGAAGAGCTACTCTTCCCAGGGTCAGCAAAGATCTGCTGCCCTTGCTTTAAAACTCTCAGAATTAGGCATTATTAAGGATTTTGTATCAAGTAGTCCTATCCTTCTTCTTGATGATGTATTTTCAGAGCTTGATAAAGGTAGAAGAGTTAGTCTTATAAGTGGCATGAAAGATGCCCAGATCTTTATTACATGCACTGACAAGAATTATATTGCCAATGAATTATCTGAGCTTTTATCTGACGATATTAAGCCTTCTTATTTCCACGTTACTCGTGGTTCTATTGAAATTGACACCTAAAACGTGCTTTTTTGACCTTATTTTTATTTTTCTTTTATTATAATAAGCATATTATGGTATAATTAATATGTTATTTTGTGTCATTTTGTACTCTTTTCTGGAGGTTAATTATGTACGTCCATATTGGTGGTGATATTAATATTCCAGTTAAGACTATTGAGGCAATTATTAATCTTGAAACTGTTCTTCCAGTTCAGAATCGTGTTTCTGAATTTATTAATTCTGAAGACGATAAGAACAGGCTTGAATACTTAAGTGATGATATTCCAAGATCAATGATTGTTGCTTCTGACAGAACTTATTTAAGTTCATTAAGTGTCTCCGTTTTGAGACGCAGAATGAATGAAAATATGTCTGTTTAAGGTTATTTTTGATTCAAAATACGCTTTTAACATTGTTACAAATACTTATTTTTCAGGGGTTTCCCGGTTTTTATAAGTTTTAAGGTAAAAATACATTAAATGTAAGGAGAATTTGATATTTATGGCTGATCAGGAGAACGAGAAGCTCAATAACAGTGGCGAAGTAGACATCTATTTCCAGCCTGTTGAGAATGATGACAGTGATGAACTTCGTAATCTTGCTGAGAACCCAAGAGCTCTTACAGAGGACTTTAATGAAGAGACTGTAGCTGATATTAAGGTTGCTACTGAAGGTCAGGATGAGTTTGATACTTCTAATGCCAGTGAGTATGGCGAGGAAGATATTCAGGTTCTTGAAGGACTTGAGGCCGTTAGAAAGCGTCCTGGTATGTACATTGGTGATACTACATTAAGAGGTCTTCACCACCTCGTATATGAGATTGTTGCTAACTCAGTAGATGAGGCTCTTGCAGGTCGTTGTGACACTATTGATGTAAAACTTAATAAGGATGGTTCTGTAACTGTTAAGGATAATGGTTCAGGTATTCCTGTTGGTATTCACCCTAAGCAGGGAATTCCTACAGTTGAGGTTGTACACACAGTACTTCATGCTGGTGGTAAGTTCGGTGGTGGTGCTTATAGCGTTTCTGGTGGACTTCACGGTGTAGGTGCTTCAGTAGTTAACGCACTTTCCGATAAAATGACAGTTCAGGTAAGAAGAGAAGGCAAAATTCACGAGATTTCTTTCGAAAAGGGTGTTACAACAGAGCCTTTGAAGATTATTGGTGAGTGTGATCCTTCAGATACTGGTACAACTACAACATTTATTCCAGATAATACTATTTTCCCTGATATTAAGTTTGATTTCGATTCAATGATTACAAGATATCGAGAAATGGCATTCCTTAATAAGGAAGTTACGATTGATTTGACTGATGATCGTGGTTCAGAGCCTAATCATAAGCATCTTCACTACGATGGAGGTATCATTTCTTTCGTAGAATATTTGAATAGACATAAGGAAGCTATTAATCCAGCTCCAATTTATTTTGCTACTAAGAGTGGCGAGTGTTTTGTCGAGATTGCAATGCAGTATAACGATTCTTATCAGGAAACTGTTTACTGTTACGCAAATAATATCGCTACACCAGAGGGTGGTACACACCTTACAGGTTTCCGTGCAGCTCTTACACGTGTAGTTAATGATTATGCTAAGAAGTATAAGTTCCTTAAGGATAGCGATGCCAAGCTTCAGGGTGATGATACAAGAGAAGGTCTTGCAGCTATTATTTCCGTAAAGCTTCCTGATCCACAGTTCGAGGGACAGACAAAGTCTAAGCTTGGTAATGCTGAGATCAGACCAATGGTTGAGACTGCTGTAGCTGATAAATTCATGATTTTCCTCGAGGAAAACCCTGATATGGCTAAGTTAATCATGGATAAGTGCTTGTCTGCGAGCCGTGCACGTGATGCTGCTAAGAAGGCTAGAGAGATGACAAGACGTAAGACTGTATTTGAGAGTACAGCACTTCCTGGTAAGCTTGCTGACTGTCAGTCTAACGAGGCAGAGTTCTGTGAAATATTTATCGTAGAGGGTGATTCAGCCGGTGGATCTGCTAAGCAGGGCCGTGAGCGTAAGTATCAGGCTATTCTCCCACTCTGGGGTAAGATGCTTAACGTAGAGAAGGCAAGAGTTGATAAGGTTTACTCTAATGAGAAGCTTCAGCCAGTAGTTATGGCACTTGGTGCTGGTATTGGTGATGATTTTAACGAGGAAAAGCTTCGTTATCACAAGGTTATCATCATGGCCGATGCCGATGTCGATGGTTCACACATCAGAACATTGCTTCTTACATTCTTCTTCAGACACTTGAGACCTCTTGTAGATGGAGGATACGTATATATCGCTTGTCCACCTCTTTACAAGGTTTATAAGGGTGATGAAGAGTATTACGCTTATGATGATAAGGAAGTAGAGGGGATTAAGGCTAAGACTGGTTGGGATAACCCACTTATTCAGCGATTCAAGGGTCTTGGTGAGATGAGTTCTGATCAGCTCTGGGAGACAACAATGAATCCTGCTACACGTAAGCTTCTCAAGGTTACTGTAGATGATGCTCAGATTGCCAGCGATACATTCTCACTTCTTATGGGTGATGCAGTTGAGCCTCGTAAGGCATTTATCCAGGAGAATGCTACACTTGCTAACATTGATACTTAATATATCAATTGTTCCACGTGGAACAATTTGAAAATTATGTAGTTGTCTATAAAGGAATGTTCCACGTGGAACATTCCTTTTTAAATACAAATATTCAATTTTTGGAAATCTAATAGAAATTTTTAAAATGATACTATGTGTGTTTGAAATATTTTCTTTGAATTTTGAAAAATGCGCGATTTTGAGTCAGAACTGATGTTAAACATGAATTGTTCCACGTGCGACAATTTAAAAACTAATACGAAAAAGGAATAAACAGTAAAATATATAGTCTCGACTTGTAACATTATTGAAACATTAAATTTCGATAATCTCGATATAATGTATATATAGTAAACATATTTATATAAAGGGAGAAATAGATTTATGACTCATATTATTTCAGTAATCAACCAGAAAGGTGGCGTTGGTAAGACTACTACAACAGTCAGCATCGCTGCTTTTATCGGTAAAAAGCGTAAGAAGGTATTAATGATTGACCTTGATCCACAGGGTAACGCTACAAGTGGTCTTGGTGTAGATAAGGGTTCAATTGAGAACAGCACATACGATGTTATGGTAAATGATGTAGCTATCAGTGATTCTATCGTTGAATCTTCAGCTAAGAACGTAGATATCGTTCCAACTAACATTAATCTTGCTGGTGCAGAGGTAGAACTCGTATCTGCAATGTCTCGTGAGCAGATTCTCAAGAATGCACTTAAGGAAGTTCAGGATAACTACGATTACATTCTTATCGATTGTCCACCTTCACTTGGTATTCTTACTATTAATGCTCTCACAGCATCTAATGGTATTATCATTCCAATTCAGGGTGAATATTACGCTCTTGAAGGTCTTACTCAGCTCATTGATACAGTGAATATTGTTAAGAAAAAACTCAATCCTGACCTTGGAATTCTTGGTGTAGTTTTGACTATGTTTGATAGAAGAACACAGCTCACAAGACAGGTAAAAGAAGAGGTAGATAAGTACTTTGGAGACAAGGTATTTAAGACACTTATCCCACGTAATGTACGCCTTGCTGAGGCACCTAGTCATGGCCTTGCAATTAGTGATTATGATCCTAATTCTAAGGGTGGTAAGGCATACGCAGAACTCGCTACAGAAGTAATTAAGAGAACTAAGTAATACATAGATACTCATCTATATATAGAAAGGATAGTTTTAATATGGCAGCTGCTAAAAATAATAAGGGTTTAGGTAAGGGACTTGGAGCACTTTTATCAACTGATGGTATTCCAGAAAGCACAAAGGATTCAGTTGTAGAACTTAAGATAAATGATGTATCTCCTAATGAGGATCAGCCACGTAAGGACTTCGATGAAGAAGCACTTCAGGAACTCTCTGATTCTATTAAGGAGAATGGCGTAATTCAGCCTATTATCGTACAGAAGAAGGGCACAGGCTATCGTATTGTAGCCGGTGAGAGACGTTGGAGAGCAAGCCGTCTTGCAGGTCTTACAGTTATCCCTGCAATCGTACGTGAACTTACTGATTTACAGGTAATGGAGCAGGCATTAATTGAGAATCTCCAGAGAGAAGATTTGAACCCAATTGAAGAAGCTCTTGCAATGCAGGCACTCTTAAAATCACACAAGATGAGCCAGGAGCAGCTTGCCAAGAAATTGGGTAAGCCAAGAGCTACAATTGCTAATACTGTTAGATTGATGAACATCGATGAATCACTTCACGATTTCCTCCGTACAGGTGAGCTTACAGCAGGTCACGCAAAGGCAATTTTGAGTCTTAAAAATCCAGAGGATCAGCGTAAGGTTGCAGATGTAATTATGGCTAAGGAACTTAACGTAAGACAGGCTGAGGATTATGTTAAGAAGTACATCTGGGCAATGGAGAATGCAGGCTCAGAAAAGAAGCCAAAGGCAGAGGTTGATGAGCAGTTCCTCTTAAGTAGTAAAGAGGTAGAAACTAAGCTTAAGAAGAGACTTGGTTCAAAAGTTAAGCTTAAGGTATCTGATACAGCTACTGGTAAGGGTAAGATTGTAATCGACTATAAGAACTATGAAGACCTCGAGAGATTGATTGAGATTTTGGCAGAGTAATTAATATGCTGGATATTATTATTGTTGAAGATAATGAAGAGATTGGTCAGCTTTTGTGTGATTTCTTAAGAAAAGAAAACTACGCAGTTACTGTCTGTACTACAGGTGAAAAGGCACTTGAAGTGTTTGAGAAGTATGGATGTAAGCTTTTCGTGCTTGATATTATGCTTCCAGGTATTGATGGAATCAGCGTATGTTCAAAGATCAGAGAATCTTCAAATGCTCATATTATGATTGCCAGTGCAAAGTCTGATAAAGAGACAAAACTTCAAAGCTTAATGATTGGCGCTGACGACTATATCGATAAGCCTTATGACATTGATATTCTCCTTGCAAAAATCAAGGGAATATTCAAGCGTAAGTATGCTCAGGATGAGATAATCGAAGGCGATATTAAGCTTGGAATTGCTAACCAGACACTTGAAGTAAATGGTGAGAAAAAGGTAATTACAGAGAAGGAATTTGAGCTTTTACGAATACTCATTGAGAACAAGAATATTACTCTTAAAAAGGACTATTTATTTAACAACGTCTGGGGCTATGACAGCGAGTCTGAAATGCAGACTTTAACAGTTCATATCAAGTGGCTCAGAGAGAAGATTGAAGAGGATCCAAAGAATCCAAAACACATTATTACAGTCTGGGGAACAGGCTATAGATTCGAGTAATAACAGGCAATGACTAGATTTCGTAAGATAGCAGTTTTTATATTAATAATTGAGCTTGTTTTAACCATTGTTGCAAACGTTTTTGTTTTTAAAAATTCAGTAAATAATAAAGGCAAAATGTACAGGGTTGAAGCACAAAGAATTGCCCGCAAATTAGATGCAGGTGAGTCTTTTAATCTGGATGAATATAAGACAATTACAAGTGTCCATGAATATGATTCAGAAGTAATCGTGAATAACGAGTATATAATCGCTGAAGTAAATGGAACTTTATACCAGATTGAATACGAAGAATCTACAAATATGGATTCGCTTGTTTATATGAACATCGGATTCGCCATTATGCTCATAATGAGTACGGTAATTCTTGTCTATGTAAACACGAAGATTTTAAGACCATTTAACACTATGTCTGAAGTATCAATTGAACTTGCAAAGGGTAATCTTTCTGCTCATGTAAAGGAAGACAAAAACAAGTTCTTTGGCAAGTTTTTATGGGGTATCGATATGCTCCGTGAAAACCTCGAAAACAATAAGGAAAAAGAGCTTCAGCTTCAGAAGGAAAAGAAGACGCTTATACTTTCGATTTCACACGATATTAAGACTCCTTTGTCAGCAATTAAGCTTTATGCAAAAGCACTAAAGAATGGTCTTTACGATACAAAGGAAAAGCAGGATGAGGCTCTTCTTGGAATCGAGAAAAATACTTCCGATATCGAGAGATATGTTTCCGAAATCGTTGCTGCATCCAAGGAAGATTTCTTAAATCTTGAAGTAACCATGGGCGAGTTTTATCTCTCTGATGTTATGGAAAAAATCGAAGTATATTACAAAGAAAAATTCCAGACACTTCATACAGAATTCGTTATCAATAAGTTTGATAACTGCCTTATAAAAGGTGACATGGAACGCCTTATTGAAGTGCTTCAGAATATGCTCGAAAATGCTATTAAATACGGCGACGGACGTAAGGTTGAAATTGATTTCGATGATGAGGAAGACTGCCGTCTTATAAGCGTAAATAATAGCGGCAACACCTTAAAGCAGGAAGAACTTCCACATTTGTTTGAATCGTTTTATCGTGGAACAAATGCAGAAAAAGAAAAGGGCAGCGGACTTGGTCTTTATATATGTAAATCCCTTCTTCGTATGATGGATGGAGACATATTTGCAAATATAAATGACGATACATTTAGTATCACGGCAGTAGTAAGAAAAGTATGAAAAAAGGGCATAACCGGGAGACCAGTTATGCCCATAGTTTTTATGTTCGAAAACGCATTAAGTTGTAGCTGCGTTTGTTGCAGTAATGATTGAAATCATGAGGCACATTTCGATCATGATTGAAATTGCAAGAAGGCTGTTCATAACTGCATTGTTTACGACGTTAGAGTAGTTTACATATTCGCTGATAAGAAGCTGGGATGCAAACATTCTTCTTTCTGTGGCACCAACAGAAAGAACACTAAATCCCTTCTGCTTTTTAAGATAATCATCAGCTGAGCAAATGATATCGATAATCTCATCTACTGGTGCGTCGAGAAGAGCAAGAGCACCCAGGGAAGGTAATTCATATCCCTGACCATACTTATGCTTTGCACTCTTAAGACCGTTATAAATAGCCTTTACTTTCTCACATTTAACTTCAGCAGCAGAATTTTCAAGAGCAAGAACATGTGACAGGGACTGGAGTGCGTCAGGATCGCCGAAAGTGCCCTTTAAAAGCTTATAGCTGTCTTCCATATCATCTATCATTCTATCGATGCTTAAATCGGATACAGCAAGCATAGCAGCGAAAGGAATATCTTCATATCCTGTAAGGAATGGATGGTTCTTGGACATTCTTGTATAAAGTTCATTAGTTCTGTCGATGTACTTCTCGTATGAATCATTTCCAACACGATCGAGGATTACAAGAGCTGCCATAATTCTATATTCATTTCCAGCGAACTTTCTTCTGTTAAGAACGTTATAGATATCCATTAATTTATTAAGATATCCAACTGGGTCTTCGGACATTGCCATCTTACAAAGGACAGGGAGTTTGACCATTCCTCTAAAATCTGAAAATGCGTTTGTTTCTTTGATAAGAATCTTCTCGCATTCCTTAAGTTTATCAATATCTACTTCAAGTCCGTTTGCTGCGTAAAATGATGCGGCTGACATAGACATATAATCAAATTCCCATGCAAATGCTTTTGAAACTTTACGATTATTGATTGCGAATAATTCGCACTTCTTAAGTACCTGATCCTTCATGATAATTTACCCTCCAACGTAAGGAAAATCCTTGTTTTATAGTTACCATTATTTTTCTTCAAAATTAATATTAAGACAACCATTTGTAAAGAATTTGTTTAGCAGCTTATTCCGTTAATAAAGGAAATTAAGTGATATACTTATTTCTATGGAATACAGTGTACTGATAATTGATGATGAGAAGGAACTCGCGGATTCTACCGCCGAGTATTTTGATATGTTTGATCTTAAGACCTGCTGTGCCTATACGGCAGCGGAGGCTCTTGAATTCTTTAAAAATAATTCAGCAAAGCTCATACTTCTTGATATCAATCTTGGAGATTCTTCCGGTTTTTCACTTTGTAAGACTTTGAGAGAGACAATCAGCGTTCCTATTCTTTTTATCAGTGCTAGATCAAGTGACGATGATATGGTAGTGGCTCTTAATATTGGAGGCGACGACTATATTACCAAGCCATATTCACTTAATGTTTTATATGCCAAGGTTAAGGCAGTTCTTAAAAGATACGAGAAGTCTACTCCTTCAAAGGGATTAGCAAATACTTACGGCGATATCAGCATTGATCTTGATTCCGGTATTGTCAGCAAGGCTGGCGTGGAAGTAAATTTAACTGCCATGGAATATAAGCTTCTGGCTCATCTTGTTACCAACAAAGGTAAGGTTGTAGGTAAGCAGGATATATTCGATAAGGTGTGGGATGACAGCTTTGTCTCTGATGGAACATTAAATGTACATATGAGACACCTTAGAGAAAAACTTGAAGACGATCCGAATAACCCTGTGTATCTTAAGACAGCCAGAGGAAGAGGATATATTTTTAAGGCGGATTAATAATGAAGAAGAGATGCTTTTTAATTTGCATATTGATATTTGTTATTCTTTTGCTTCCTGTAGCGCTGCTCTTTAGTAGTCCTGAATATGAGAATACTTATCTTGATAATACTGATGTGAATCTTTTGCTTCACGATTGTTCTGACAGATGGAATGAACTTAATTCGAATGCTGTCATAGAAGCTGAAAGTCCCTACGAATTTGAATATGAAGTAATAACAAATAGCGGTGATGTTCTGCTTCGAACAGACCCTGATATCACGTCGGATATAGGAAGAGCCACGACCTTAAGATACACGATGAGAGACATTGTCAAAGACGGTAAGGTTGTAGGTAAGCTTATTATCGTAAACGACTACGTAGCAATAGCTCAGAAGGCAGATGCAAGTTACAGGACAAAGTATATTATCATGGCTTCCTTTTTGGCTTTGCTGGCAGTTCTTTTCCTTGTGTGGGTTTATCTTTATATCATTCGTCCTTTTGATAAGCTTAAGGACTTTGCAGCAGACGTGGCTTCGGGTAACCTCGATGCTCCTCTTAAGATGGACAGAGGTAATCTCTTTGGAGCTTTTACAGAGAGTTTTGACATAATGCGTTCTGAATTGATGGATGCAAGACAGAAAGAATATGAAGCTCAAAGAAGCAAGGTTGAGCTTGTCGCTTCATTGTCTCACGATATTAAGACTCCGGTAGCTTCAATAAGAGCCATGAGTGAACTTTTGAGAGAGTTAAATAAAGATCCAAAACAGAAAAGTAAGTTGGATTCTATTGTATCCAAAGCAGATCAGATTGACGTTATGGTATCTGACCTTTTTGCTACATCACTTACGGATTTAAATCAGCTTGAAGTTCTGGCTTCTGAGCAGGAAAGCAGAATTTTAGACAAGATAATAAAAGATGCAGACCATAACGAATATATAGTCGGCGAAGAAGTGAAAGAATGTCTTATAGTCTGTGATTCTGTAAGAGTAACTCAGGTTATCAATAATATTATTAATAACTCGTACAAGTATGCGGATACTTCCATTTATCTTGAGTCTCATTTTGAAGATGACTGCCTTGTTGTAAGCTTTACTGACAGAGGTGGCGGAGTATCGGAAGAAGATCTTCCAATGATTACAAAGAAGTTCAGAAGAGGTGCTAATTCTCACGATAAACAGGGTGCCGGATTAGGACTTGCCATAGCTTCAGAATTAATGGATAAGATGGGTGGAAGCCTTGAATGCACCAACGCTGACGGAGGTTTCAGAGTTACATTGATGTTTAAGCTTGTAGCCTCATAATTTAGTCCCATATTTTTGAAACTTAAGGTTCTCTTAAGGTTCACACAAAGTCAGTTAATGTTTATGTCGATAGAATAGTGCTATCAATAAATATGAATGGAGACTTTTGTATGAAGCACCTTATGTCAGCAGGAATTAAGTTTTTTGCCTCTATACTGACACTATTTTTTGTTTTGGGAATGATTCTTGGTAATTCTTCTTTTGCGGCAAGTGTAAATGCTGCCTATCTGACTCCAAGACTTATCGTAACTGGTAGTGAGATCACAACCGGAGAGGTAAATGCAGGAGATGATTTTGAGCTTCTGATTCACCTTAAAAATGAATCTACTACAACCAAGCTTAATAATATTCGTATTGAACTTACAAGTGAGAACAATGAGATTATTCCAGTAAACGGAACTAACGTAATCTACATTGATTCAATGGAAAAGGAAGAAGAAAGAGACGTTACAATCGAATTAAGCGCAAGAGGAGATCTTCAGCAGAAGCCTTATACAATCACATTGAATTATGCTTACGAAGATAAGGATCGTAATCCTTTTGAAGATTCCTCTCTTGTCACTATTCCTGTATTACAGACTCCTGAAATTGCTTTGTCTGAGTTTAGAATTACACGTCAGTCTGTAGTTGTTGACGGCAAGACAAATGTTACTTTCGTTCTTAATAATATCGGAAGAGACACAGTATATAATGTTTCCGTGGAATTTTCCGGAGAGAATATTGATGATATTTCTACATATGTAGGCACCCTCGATGTCAGCACAAGTGGAAATGTGGATATGTCTTTGAAGGCTTCTGATGTAGGAAATGGAGTTGTAACAGCACATATTACTTTTGAGGATGCAGACGGAAAAGAATATTCCTTTGATAAGACTTTTGATTTTGAAGTAACTGCACAGGCTCAGGCAGCGGTAGCTGAAGCAGATGTTGGAAACGCACTTCCAATACCTCTTATTGCCGCAGCAGTCGTTGCTATTGTTATAATCGTAATCGTAGTAGTAAATGTGATTCGTAAGAAGAAGGAAAAAGCATATGCCTAAGAAGAGCATTATCAGGACCGACAAGCTTTGTAAAAGCTTCTCTGTCGGCGGTGTCCAGCAACACGTAATAAAGAATCTTAATACTGAGATATACGAAGGTGACTTTACCGTAATAATGGGTCCTTCGGGTGCAGGTAAATCCACTCTCATGTATGCGTTGTCCGGTATGGATAAGGCAAGCCTTGGAAAGGTCTGGTTCGACGAGCGCGACATAACAAAGTTCACGAGTGATCAGCTGGCGATATTTAGAAGAAGACACTGCGGGTTCGTATTCCAGCAGGTCTATCTTATGGATACTATGAGCGTCATGGATAATGTCCTGACGGCAGGCCTTCTTACGGGTCAGAATCGCAGGGAACTTAATAAAAAAGCGCAGAAATTATTGGAGCAGGTCGGTATCAGCAGGAAGCTTTGGAACAAGTTCCCAAATCAGTTGTCAGGTGGTGAAGCTCAAAGAGTTGGTATTGTCAGAGCAATAATCAATTCTCCTGATATGGTATTTGCAGACGAACCGACTGGTGCACTTAACAGTTCCTCCAGTGATGCGGTTTTAAATGTTCTTACAGATGTTAACAGGTCCGGACAGTCAATAATGATGGTAACCCACGACATGAAGTCTGCAAGAAGAGGAAACAGAATTATTTATTTCAAGGACGGTACGATAGGCGGAGAATGTGATCTCGGACCATATAGGTCTGGAGATGAAGAACGCCATGAAAAACTTCGTAATTTCCTGTCTGATATGGGTTGGTAATACTAAGATGTTAACAAAACTAATCAAAGCTAATTATCGTAAAGATTTTTCTCAGATGGTAAGCTTTCTGGCCATAGTTATTCTGGCTGCGACCATGCTTAATATCGGTCTTACAATTCTGTTTGGTTTTTCTTCTGATATGGATTCGAAGTTCAAAGCAATGAATGCTGCTGAGATATGTTTAGGTTTTGAATATGAAGCCGATGATTTGAATGTAGTCTTATCCAATGTAGAAAGATATCTGGATTCAAATGAGAATGTTATCAGACATGTAAGAGTTGACGGTGTGTTTCTTTCCGGAGAACAGGAAGTTGAAACAGATGAAAGCGGAAGAGAAATTTCTGTTAAAGAAAGTTTAAGTGGTGTATATACTCCTTACGAGGAACGTGATATAGACAGACTTGTATTTGTAAGCAAAAGTGATGAGGAATTTGAAAATCCGATTTATATCTCAACTTACAGCAGCAGAACTGTTTTTAAGAATCACTATAAAGTAGGAGATGAAATAGAACTTCACTTTGGTGACAGAACAGAAGTTTTTCAGCTGGCCGGAATCTTTGAAAGCAGTATTACTTACGATTTAATTTATGTTACTTCCGCTGAATATCATCGAATTAGTGACTTCGGTTTTAATTACTATGAATATCTGATTGATGTAGAGGAAGGATCTGATCTTAATGCAATATCTGGTGAGATGTCAGCTGATCTTTCAAGAATTAATCCTGGTGTGCGTATTTGGATTCAGGATCTGGATGAGATGCGTGATACAGATATGATAATGGTAAATCTGATCTCAGCAATCCTTTGTGCATTCTCACTTCTGGTAGCAGGCGTTGTGCTGATAATTGTCTTCTTCAGAATTAGCAACAGTATTGAACTTAATATTGCAAATATCGGTGCCCTTAAGGCTTTGGGTTGTACCAGTTCTCAGATAAGGTGGGCGCAGGTTCTTGAATTTGCGATTACTTCTGTAGTAGGAACTGTGATAAGTGCCATTGCAGCCTGGCTTTTGCTCCCGGCATTTGCGGAACTATTGGACCCGATGACAACTGTAACATGGGATGCACATATTGTTCCGTGGACAGTAATTGCCATGATCGTTTTCTTTGTCCTGATAACAGTGGTGATTGCACTTATTTCAACTGTTAAAATCAAAGATCTCGATCCTGTTGTTGCATTAAGATTCGGTCTTAAAAGTCATAGTTTTAAGAAGAATTATCTTCCACTTCAAAGTTCCAAGGGTCCTCTTGTAGGTGTTATGGCTTTAAAGAGTTCAATGCAGGGTATGAGACAGAATATTCTGACTACCGTCATAATGGCAGCAGTAGGTTTTGTAACGGCGTTTGTGGTTTTCTTTGGATACAACGTCTGCTATAAGCCGGTTAATCTGAGTTCGATGATCAGTGCTACTCGTTCTGATATGCTTTTGGTAATTGATGACCCTGATGCCTTAAACGATGTTAACCAGTTAAATCACGTTGTTACCAGCTACTATTATCATAGTGCAAATGCTGTTTTTGACTCGAAGGCGATAGAGTTATTAATTACCGATGACTGGAATTCGGTTCCATATGTAAACTATACCGAAGGACGAGCTCCTTTATACGACGATGAGATTATATTCAGCAGCACAATGGCTGAACAAAATGGAATCATGGTTGGTGATTATGTAAAACTGGGTAACGCCGGAGTCGAGAAAGAGTTTATGGTGTGTGGCCTGGTACAGGGAACGGATAATTACGGAAAGTTTGCCATGGTTAACACAGATGTAGCTTCCTCATTGGGATTTAACTTCAATAATGGTGTTATCAGGGTGGTAATTGAAGATTCGAGTGTGGCAAATGTTAACAAAGTCCTTGATGAAGCCGAGAGTGTATTCGGTGATAAGTTAAGACTTTATTACAATGTTCCTGATGGTCTTACCGAGGACCCAATAATTGTTGGCTCAACTATTATTTGTATCATCATTATAGTTGTTACTGTATTTGTTATATTGCTTACGATGTCACTGCTTATCAAGACGGTAATCATCAGAAGACAGCAGGAGTTTGGAATTAAGAAAGCTTTGGGCTTTACAAGCTCTCAGCTTAGAAGTGAACTTACGCTTTCCATGGTTCCATGTGTTCTTGTAGGTTCGGGTATCGGAGCAATTATAGGAATTGGTAAATGCAACTGGTTCCTGTCGGCTTTGCTTAAGTCAATGGGACTTGCACAGAGTAAGCTTCCGGCTTTCCCTTGGATGGGTATCTTAGCGGTAATATTTATTACTCTTGTGTCCTCACTTATTGTCTGGAGCCTGTCTTCAAGAATTAAAAAGATTTCTGCATACTTACTCATAAAGGAGTAATCAGTAAATAGTATTCGCTTTGTAAAGGCCGTGCTTTGAAAAAAGAAGCACGGTCTTTATTTGTTCCAGGGCCGTAAATTAAAGCGAGGGTGGTTTAGGGGTGTAATTCCTTGCTTTACATCAGGGAAAAGGCTTAAAATGCATTCTAGAGCGTTTTAGAGCATATATATCAGAGGTGGGATCTTAAATGAATGCAGAATTTGACTGTTCTAACATAATTCTTGAGACTGATTCTTACATCATCCGTAAATGGGAAGACTCTGACTTCGAGGATTTAATGGAATTCGCGCCTCTTACTTTGGATAATAAATCTGAAGAAGAACTTAAAAATTTACATAAATCATTCGTATCAGATAACCATACTTTTGCTCTTCAGAACAGAATCGATTTTAAGGTAATGGGCTATATCAGTTTATGCGATTTAAGTATCGATCTTGATGGGTATAAGAATAGTCCTTCAGGACGTGAAATCAACTATGCTTTTTCAAAGAAAATCAACAACACAAACGAAGCAAAAGATGCTATCAAAAGAGTGGTGGATTACTGCTTTAAAGTAGCTGGTTTTAATTTCCTTCTTTTAAGTGTTGATGCGTCTTCGAAATATAGTGAAGACGATGTTTTAAAGTGTGGATTTAATCCTTTCGAGGAAGTAAATAATTCGAATAAAATCTACTTCATAAAAGAGAATATTGAGCTCAGGGAAATTGTAAGGGAAGAGCGTCATTTTGACTTTGTTGTGAAGCCTTTAATTGTGCGCTTGATTATGACTTTGTCGTCTGTATGCTGCGTTGAGTTTTTGCTTGTTGTCGGCGTCGCAATTTACTATATTCTTGGCACACTCTATCTTTGGTACATTAATCTTATTGTAGGCATTCTTTTAATCGTTGTTGCTGTTCTTGAATGGCGTACACGAATCAGGGTAATTGATGAGTGGGTTTATATCCGTAAGATGTTTTCTGAAAAGCGTTTACACGTTAATGAAATTACTAATTCCAGAGTTGTTGAAAACAGGGGATTTACCAAGAAATATCTGAATTACGATTATAAGAAAATAACAATCCGCTACCAGGGTAATAAAACCGTGTCGGTAGCGGATAATAAATACGATAACTGTGATAAACTTCTTGATTACCTGAAGTTCTATAACAAGAATATTTTTACTGATTAAGTAAGTGACTTAAAAGGATTAATGTTTGAGTCTGCTTTAAATTTCTTAATCTCTTCTTCGATACCTTTGTTAGCCTCATTATTCTTATTACGCTCGAATAAGCCTGCTTTGATTATTGGGCTATTAATATCGTCTAGTCCAGTTTTTCTATTTACTCTATTCTGCTTTGCGTAATAAACAATACCAGTATTAGAAAAACTCTTAAGATCTCCTGTTGAATCACCGAAGTTGTTTGATTTATTAAGGTGATTTGCTGCACAGAGAAGACCAGTTCCAACACCAAAAACAATGCCCATTAATATACCTAAAAATACCATAATCAATTCCCCTTCTGTCTCTTATTAACGTAGGAATTAAGTGTAGATGCACTTGTAAGTTCAATCGCCTGAATTACACGATTAATTTTTGAAATGCCACTATAAATCAAAACGCCTCCAATAATAAGTACAAATATAATGAACTTGAATGCGTCACCATCTACTTCGGCGTCACTAAAAATCAATGCACCGATAATTGCAAAGAGAATTGCGAAAACAATTGCAAGGCCAGTAGCAACTGATGAGAAAAGAGGCTTGTTCCAAGGAACACCACCAACAATTTTTCCTGTCTGACCATTAACGATAATTGTATATGGCTGGTCATTATATCTGAATGTTAAAAACCATGCAGGAAGCATTGCTGTTACAGGCTTATCGAATACTTCCGCAGTACGACGTGCATCTACAATTTTCTTGTTGCTTCCAGGAACATCCTTAAGGATTGCTTCTTCGAATACCTCACGACCTCTTTGTTTTGCTAAATAGATAGCATCCTTTTCGATAACATCAGAAACATCAGAATAGAAACCAAGAAGGTAGTTCTCGTCAAATTCTACGCCTGTTGTTACATCGTATGGCTCTAGTCTCTGGCTGCTAGTGTCACTAAGTGTCTTTGAAGCATCTGTTGTAATCCAAGGCATGGAAGCGTACGCACTTCTTTTATGGTAGTAAGTGTGATTATGCTTTCCGCTCTTTTGCTCAGAAGAAATAATATATGAACCGTCGTATTCTACCTTTGTTATGTAGTAAGGGATATAGATACCACGAATGAGCTCAAGCTCGTAATTCTTGATTTCCTTAGGAATATAAAAACCTTTGGTAATTCGCTCGCGAACCTTTGCCATTGCTTCTTCCTTTGTCACTTTAAAAGGAATGATTAATTCTGGCTTTTGGATATTTGCAATACGTGAGAAAACTACAGTTGAGTTACCACAGTAAATGCAGAAAGTAGATGCCTCTGTAGAAGTAACAGAAATCTCTGCACCGCATGCATTACAGGTAAAAATATTACTCTGGTATGTATTGTCTAATTTATGTGAATCATCTGAAGTTTCAACCTTTATAGGTTCTGCTTCATTAATAACTTCATCAGAAGCAAATTCGTCAACCTTAAATGCAGAACCACAACTATCGCAGACAAGACTTTGCTTGTTAACATCAAAAGTAACCTGACCTGCGCAATTAGGACAGCGTCTAATCATAAAAAATCCCTCGCTAATAAAAGTAACCTATTTCAAATTATAGCATTCATGCTTATTTTTTATTTTATAATTAATGGGAAAAGAGCCTTTGTAATTAGCAAATTTTGGATTTAATGATTATTTAATAATTGCTTTTGTATCATCAGGTCACAATGATACAGAAGGTGAGGACGATAAATGTTTTTACGAATCTTAAAAAAGGATTTAAAGCGTAGAAGAACAACTAATATCATCATGGTATTGTTTGTTATTCTTGCAACTATGTTTGTAAGTAGTGGTATCAGTAACGTAATCACTGTTGCAAATGGAACAGATTTTTATCTGGATCAGGCAGATGTAGGTGACTACATTATCCTTACAAGAGACAGCGAGCGTAACTGTCTTGATAATATGCTTGAGACAACAGAGGCAATTAATTCATATGCAACTGAAGATATTCTTTATGCAAGTTCTGGCAACATATTTGATCCGGATGATAATGAATTAGAAGCAAGTAGTATGTTGCTCTTCCAGTCTTTTGAAAATAGTGGAATGAAATTCTTCACAGTGGATAATGAAGAACCAGCTATTCTTTCAAATGGTCATTGCTATGTAACAGGTTCATTCCTTGATTCTAACGATATGAGTGTTGGCGATACATTTGTTGTTAAGATGGGTGACACAGAATTAGAGATAGTAATTGACGGTTTTGTAAAGGATGCTTTCTTAGGTTCTGATTTCATGGGAAATACAAGAATTCTCCTAAGTCAGGAAGACATGGAGCTCCTTGATAGTGATGAGAAGAGTTTGCAATTAAGAGGACAGGTTTGTTATATCTTTACTGATGACATCAAGGCAATAGATAGTGCCGCCTCTTCACTTGATAACCTGATGTTTCATAACGACAGATCAGTAATCAAGATTGCATATGTTATGGATATGATCGTAGCATTTATTGTGCTTATTCTAAGTGTGTGCCTCATGATTGTTTCATTTGTAGTTTTGAAATTTGCAATCAATCTTACAATCACAGAAGAGTACCGAGAGATTGGTGTCATGAAGGCTATTGGTATCGGTAACTTTAAGATTCGTTCAATCTACATTACAAAGTACTTTATTATTGCAGTTGTAGGCAGCATCATTGGTTTCTTCTTAAGTATTCCTTTTGGAAATCTTCTTATTAAGACTGTTACAGAAAAGATGTATCTTGGTAATAGCCTTGGGTATGTTCTTAATATTATTGGTGCAGTAATTGTAGTTCTTTCAATCCTTCTTTTCTCTTACCTTTCTACAAATAAAGTTAAGAAAGCAACACCAGTTGATGCAATCAGATCTGGTCAGACAGGAGAGAGATATAATCGTAAGTCTGCTTTGAAGATTCGTAATTTTAAGGCAAATGTCCCTTCATTTATGGCTATAAACGATATTTTCAGTAGCCCTAGAAGATATACAACAATTATCATTGCTTTCGCGCTTTGTACAATGTTTGTGCTCGTTCTTGTAAATACAGTAACAACAATGAAGAGTGAAGCGTTAATTGATACATTTGCATCTCGTTCTGATTTGTACGTTAATCTTAAGCCGGAAGATGAAATGAATTCTGTTTTTACATTTACAACCAGAGAAGAGTGGGAGCAGTATTTTGATACTAAAGAGCAGGAATTATCTGATATTGGAATGCCTTGTGAGGTATTCGTAGATTTTCAGTATTCTTGTAAGATAACGGTAGATGGAAAGGACTTTACGTTCCCATGCCAGCAGGGCTTTGGTACAGAAATGACAGACTATGCTTACTTTGAAGGCGTTGTTCCAAGTAGCCCAGATGAGATTGCTATTACAAAGCAGGTTTCAGACAAGTTAGGAGTTGAAATTGGTGATACTGTTACTATCGATTATGGCTTAGAGACAAGAGATGTAGTAGTTACAGCTTACTTCCAGACAATGAATAACTTAGGTGAGATTATTAGAATTCACGAGGATGCAAAAACTGATATCTCACACTGGTCTTCATTTTTGGGTATTCAGATTAACTTTACGGATAATCCTTCAGAAGAAGAAATATTAAGACGTAAGGATGTTCTCGAAGGTGACTACTTTAAGGAAGTACAAACAGCAAAGGAAATGCAGATTGAGGCTCTGACTGTTGTTCCTACTATGGAGGCTGTTCAATATTTGCTTCTTGCAATCACATTGTTAGTAGTAATTTTCGTTACAGTTCTTATGGAAAGATCTTTTATTTCAGATGAGAAGAAGGAAATCGCTATCCTTAAGGCGATCGGATTTAAAAACGGCAAGATTATTTGCTGGCAGGTATTAAGATTTGGAATCGTTGCCTT
Organism: Saccharofermentans sp.; assembly: GCA_045639635.1. Taxonomy (GTDB): domain Bacteria; phylum Bacillota; class Clostridia; order Saccharofermentanales; family Saccharofermentanaceae; genus Saccharofermentans. Next base: position 5,898 of record JAZUDM010000010.1, on the reverse strand, counting down.
AATTGCAGCAATCATTGCAGCAGCGCTATCGATTCCTATGACACACCTTTGTATCTCACCAATCTTTGGCATGATGGGTACAGTAAGTGTTGATTACGTTATTGATCCACTTCAGATTTTCTTAATCTATCCTATGATCATCGTGGTAATGACAGTAATCGTAACTTTCTTCACATCACTTGCTTCTTATGGAATTAAGAGCAGTGACACAGCTAATATCGAATAATTCGGAGGACATATAAAATGGCAATTATTGAAGTTAAAGATCTTTGTAAGACATACGTAGTAAATAAGAGACAGAACAATGTATTAAAGAATGTTTCATTCAAGATTAATGAGGGCGAGATGGTAGCTATTATGGGTCCTTCAGGTTCTGGTAAGTCAACACTTCTTTACTCAGTATCAGGTATGGACAGAGCTACAAGCGGTGAGGTTTTGTTCGCAGGTAAGGACATCACAAAGCTTAGCGAGGGCGAGCTCGCAGAAATCCGTCTTGATAAGATGGGATTTATCTTCCAGCAGATGTACATGATGAAGAACCTTACAATCCTTGATAACATCGTTCTTCCTGCAATTGAGAGTAAGAAGGATGGTTCTACTAAGAAAGATAAGATTGCCCGTGGTGAAGAGCTTATGAGAAAACTTGGAATCATCGATGTAGCAGATAACGATATTAACGAAGTATCAGGTGGTCAGCTCCAGAGAGCCTGCATCTGCCGTTCCATGATGAACTCCCCTGAGATTCTCTTTGCCGATGAGCCTACAGGTGCTCTTAACAGACAGTCATCTCAGGAGGTTGTTGAGGAGCTTTCCAAATTAAATAAGGAAGGCACAACAATCATGATGGTAACTCACGATTCTAAGGTAGCTGCAAAGTGCTCTCGTGTTCTTTATATCGTTGATGGTCGTATCGAAGGTGAGTACAAAACTCCAGCTGATTTGACTGACGATAAGACAAGAGAAAGAGCTTTGAATAATTGGTTGATGGACCTCGGATGGTGATAAGCTCGAAGCGTGCTTGCTTGGCTTGTTGGGGTGGCTTTGTAGCCAAAAGTGTCACCCAACTTGTAGCGGGGGTGACAGTTTTACTTACAGAAGCCACTGTGTAGCCAAAAGTGTCACCCAACTTGCAGCCAGGGTGACAGTTTCGCTTACAGCTGCCAAACATCACAAAAAATAATCAATTATTGTGACATTAATAAAGGGTTCGGATTGTCCGAACCCTTTTGTTTTACTTATGCCACTGAATTCCGCTTAAGTCTTCGTTGTCGATCATCTCATCGAGAGTTTGTGCTTTCGATGCCTGATAAGTTTCTACTTCGTTTACCATTCTTGGATTATGTACAGAACTCAAACGTGGTTCTGAAGGCATTTTGTCATCTGAATGGTAGAATGTGACACCTTCTTTACTGTAGTTTGGAACTTCTCCGATGCTGTCACCTTTGTTGTGATTTTTGTCGAGTATTACTGAGCAGACAGTAAGTGCTACTGAGATTCCAAAAAGAAGGCTGAAGATCATAACGAAAAGATTATATACTGATACAAATGATTCCATATTATGCCTCCTGTCTGTTGCTGCTAAATGCTTTGAGCGACTCGGACTTTGTAAGTTTGTCGGTTTTGTAAGCACGCATCAGCTTTGGTATTGCTCTTGTTAGCATAACAAGTATCGAAACACCAACTGCAGCAGCGATATAAGTAAATACTTCCATCATTGTTGGAGATGAGAGGAAAACTGGAAGGAGCAATTTACCAATTATAGTAGAGACAACTGTTGTAATTACAGCAATTGCAGCAGTTGTTATAATCATTGGTTTCTTGTTGATAGGGAAGCCTCCAGTGATTTTTCCTGTCTGACCATTGATAAGAATTGTGTATGGTCTGTTGTTGTATCTTACTGTCATGAACCATGCAGGGAGCATAGCTGTGACTGGCTTTTCGAAAACGTAAGAATCGTCTCTTCTGTTCATGAGAGTATATGAATTTGTTATATGTACTTCCAGGAAATTGCTTGGAAGTGATTTACGAATAACATCCTCGAAAAGATCCTTAATTTTAATTCTGGCATTACTGATTGCTTCGTCTTCGTTTACGTCAGCTATATCTGAATAGAATCCAATAAGGTAGTCTTCATCAAAGACTTCAGCTTCCTTAATATAGTATGGATCAAGACGTGCGCTGATCTCGTCGTTCAATCTTTTTGAAGCATCTACTGTAACCCAAGGGAATGAGCCATAGCCTGAACGCTTGTAGTAGAAAACTTCAGTGTGCTTACCACGCTTTTCTGTCTTTCTAAATGTCATTGAAGCATCGTGCTCTACGCTTACTACATAGTATGGAATGTAAATTCCACGAATAAGCTCAACATTAAGTTCCTTAAACTCCTTTGGAAGGTAGGAAACTTTTGCCATTGAGTTTTTGATTCGCTGAATTGCTTCTTCTTTTGTTATCTTGAAAGGAATAATCATTTCAGGCTTGTTGATTTCTGCAACCCTGTCGAAAATAACTGTTGGGTTTCCACAGTAAATACAGAAAGTTGAGGCCTCTGTTCCATTTGCCATAATTTGGGCGCCACATGCACTACAGCAGTAGATATCTGCCTTGAGTTTATGTGAGCCTTCGATAGTTTCGTCGTCTGAAGAATATTCGTCTACACCGAACTTTGAACCACAGTTCTCGCAGACAAGTTTTGCTGCTTTTATGTCATATGTGATTCTTCCGGCGCAGTTTTTACAACGTCTGATCATAAAATTTAAAAATCCCCCCTCGAATTCTGTCTATTACCCTTCTTAGAACTAATTTTAACACTAGGTAACATTGTTACAAATACAGACGAAAAGGGCACTGAACCGGTATTCAGTACCCCTTCTTGTTTTTTGCTTAAATTTTTAGAAATCCTGTGGAATAAGTGGGAAACCATTCTCCTTAAGGAGCTTATTTACCTGATTTCTCTCTTCTTCACCAACACAGTTAACATGAATTACCACGTTATCGAAATAGTAATATGCATCCCAGCTGTTCTTTCCAAACTTGAACATGATGTATCCGTTTGAACCTTCGTTATATGAGAAAGCACCTGGATTATCGTTATAGAATGCAGTCATTGCAACAAATCCTTCGAAGAAAACTCTTGCATCTTCGTTAGTATCAAAAATACAGTAAGCAATCATTGGATCATTGAAATCATCAACGTGGCTTACAAGAATTGCTGATGTTGTTATTTCCTCATAAGAAAGAGTCTTGCTTCCGTCCTCTTCATCTGTAATTACTGCCTGATCAAAAGCGTAAGCGTCTACGTAATCGTACTTGTCGCCCTTTGACCACTTCATATCATTCTCAAGGAATGAAATAAAATCATCTTCTGAAATAGATGTAACTTCACCCTTGTTGCTGCATGCTCCAAAGGAGAAAAGTGTAGCGGAAACTAAAAGACCTGCGATTACCTTCTTAAAGATTTTCATAAATGTACCCTCTCTGTTTTGTTTGAAATTAAATTTCAAGTATTAACGATGAATATAGTATAAAATGTTTTTGAGAGAAATCATTTCTGAAAAGTGCAAAATAACACGTAAAAAGGAGCACGAAAATGGAATTTAAGGATAAAGTTGTCGTAATTACAGGCGGTGCCAATGGAATTGGCAAATGCATCAAGGAAGAATTTTTAAAGGAAGGCGCTATCGTTGAAGTCATCGATATCGCTCCTGGAGATCACTATGTTGGAGATGTAAGCAAGAAGGAAGATCTTGAGACTTTTTCAAAGTATGTTATCGATAAATATAAGCATGTAGATATTCTTATTAATAATGCACTTCCTTTGATGAAAGGTATCGATGAATGTTCTTACGAAGAGTTTCAGTATGCAATGTCAGTTGGCGTTACAGCGCCATTTTATTTGTCCAAGCTCTTTGCACCATATTTTGGTGAGGGTGCATCCATTATTAATATTGCTTCTTCAAGAGACCGTATGAGTCAGCCTCAGACAGAAAGCTATACTGCGGCAAAGGGTGGAATCAGTAGTCTTACTCATGCTCTTGCAGTAAGTCTAAGAGATAAAGTAAGAGTAAATGCGATTGCTCCAGGATGGATTGATACAGCATATGTAACTTACGAAGGTCCGGATAGTCTCCAGCAGCCTGTTGGAAGAGTAGGTAATCCTAAGGATATTTCTAATATGGTTTTATTCCTTTGTTCTTCCAAGGCTGGTTTTATCAGTGGTGAAGAGATTTATATCGATGGCGGAATGACACGTCAGATGATTTACCATGGTGAACACGGATGGACATTAGAGTAAATATATGTCTTTGACAAAATCAAAAATCGGGACTTTAACCCCACTATTTTTTAAAATATTAATGACATTTCGCAGGTTGTGTGTTAAAATTCCTTAAGTTTTGATAATAAATTTGATCGTTCGTTTAAGAATATCAAATGATTAGTGGAGTATTATTATCTTATATAAACCAACTTGTTTGAGAGGGAACCGACAGGTTCCCTTTTAAATTTCCTGGACAACAAAATATTTTTTGTTTTGTGTATTTTTCAGTTTAGTGCAAATTTTAAGGTTTTTGCGTTGCGCAAAGTCTCATTTTTGTGCAACAATGCGCAACCGATTGAACAAAATAGCAATTTTTAAGATGAAATGTGGACAAAAGGTGTCCAAATGGAAATTGGAAGTTGCAATAATCAGAAATATTTTCGAAAAAAGTCTTAAAAATAGGGTTGCGCTATCGGTTGTTCGTGTGCTACAATCCCAACTGTGGATGTGAACAGAATGTGAACACAGTTTGAACAAGCATCCACATTCGTACTATCAGGATGGCTTTTGCACAGGGTAGTACAAAAGGTTTTAAATAATTATGGGAGGGATTCAAATGGCGTTCGGTTATCTTGAGAAGGCAACTAAGATGCTTCAGGAAAATGTTGGTAAGTATGTAACTATCTATCACAAGTGGAATCATAATAACGAAGACATGAGCTTTGATAGTGATGAGTGCGTTGTAAAGATCATTGGTGTTACACCAGTCAGCCTTTTGGTTCCTACTCCATATGTTGAAGTTCAGTTTGCAAATGGCAAGACAGCCAGAATGGATTTTGCAGCTGAATACCACGGACATCTTCTCCTTTACTGGGATTACCAGAGATTTGGAAGATTGTTTAATGATCTCTTTGTAAGAAACGAAGAGGGTCAGTGGACATATACATATCCTGATGCTAAGTCTGGTGAAGTTTTGAAGGACTTTTATTTAAAGACAGGAATTCACCATATTACTTTCTACGATTCAATTCAGAGTGAGAAGAATGCAGTAGTTAACTACATGAGTCATCTTGAAGAAGCAGAGGCTTTGAGAATTGAACGTCGAAGAGAATTCGAGCTTAGAAATTCTAATAAGATTACAAGACTTAATAGAATGCCAGAAAGCATAAAAGTGTCAGACATTGACAAAATTTTTCACACCGCTTGATATCCTTCTCCACTATATATCAAACTTTTGAAAGGGAACCTTAGTGTTCCCTTTTAAAAACCCTTTTTACTTACTAATTGACATAAAATTTTGTTGAGATATACTTCGATTATTGAAGGAAGTTTAGTAATTAAATTTATTATTTTTGGAGGCGCTTTATGTTGAACAAGAAGTTCATTTCAGTAATTGCTTTAGCATTAGCTTTTTCTATGCTTGCTGGTTGTAACAAGGAAGCTATTGAAAGTGAAGTAGAAGAGCATAACGAGTTAATCGAGTCAGTTGTTTCTGAGATTGATGAAGCAAATGCTACAACTGAGACAACAGCTGAAGAATCAGAGGAAACAGAAGAAACTGAGGAGACTGCTGAAGTTTCTGAAAACAGTGAAGATGCTATGTGGCGTGAGTTCATTCGTAGCCAGGAAGATACTGGTGCTTT
>JAZUDM010000009.1:0-21793 GCA_045639635.1 Saccharofermentans sp. | reverse complement strand
TGGCGCTTACGTAAAGGTCTTTGGCAGGTGCGACAGAACCGAAGAAGATTTTAAAAGTTATATTGGAAAGCCTCTTGTCAGTACTTTCGCGATGCATGAGGAAAAAGAGGCAAAGGCTTTGCTTGAAGCTTATCTTGAAATCAATCTTCAGATGCTACGGGAAGACAAGGCTAATTTATTTGAAGGCGTAGAGGAAGGTCTGATTGCGCTTCACGAAATGGGCATTAAGCAGGGAATAGTTACTTCCAAGCGCACTGATTCCGCAAGTATTACTATAGATATTAAGAATTTTGACAGGTTCTTTGAAACTTACGTGTGTTTTGAGGATAGTGAGAAACATAAGCCTGACGGCGAGCCGATTCTTGTAGCTATGAAGAATCTTGGAATTAAAGATCCAAAGCGTGTTTTATATGTTGGCGATGCTCTTCCAGACGCCCTCTGTGCACGAAATGCGGGATGCGATTTTGCACTGGTCGACTGGTCGGTAATGTCCAGGGAAGAAATCCTTTCCAGTATGGATACAAGAGTAATAGGCTCAATAGAAGCGCTTTCTTGCATTATTTAATTTAGAGCCTTATAATACATAGTGCTTTTTTGGCGATTTAATTGAAGGCAGGTTTTTTCTGTATGGCAAAAGACAGTAAGGTAAAGGGCGTTAACGCAGACAAGCGAGCTAAGGTAATCCTTAGTATTACAATCGCTGTTCTTGCTATTTTCGCAATTGGATATTTTGTTTATATTTCTGGTTTGCTTCCTAAGACAATGACTGGTATGAAGGTTGTTCAGGTAGCAGAGGATGGAAGTCAGACAACATTGGAGAACATTTCAGTTCTTGAGACAAGCTTCCATTACTATCAGGTAGTTAATACATATGCTCAGCAGGGTTATCTCAATGGTATCCAGGATGTTGATGCAGTTGCTGATGAGGCAACAGGCAGAACATACCGTCAGATGCTTCTTAATCTTGCAGCAGATGAGGTTGTTAATATCGTAGCTGTTAACCGTGAGGCAGCAGCTAACGGATTCACACAGTACTCAGCAGCAGACAGAGTAGCAGAGCTTGCTCTTGAGCAGATGGAAATGACTTCTACAATGTACGGTTACAACTCAGTTGACCAGTACCTCACAGCAATGTACGGTGCAGGTATGACATCACGTGCTTATCGTACATTCTATGCAAGACAGATCCTTACAAACGAGTACGAGCAGTACATGAGACAGTTCTTGTTTACTGTATCAGAGGCTGAGCTCCAGGCTGAGTTTGAGAACAACCCAACATCTTACCAGAGAGCAGATTTCAACATCTACTACTTCGCATACGAGATGGATGAGGATGGAATCTACGATACATCTTCAGTTACATCTAAGGTTAACAAGGTTATGAGATCTACAGATTCAGACTCATTCCGTGACAACGTAGTTGAGGCTCTCGGTGAGGAAGATGCAATCCTTGCAGGTTTTGTAGATGATGCTAACCCAACACTTTGTAAGAAGTACACTTCAGCTAACACAACAATGATGGTTGAGGGTCTTACAGATATCGTATTTGGTGAGGACGCTACAATCGGTACTTGCCAGAAGATCGAAGTAGACACTGGTGTATATATCGTTCTTGTTAACGATGTTTATATCGATGAGACACCTGTTGTTTCATACCGTTCACTTACAATTTATAACGATGACTACGATGCAACAAATGCTCCAGAGGTTACAGCTGCTCAGATGGCTGCTCTTACTGCAGAGGCTCAGGGTTATGTTGCTGGCATCACAACTTCACTTGATTTCATGGTTGCTGTAAAGCAGCACTCAGATATCCAGAGCGAGATCGTTTACGGTGGTTTCAATGATGGTGTTATCGAGTCAGAGCAGTATCAGCCATACTACGATATGGTTGGCACAGATGCAGCAGACCTCAACACAGTACCACGTGCAAATCTTGGTCACTGGCTCTTCGATGAGAACAGAAACTTTGGTGACACATATGTATTTGAGGATCCAAATCATCAGTACGTAACAATTTACTTCTTTGAGAACAGCGTTCCAAGCTGGGTTTACACAGCACAGAACCAGCTCATCACTTCAAGAGTAAATGGTTGGGCACAGACAGTTGTTCCAGCAAACGTTACTTACACAATCGCTTACGATCTTATCAAGAACCTTACAACACCACTTTGATAAACGGTTAAGTAAACTAACAAATCCCTCCACAAAATGTGGAGGGATTTTTCTTGTTGACAATCATTGACTAGGTGAGTATAATCTTTTAATGCGTCTAAATGTGAGAACGGGTAACTATGCCCTTTTCGCTTGACGAAAGTAGGTTTTTGTGGTATACGGCAAGACCCTGCTTTAGTTAGAAGTCCGCTCAAAGCCCCGTATTTATTGGTTTTGAAGCTTAGTCAAGAGGTGATTTGATAATGGTGCATTCCGTTAAACAGGGCAAGACAGAGAGAATGTCCTACTCTCGTATCAACGAGGTAATCGAGGTACCAAATCTCATTGAGATCCAGAAAAATTCATATAACTGGTTCCTTAATGAGGGTATTCAGCAGATTTTTCAGGAGATTTCTCCAGTAACTGATTCGCAGGGAATCTGGGAAATCTATTTCATGGATAAAGAATTTGATCCAGAACAGCCTATTTGCGATCTTGATGAGTGTCGCGAGAAGGATAGTAACTATGCTGCTCCACTCAAGATTAGATTGCGTTTGCGTAATACTGAGACTGGTGAGAGTAAGGATCAGGCTGGTATTTATGTAGGTGATCTTCCTATTATGACTGAGCACGGCACATTCGTAATTAACGGTGCTGAGCGTGTAATTATTTCTCAGGTTGTTCGTTCACCAGGAGCTTATTTTGGTGAGACAGCTGGTAAGCTTGATAGCGTATTGAAGACATCTGAAATCATCCCTAACAGAGGTGCATGGCTCCAGCTTGAGGAGGATGAGAACGGTGTAATCAGTGTTCGTGTTGATCGTCAGCGTAAGTTCCCACTTACAGTTCTTTTGAGAGCTTTGGGGCTTGCTACAAACGAGCAGATTATCGAGACTTTTGGTGAGGAAGAAGGACTTAGAATTACTCTTGCTAAGGATAGCTGCAAGAATAAGGAAGAGGCTCTTGTTAGCTTCTATTCTAAGGTACGTCCTGGTGACCCTGCTTCTCCAGAGGTTGCTGCTAACCACCTTAACAACCTTTTCTTCGATGCAAGAAGATATGATCTTGCACGTGTTGGTATTTATAAGATTAATAAGAAGCTTGGTGTTTCAGCTCGTATCGTTGGACACAAGGCTGCTGAGGATGTTGTATCTCTTGATGGTGAGTTGATCGCTAAGAAGGATACTATCTTCACATATGAGCTTGCTAAGGAAGTTGAGGATGCAGGTGTATCTTCAGTTCTTATCTATCCTATTAGCAGAATTGGTAGCCAGATTACTATTTCTGAGGAGACACATAAGGTTATTGGTAACGCAAGAGTAGACGCTGATAAGTATATCCGCGCTTCTTTCTCTGCTAAGGACCTTAAGGACTTCGATATTAACAATACAACAATTAATGAGCGCGTTCGTGTTAGCGTTCTCCGCGAAATCATTGAAGAGGTACGTGCAAACTTCAAGAAAACTGAGTATGCTTCAGAGCTTCAGTATGCTCTTGATGCTCGTAAGGGCGAGCTTATGCCTAAGAACCTCGTAGTAGATGATATCTTCGCTATGGTTTCTTACTTCCTCGGTGTACACCACAATGTTGGTACAATCGATAACATCGACCACCTTGGTAACAGAAGAATCCGTTCTGTAGGTGAGCTCCTCCAGAATCAGATGAGACAGGGTATGGCTCGTGTAGAGAAGAACATCCGTGAGAAGATGGCTTCTATCGATGATTCTGCTGCTGATAGCGTTACACCTTCAACTCTTGTTAACACAAGACCTCTTAGCGCAGCTTTCCGTGAGTTCTTCGGTTCTTCACAGCTTTCACAGTTTGGTGACCAGCAGAACCCACTCGCTGAGCTTACACATAAGAGAAGACTTTCAGCTCTTGGTCCTGGTGGACTTTCAAGAGACCGTGCTTCTGCTCAGGTTCGAGACATCAACGCTTCTCACTACGGAAGAATGTGTCCTATCGAGACACCTGAAGGACCTAACATCGGTCTTATTACTTCACTTGCAACATTTGCACGTGTAAACAAGTACGGATTTATCGAGACTCCTTATCGTAAGTACGACAAGGAGAAGGGTATCGTAACAGATGAAGTTAAGTATATGACTGCTGACGAGGAGGACCTCTACAATGTAGCTCAGGCTAATGAGCCACTTGATAGCGAGGGTCACTTCATTGGTAAGAGAATCGTATGCCGTCACGTTGAGGAGTTCCTCCAGCTTGACCCACACGAAGTTGATTACATGGACGTATCTCCTAAGCAGCTCGTATCTGTTTCTACATCACTTATCCCATTCCTTGGTAACGACGATGCTAACCGTGCCCTCATGGGTTCTAACATGCAGCGTCAGGCAGTACCTCTTATTAACCCAGATTCACCTATCGTTGGTACAGGTATGGAGTACCGTGCAGCTAAGGACTCTGGTGTTTGTGCTGTAGCTAAGAATGGTGGTGTTGTTTCATTCGTAGCAGCTGATCTCATTAAGATCACACGTGAGGATGGAATCGTAGATACTTATAAGCTTTCTAAGTACCAGAGATCTAACCAGTCAACATGTATCAACCAGCGACCAATCGTTGCTATGGGTGAGACAGTTAAGGCAGGCGACATCATCGCTGATGGTCCTGCTACAAGCAATGGTGAGCTTGCTCTTGGTAAGAACATCCTTATCGGATTTACAACATGGGAAGGTTATAACTACGAGGACGCCGTTCTTGTTAACGAGAGAATCGTAAGAGATGACTACTATACATCTATTCATATTGAAGAGTACGACTGTGAAGCTCGTGACACTAAGCTTGGACCTGAGGAGATTACAAGAGAAGTTCCTAACGTAAATGAGGACGCTATCGCTAATCTCGATGAGAACGGTATCATCCGTATCGGTGCTGAGGTTAAGGCTGGTGATATCCTCGTTGGTAAGGTTTCTCCTAAGGGTGAGACAGATCCAACAGCTGAGGAGAGACTCTACCGCGCAATCTTCGGTGAGAGAGCTCGTGAAGTTAGAGATACATCACTCCACGTTCCACACGGTCAGTACGGTGTAGTTGTTGGCGTTGATATCTTCGACAAGTCAAACAACCCTAACCTTAAGACATCAGTTAACCAGCTCGTTCGTGTATATATCGCTCAGAAGAGAAGACTCTCTGTTGGTGATAAGATGGCCGGACGTCATGGTAACAAGGGTGTAGTTTCAAGAATTCTTCCTGAGGAGGATATGCCATTCCTTCCAGATGGTACAACTCTTGATATCGTACTTAACCCTCTCGGCGTTCCTTCTCGAATGAACATCGGTCAGCTCCTCGAGGTACACCTCGGTCGTGCTGCTCGTGAGCTCGGATGGAAGATCGCAACTCCTGTATTCGATGGTGCTAACGAGAATGATATCTCTGAGGCATTCCAGCTTGCTGGTATCGATAGCGATGGTAAAACAGTTCTTTATGACGGACGTACAGGTCAGCCATTTGAGAACCGTGTAACAGTAGGTGTTATGTACTACTTGAAGCTCCACCATCTCGTTGATGATAAGATGCATGCTCGTTCTATCGGACCATACTCAATCGTTACTCAGCAGCCACTCGGTGGTAAGGCTCAGTTCGGTGGTCAGAGATTTGGTGAGATGGAAGTTTGGGCCCTCGAGGCATACGGTGCTGCTCATACTCTCCAGGAGATTTTGACAGTTAAGTCCGATGATATCGAAGGTCGTTCAAAGACATACGACGCAATTATCAGAGGTAAGAATGTACCTGCTTCTGGTATCCCTGAGTCATTTAACGTACTTACAAGTGAGCTCAAGGCTTTGGCTCTTGATGTAACACTTTATACAGAGGATCACAAAGAGGTTAAGGCATTAGACAGCACTGCATCAGACGATATTGCAGAGATGGATGATGCTACAAGACGTGAGTTTGATGAGGAGACTCTCGACGCACAGGATATCCTTGACGCTGGATATGTAGAGATTGACAGCGCAGGAGCAATCCTTGAGGAGAGCTTCGACTCTGATGATGACTTCGGTGATGATGACGACATCTAATCCGTAACTTTCAATCTTAAATTCACGTTGTAGGAAGGAGACTTCAAAATATATGTATGAATCAAATCATTTGACTGCAATTGGCATTAAGCTTGCTTCACCAGAGGTTATCAAGGGATGGTCTCACGGTGAGGTTAAGAAGCCTGAGACAATTAACTACCGTACTCAGAAGCCTGAGACTGATGGTCTCTTCTGCGAGAAGATTTTTGGACCTGTTAAGTCATGGGAGTGCCATTGTGGTAAGTATAAGAAGATCCGTTATAAGGGTATGATCTGTGATAAGTGCGGCGTTGAGGTTACAAAGAATACTGTACGTCGTGAGAGAATGGGTCACATCGAGCTTGCTGCTCCTGTTTCTCATATCTGGTACTTCCGTGGTATCCCAAGCAGAATGAGTCTTTTGCTTGATATCCCACCTAAGACACTTGAGAGAGTTCTCTATTTCGCATCTTATATCGTAATTAATCCTGGTGAGACAGATCTTGCACAGAACGAGATTATCGAGGAGAGCAAGTACCGTGAGTACTGCATCAAGTACGGTAAGTCTGCTTTCGATGCAAGAATGGGTGCTGAGGCTATCAAGGTTCTTCTCCAGAACGTTGATATCGACAAGCTCGCTGCAGAGCTTTCAGAGGCTCGTAACCAGGCTTCAGGACAGAAGAAGCAGAGAATCATTAAGAGACTTGAGGTTGTTGAGGCTTTCCAGAGCTCTTCAAACAAGCCTGAGTGGATGGTTCTTGATGTACTTCCAGTACTTCCACCTGAGCTTCGTCCTATGGTTCCACTCGATGGTGGCCGTTATGCTACATCAGATCTTAACGATCTTTACAGAAGAGTTATTAACAGAAATAACCGTCTTAAGAAGCTCCTCGATCTCGGTGCTCCTGACATCATTGTTAGAAACGAGAAGAGAATGCTCCAGGAGGCTGTTGATGCTCTTATCGATAATGGTAGACGTGGTCGTCCTGTAACAGGATCTACATCTGCTACAAACAACAGACAGCTTAAGTCTCTTACAGACATGCTCAAGGGTAAGCAGGGACGTTTCCGTCAGAACCTCCTTGGTAAGCGTGTTGACTACTCAGGACGTTCAGTTATCGTAGTAGGACCAGAGCTTAAGATGCACCAGTGTGGTCTTCCTAAGGAGATGGCACTCGAGCTCTTTAAGCCATTCGTAATTAAGAGACTCGTAGAGGACGGATATACAGCAAACATCAAGACAGGTCGTCACCTCGTTGATTCTGCTGATTCTTGCGTATGGGGTATCCTTGAGGACATCATTAAGGATCATCCTGTAATGCTTAACCGTGCTCCTACACTCCACAGACTTGGTATCCAGGCATTTGAGCCTATCCTTGTTGAGGGTCGTGCTATTAAGCTTCACCCACTCGTATGTACAGCCTTCAACGCTGACTTCGACGGTGACCAGATGGCTGTTCACGTACCACTTTCATCAGAGGCTCAGGCTGAGGCAAGATTCCTCATGCTTTCAAGTAATAACCTCTTGAAGCCTCAGGATGGTAAGCCTGTAACAGTTCCTACACAGGATATGATCCTCGGATGCTTCTATCTCACAATGATGAGAGATGACACAATGTCAAAGACAGAGTGTAAGGGTGATGGAATGGTATTCTCATCTATCGATGAGGCTACAATGGCATATGACCAGCATGACATCGAGCTCCACTCTAAGGTTGGTATCCGTGTTACTAAGGAAATCGACGGCGAGCTCCAGTCAAAGGTTGTTTACTCAACATATGGACGTTTCATCTTTAATGAGATCGTTCCACAGTGCTTGGGCTATGTAGACAGAACAAATCCAGAGAACGCTTTCGCTCTCGAGGTTGACTTCCAGGTTGGTAAGAAGCAGCTCACAGATATCATCACACGTGCTATTAGCTCTATCGGTGCTGGTGAGACAGCTACTTTCCTCGATAAGGTAAAGGCTATCGGTTATAAGTATTCAACACGTTCTGGTATCTCTATCGGTATCATGGATATGGTAGTTCCTGAGGTTAAGGAAAAGATGATCCAGGAAGCTGATGCTAAGGTTGACTACGTTAACAGAATGTTTGAGAAGGGTCTTGTTGATGAGAACGGTCGTTATAAGGCTGTAGTATCTATCTGGCAGCAGACAACAGATGCTATCACTAAGAAGCTCATCGAGTCATTGAAGGCTGATAACTCAATCAAGATGATGGCTACATCTGGTGCCCGTGGTAATGAGAACCAGATCAAGCAGCTCGCTGGTATGCGTGGTAACATGAACGATACATCAGGTAAGGTCGTTGAGATCCCTATCAAGTCTTCACTCCGTGAGGGAATGAACGTACTTGAGTTCTTTATCTCATCACACGGTGCTCGTAAGGCCCTCTCTGATACAGCTCTTAAGACAGCTGACTCTGGTTACCTTACACGTCGTCTCGTTGACGTATCACAGGAAATCATCATCAGTGAGGAAGACTGTGGAACAGATGACTTTACATGGGTTAAGCCAATCGTTCAGCAGGCTAATGATAAGACTAATGTTATTAAGACACTCGCTGACCGTCTCGCTGGTCGTTACGCAGCAGAGGATATGATTGATCTTGAGACTAACGAAGTTATCGTTAAGAAGAACGAGCTCATCTCAGCAGCTGATGCTAAGAGAATCGAGGCTTCTGGTAATAAGAAGGTTAAGATCAGATCTGTATTCGACTGTCGTTCACGCCACGGTGTATGTTCTAAGTGTTATGGTATCAACCTTGCTAATGGTCTCCCAACAACAGGTGGTGAGGCAGTTGGTATCATGGCTGCTCAGTCAATCGGTGAGCCTGGTACACAGCTTACAATGCGTACTTTCCATACTGGTGGTATCGCTAACTCTGGTGAGGATATTACACAGGGTCTTCCAAGAGTTGAGGAGCTCTTCGAGGCTAGAAAGCCAAAGGGAGAAGCTATCATCTCAGAGATCGACGGTGTTGTTAGATTCGAGACAGGTGCTAAGGGTAAGAGAGAAGTTATTATTACAGCTACTCCAGACGCTGAGCCACACTACGATGAGGAAGGTAAGCTCCTTACAGAGGTTCGTTACACTATCTCACTTTACGCTACACTCAAGGTTTCAGAGGGTCAGTTCGTTGAAGCAGGTGACCTCATCACTGATGGTCCTGTAAGCCCAGCTGATATCATGAAGATCAAGGGACCTCGTGGTGTTCAGAAGTACATCATTTCTGAGGTTGTTAAGTGTTATAAGGACGGTGGTGTTACTATCAACGACAAGCATATCGAGATCATTGTTCGTCAGATGATGAGACGTATGCGTGTTGATGATCCAGGTGATACAGATCTTATGACTGGTCCTACAGTTGATATCTTCGACTTCGAGGCTGCAAATGAGAGAGCAATCGCTAACGGCGGTCGTCCAGCAAACGGAAAGAGACAGCTCCTTGGTATTACAAAGGCTTCTCTTAACACAGACTCATTCCTCTCAGCTGCTTCATTCCAGGAGACAGCAAGAGTTCTTACAGATGCTGCTGTTAAGGGTAAGATCGACCCACTCGTTGGTCTTAAGGAGAACGTAATCATCGGTTCTATTATCCCTGCTGGTACTGGTCTCCAGAGATATCGTGAGATCACAGCTGTTCCTGCAATCAAGGAGAACTGCGAAGTTATCACAGGTGATGCTTATGATCCATACTCAGAGTCAGCTTCAATGTTTGACAACGAGTACTATGAGGAAATCAGAGCTCAGGAAGAGGCTGAAGCACAGGCTGCAGAGTAATTCCTAAGAATTAACAAAAATTACGAGGCTGACTTAATGGTCAGCCTCTTTTTGTGCCTGAATTTTAGACAAAAGTGGCAAAAGCAAGGGGGGTTATATTATGCTTTTTGAGGTTGTATAATATATGAGTCGAAAAACGGCAATGATTAAGAGGGTTATTGAGGTTAGATATGAATAAGAGTAGTAAAATTGGCAAATATTTACTTGCACTTGCAGTAACTGTATCCGTAGCTACTCCAATTGTTTGCCTTCCTATTGGTATAAATAAAAGTACAAATTATTCGCTCATCGTTAAGAGAGCGTATGCTGATACATTCCCAGAGGCTATTAAGACTGAGGAAGAACTTGCTCAGGAAGCACTTGAGGCTCAGGCTCTTGCTGAGGCTGACAGCAATCTTATGCAGGTAGGAGAAGGCGTACTTCTTACAGCTACTTACGATGAGGGTTACTGTCCTCCAACGATGGAAGACACTACTTATAGAGATGTAAGTCCTTATGTTGTCTATCAGAATTACGATTCTGCAGGACTTCCAGTAGAGCTTTTGGAAACACAGTTCTTTGCTCCGGATGAGACATATCTTTATGTTGCAGCTACAAGCTCAATTCTTAAAGAAAAGCCTGACATGGATTCAATTACAGTGCAGAGTCTCTATCTTGGACAGGGAGTTACAAGAGTTGGCATCGGTGATACATGGTCAAAGATTGTAACAGAGGGTGGCGCTGAAGGTTATGTTCTTACAAGCTCACTTTCTTACGAAATGATCTGGGTAGATATCGACAGATGGGTATGGGTAGATGCAGATAGTCTCACATTAAGAGCAGAACCATCTACAGATTCAGAAGTTGTTGCTACACTTCCTAATGAGACAAGACTTCACTGCTTTAGCGTTTCTGATAAGTGGTATAAGGTAGTTACAGACGGTGGTCTTGAAGGATACGTATACTGTTCCTTTACAACAACAAATGCACCAGCAACTCCTACTCCAGTACCTAGACCAAATACAGGTTCAGGCAGCAGCAGCGGAGGCGGCGGTGGCGGAGGAAGCTATTCCGGTGGTTCTTACGTCGTTACAGGTATGAACGGCTCCAGTGTAGTAAGCGTAGCTCAGAGTCTTCTCGGTGTATCTTACGTTTACGGTGGTGAGTCATCTTCAGGTGTAGACTGCTCAGGTCTTGTTGTTTACTGCTATAGAGCAATCGGTGTAGGTGGTATTCCACATTATGCAAATTCAATTACATCAGTAGGTGTTGGTGTAAGCAGAGATAATATTCAGCCAGGTGATGTTGTCTGCTATGACTATGGTGGAGGATACTGCGGTCACGTAGGAATCTACGTTGGTGGTGGTCAGGTTATCCATGCTTCAAACTCGAGAGGTAACGTCAGATACGGTAACCTTGATATGATGCCAATCCTTACTATCAGACGTTTCGTTGGTTAATAAGTAATTTATAGGAGAATAAAAATGAGAGAGTATTCAATCGACAAGTTTTTGGAAGAATTAAGTTCAGGCGCACCAGTACCTGGTGGCGGAGGAGCATCAGCTCTTATGGGTGGTGTTGCTTCAAGCCTTTGTTCAATGGTAGCTAACCTTACAACAGGTAAGAAGAAGTATGCAGAGTATCAGGGCGATATCGACAGAATCCTTGCTACAACAGCTACACTTACAAATGAGATTACAGAGCTTATCGAGAAGGATGCTGAGGCTTTCGAGCCACTTTCAAAGGCTTATTCTATCCCTAAGGATGAGCCAGGCAGAGATGAGATTTTGGAGAATGCACTTCGCGTTGCAAGTGATGCTCCATATCAGATTGTTGCAAAGACTTTAGAGGTAGCAGATCTTATTGAGGAGCTTTCTGTAAAGGGCAGCAGACTCGCTATTTCTGACGTTGGTGTTGCAGCAGCAGCCTGCCGTGCAGCAGCTATGGGCGCTTCAATGAACGTTTATATCAACACAAAGCTCATGAAGGACAGAGAGTATGCTCTTGCCATGAACGAGAAGACAGATAACGCTGTAGCTACAGTTGTTGCTAAGTGTGATAAGGCATATGAATTAGTACTTGGAGGTCTTAAGGGATGATTGAGTTATTAGGAAAGCCAGCAGCAGATGCTATTAACGAGAGCTTAAAGGCAGATATCTCTGCTCTTAAGGCAAAGGGTGTAACACCTACTATTGCTGTAGTAAGAGTTGGAGCTCGAGAGGATGACCTTTCTTACGAGCGTGGAATCAAGAAGAAGTTCGCAGATAACGAGTGTGATGTACGAATCGTTGAGCTCGCAGCAGACTGCTCACAGGAAGAGTTGGATTCAACAGTAGCTTCACTTGATAACGATGATTCTGTTAACGGAATCCTTATGTTCAGACCACTTCCAAAGCACCTTACAGATAAGAATATTGTAAATACAATCAGCTCAGGTAAGGATTTGGACTGTATGGGCGTACAGAATATGGCAAAGCTTTTTGCTGGCGATAATTCTGGTTTTGCTCCATGTACAGCACAGGCTGCAATCGAGATTTTGAAGCACTACAATATCGATATGAAGGGCAAGAAGGTAACAGTAATCGGCAGAAGCCTTGTTATTGGAAAGCCAGTTGCACTTATGCTCATTAAGGAGAATGCAACAGTTACAGTTTGTCATACAAAGACAGAGGATATTAAGGCTGAGTGCCTCGCAGCAGATATTATTGTTGCAGCAGCAGGCGCAGCTAAGATGGTAAAGGCAGACATGGTTCGTGAGGGTCAGGTTATCGTTGACGTTGGAATCAATGTTGATGAGAACGGTAAGCTCTGCGGAGATGTTGATTTTGCTGAGGTTTCAGAGAAGGTTCAGGCTATTACACCAGTACCACGTGGTGTTGGTTCTGTAACAACTTCAGTTCTCCTTAAGAATACTGTAACTAATGCAGTAAGAATGAGTAACTAATTTGGATAATCATTCCGAAGTAAGTAATTCAGAAGTATTTAACTGTAAAGTCAGCGGTAAGTGCGGTGGCTGTGCTTTCGCTGGCCGTAATTATAACGAGACTTTAGGTCATAAGCAGTTTTATATAGAGAAGCTCCTTCGCGAGTTTGATGTTAGTGTGCGCCCAATTGTAAGGGACGACAATCCTTTCTACTATCGTAACAAGGTGCATGCTGCATTTGCTTCTTTAAAGGGAAACAGAATCATTTCCGGGACATACGAGGAAGGTACGCATAAGATTGTAAATAGCGACGAGTGTCTTCTTCAAAACAGAGAAGCGACAGCAATTATTGCTACCATAAGAAGACTTGCAGGGGAGTTTAAGCTCTCTATCTATAACGAGGATACTCATAAGGGACTTCTTCGCCGTGTTCTTATAAGGACTGCAGACAAAAGAGGCGAGATTCTTGTCGTGCTCGTAATGGCAGACACAATGTTCCCAGGAAAGAAGAATTTCATCGCAAAGCTTCGAAAGGAACATCCTTCAATTACTTCGGTTGTAATTAATATTAATAAAAGAACTGATTCCATGATTCTTGGAGATAAGAGCGAGAATGCTTTCGGCAGCGGATTCATTATCGATGAACTTTGCGGTCTCAAGTTTAAGCTGTCACCAGAATCTTTCTATCAGATTAATCACGATCAGTGCGAGAAGCTTTATGCCAAGGCGATGGAATACGCTGCTCTTGATAAGGACTGCAAGGTATTAGACGCTTACTGCGGAATTGGTACTATCGGACTTATTGCCTCCAAGAAGGCAGGCCTTGTAAATGCAGTTGAGCTTAATAAAGTAGCAGTAAGAGATGCAATCGGAAATGCGAAAGCAAATGGTATTACAAATACTCATTTTGTTACAGCTGATGCTACTGAATATATCCTTAGGGAAGCTTCACGTGGCGAAAAGTACGATGTAATTTTCTTAGATCCTCCAAGAAGCGGTACTACTCCAGAATTTATCGACGCGTGTAAGAAACTCTCTCCAAAGAGAATTGTATATGTATCCTGTGGACCAGAATCTCTTGCAAGAGATTTAAAACTCTTCTCAAATGCAGGCTACAAGATAGTAGAAGCTACTCCTGTAGACATGTTCCCATGGACAGAGCATGTGGAGACGGTATGCCTTTTGTCGCAACTTTCTGAAGCTCCAAAGATGGAAATGCGAGTTAAACTCACCGAATTTGACCTTACAGAAGCTGAAGCTAAGGCTACTTACTCAGATATCAAGGAATATGTTAAGGAACACACTGGCTTAAAGGTAAGCTCACTTTACATAGCACAGGTTAAGCAGAAATATGGAATTATAGAAAGAGACTGTTATAACCTTGCCAAGTCTGAAGATAGCAGACAACCTAAATGTCCTGAGCATAAAGAAAAAGCTATCGTAGAGGCATTGAAGTATTTTAAGATGATATAACACATTGACACACCCTTTGTTGAACTCCAATCAACAAGGGTGTTTTAAATTAACTTATAAATAAATTCAGATGATAAAAATAATAATGTAGAATATTTTTAAAAATAAATAGAAATATCCAATAACAAATTGCATCTATATTAGTGAAGGCCTTACTTTAGGAAAGGAAACGTGATGAAAGATAAAGAGATAATTTCATATTTTCTTGAGCGAAATGAAGATGCAATATCTGAGATTCAAAAGAAATATGGTGCATACTGTTTTACGGTTGCAAACAATATTCTTTGTAATCCTGAAGATGCTGAGGAATGTGTTAATGACACATGGCATATAGCATGGAATAAGATACCACCTATCATACCAGCTTCATTCAGAGCTTTCTTAGGAAAAGTTGTTCGTAACCAAGCGCTAATAATGTACCGCAACAATCATGCAAAGAAGCGATATAGCGGTATAGAAATCCTTTTGGATGAATTAGAAGAATGTATTCCTTCAACTAACAATATAGAAGATGAAATTGATTCTAAAGCTTTAGGAGAAACTATAAATTCGTGGCTTGAAAAAATACCTTCAAAAGATCGTGAAATGTTTATCAGAAGATACTATCTATGCGAATCAGTTGAAGCTATGTCGAAATACTATAGATGTACTCAAAATGCAATAAATCAAAAGATGATGAAACTAAGAGGAAAGCTTAAGGATTTTTTGAGTCAGGAAGGATTTGATTTATGAAAAAAGAAGATTTATTCAATGCAATTTCTGATATTAACCCTAAATATATTGAAGAAATCAATTTAAATGTTAAACCAATTAAAAGGCATACGTCACCAGCACTTATTGCTGCAGCAATTGCTCTGTTTGTTGCATCACCTTTTATTGTAAATGCAGCAACTAACGGCGAGTTCTTTTCTCGTATTTGGGGAACAGCTGGAAGGCAGGATATCCCTTCGCATGTAGAATATATCGAAGATAAAGGTGAAGAGATTCCCGTTGTTTATCCTCAGCAAGATTTTGTGGATGTTGATGTTGAACGAGCAGAAGATATGATTGGAAGCAATATTTCTTATCTTAATATATCAACAGAAGTAGATGATGTAACAATTACTATTTTATCGGCTGTAAGAGACAATCGTTCAGCAATTGTAGAATTCACTCTTGAAAAAGAAGGCGGTATTGACTTTTTGAACTATAGTCAGCTTGATAATGAAAGCAAGGGTGCTTGGTTCTCAGATGAGTCAACTTTATATTTTTCGATAGGTTCTTATGATTCAGGAAAGATATATGTTGACTTGGAAATGTCAACCGAAGAAATGCTTCATTGCTATTATTATGTTCGTGAAAGTGCCTCATTAAGAATGACAATATACCAATATCCATGCACCTTAGGAGAACTCAACGCGTATAGTATGGCTGATGATCAGGCGGCTTTAGCGGAAATTAACGACAATACTGAGAGAAGTACTATTCAAATTCCATGTGATAGTGTCATTGATTCTGTTGAATTCGTAAATCCTGATGGTGGTATATTAAATATATCCCCTATCTCAATGGTTGTTTATTCAAGCACTGGATTGGGCTTAACATATTCAGAATCAAGAGATCCATATCAAGTATATTATGTATATATTGAATATGAAGATGGTAGCAGTTATTTAGTAGATGAACATAATTGTCATCTCCATGAATGCGATGTAGAAGTAGCCAATTATAGCGATGCATACGGTGGTTTTGGCGATGATGTTTATTATATTTTCAATCGTTTAGTTTACGTAGATTCTATATCCACGATCAATGTAAATGGCGTGGAATATACCCGAGTACAATAAGGAGAAATACTAGTTATGAAACGAAAAATGGTATTTACAGGATTACTATGCCTATTTTTGGCTATATGTGTAATTTTTGTTATTAAAATTGAACGCAATAAGCAGTCTCCATTGGAGCGAATTAAAGAGCACGAGCAAAGTTCTGCAAATGTAGAAAATGCAACATCATCTCCTAATGAAGATGTCCAAATTGTAGATAACGACTCAACCTCATCAGAAGAGACACCATCAAATGTGATTTATAATGATCACGTCACTTTGGAATACAATGTTCTATCATATGAGGTCTATGATGACTCTAATATTTTGGAACAGACTCAATTTCCTTCAGAATACTTTGTGGATGGTGAATATCCGGATCCTAATTATGTTTATACTGGTACTAATTTTCACCAAATGAGAATAGATTATCCTGAAGTAGATGAATACTTAAATTTGGATTATGAAGACTACATAAACTCAGATTTTGATTATGATGCATTTTTAGCGGAACACGGGAGCGAATATTATATAGAAGAACATCCAGATACTAGATATTTATTTGTTACTTATGAGGTAACAAATATTAGCGAATCTGAGGTATATGAGCCAGTTACTCTCTATATTTGTGTAGAAAATGATGAGCAAGCCTATGATCCTGGCTATGACTTTACCTATGCGATGAAAGATTATTTTATATATTTTGATTATTTACCAGATTTAGAGGGTGATGAGCGAGCACACTATACTGGCTGGTACAGATTTGAACCTGGTGAGTCCCATACTTTTACTGTAGGTTACACAATCAGAGCATATCCAGAAAGAGATACTCCATTGGTATTTACTGACCATGATGTTTATTACATTTGCAACCCTTATCCAGATGAGAGTGTTACCACACCTGCAGATTTTAGAAGAGTGGTTTGTTTAAATGAATTACCATAATAAATATATAAAAAATGGTTTGATATTCTTATTTGCTATTTTCATTGTGTTTTGGAGCATACGAATTTGGCATATAAATCAAACTCAGACATCAATTGAAGTATACGAGATGGGTGAAGATATTGAATGTGGTGATCTATCAATACGTGCAATAGAATCGATGTTACTAACTAAGGAAGAACTACAAGAGAGATTTGATTTGCCCATTGACGCATTTTCTTACTCGCAAGATGACGGAATCGTCATAGTTGTTCACTTATCTGTTACAAATACCTCAAGTGCAGCTATAGAGTGGGATGATGTTTTTAATTCAATAGATTGTGGATTTGAATCTTCTTCTTGGGGTTCTAGTAACTGCATACTTTATGGTCAGTATATAAATTGTTTTTATTCTCCTAATTTGGAGCCTGGTACGAGTCAAGATATATGGTTTTCAACAGATGTTAGTCGCCAATGTTTTAAGGAAAAAACGTGGAATCAAATTGAAACTATCCCATTTTATTATGTGTTGACGCTGGATCCATATAAGGTAGAAATAAGGTTAAATACATGAATATTTTGAAATTTGAATTAAACAGAGCATTTTTTAATAAAAATATGCTCAAGAGCCTATTTGTGGGGCTGGTACTTGTTATAGCAGATTTAACACTATTCAGTAAGTATTATATTCATCAAAATATGACATTGGTACAAGCTTGGATAGGAACAGATTATTACTATGCTTATAACAGCATATATTTTCTTTTGATTCCTATTCTAGCTTGTCTTCCTTTTGGAGGGTCTCTATTCACTGATATTGTTTCTGGATATGATAAAAATATATGCATAAAGGTATCTAGACGTAGTTATATATTCTCAAAGTGTGTAGCGACATATCTTGCCGGTTTTTTTGCTGTAACATTCCCGCTATTACTGAATCTTTTTTTAGCTGCAGGAATATATCCAAATTATCAACCAGAACTTCTTAGCTTTTTGGTTGGCGGAGCAACAACCGATATACACTTATTATCTGAATTATTTGCATATAATGTTGCACTTTATTGTCTCGTTTACATTTTTATTGACGGGTTATTTGCAGGTGCAATAGCGCTACTATCTATTGCAATAACTAGATTATCAGGTAGCTTTTTTACCGTTATAGTTGTTCCTTTTGTTGTTTATGTATTTCAAGGCATGGTTATGCTAGGAGATTCTTTTGGTAATTGGTCGGTGCTTCATATGACAAATCCTATCCAACCTGTAATTACAAAATGGTTTCAAATGCTTATTGCATATATCGTTATTTTATTAGTCTCATTATGTACATCGATATTAGTTAATCGAAAGAGGGATATTTTATGATTGAAATAACACATTTAACAAAAAAATTCAAAAGCACAACCGTTCTTGATGATATCTCAGTTGGTTTTGAAAGTGGAAAAATATATGGACTCAAGGGTAAAAATGGGTCTGGTAAAACTATGCTGATGCGTGCTATATGTGGACTAATTATTCCTACAAGCGGTGAAATTAGAATTAACAATGAACTACTTCATAAAGATATTGCTTTCCCGAGAAGCATTGGTGCACTTATCGAAAATCCATCCTTCTTGCCTAATTGCAGTGGTTATCAGAATTTATTGTTGTTAAATAAACTTGCAAATAAAGCAACAAATGAAGAAATCATCAAGGTGTTATCTGATGTTGCTCTTGATCCCTATGATAAGAAACCATTTCGCAAGTATTCGCTTGGCATGAAACAAAAACTTGGAATTGCAAATGCTATTCTAGGTGCTCCGGATGTAATTATTCTGGATGAACCGATTAACGCATTGGACGCAGAAACAGTTGAAATAATTAAAAATCTACTTATCCGTCTAAAAAAAGAGAATAAAACTATTATCGTAGCTTGCCATGATAAAGAAGAATTAGAATATTTAAGTGACATTATTTACGAAATAAAAGACGGAAAAATAGTAGGAGTTAAGGAGTTATAAAATGACTTTCTTCCGTTTATTAAACTATGACGTCAAATATGGGATATTAAAACGATGGTACGTACTTTTAATTACTGTTTTATTTGCCTTCTCACAATACAACACGTGCCATGCAGTAATTGAATCTCTAAAAACATTTGGAATTATGCAAGACAATGCTACAGTAATGGACTATCTTGTTTTTAGCTTTCAAGGAATGTATATATATAAATTTTCACCTAAAGATAGTTTTACTATTCCTCTTTATTGGTTCATATTTCAAATAGGAATATCTTATTTTATCGCTTACTATACTGAGAATGATTTACGAAGTAACGGCCGCAACATTTTAATGGCATGCAAATCGCGATTAAGTTGGTGGTTTTCAAAAATAATTGTTTGCATAAGTTCTGTTTTGGTTTATTACATACTAACAATAGGCTTAATTGTTGGTATGGCAATAATTAGTGGCGCTTCACTATCTTGGGAACTATCAAATGACTTAAGTTTGAGTGTTTTTAGTTATACATTGATTTATATGGATATTAAAGACATATTGCTGATAACTATATTACTCCCAGTATTAACAACGATATCTATTTGTTTATGTCAGATTGTTGTTAGTCTAGTTATCTCCCCAGTACTTAGTTTCGCAGCTGTATGCAGTTTTTATGTTTTATCTGCATACTATACAAGTCCATGGCTTATTGGAAGTTATACTATGTGGCAACGTAGTAGTTATTATATTGAAGAAGGTATATCGCCTGATAGCGGATTGCTGCTTTCGTTCACACTATTAGCGTTGGCACTTATTACTGGATCATATGTTATAAAAACAAAAGATATTATTTGAATTATGATTGCAAATGTTGAACAATTTGTTAGAGATACAGCTGATTACACATTACGCGAATGTTATAAAAGATTAGGATCGCTCAAACTGGCAGAGAATGCTTTTATAGAAGTTTATACGGCTTGGTATAAATCTATTTTTTGTAATTATAAAATTGTATGGAAGTTCCAATTAAGATGTGAAATAGTCCAAATATGTAAATCTATAGATTCTAAGTAGCAAATCAGAAATAATCTCTTTTTGTACAAGGTGGTGCCTTAGGGCATCACCTTTTTAACTGTCCGTTTAATAAGCCTGTTTTGATGTTACAATACCTTTACAAACATAAGTTCTGGTGATAATATCACTTTTGTAAACGAACATATGTTTGCAAAAGTAGAACGTTTATTGGGACCACGTTCGTAAGAGAGGAGGATTAGGCCCATGATTTAGTTAAGCAGATTAGATCTGCCGTCAGCAGTAGTTATAGGCAAATAAAAAGGTTTGGAACTGAATCAGAACCAAACCTGAAAGTGATATCACTTTTTATGTAACCAATAATAGTGTATCACTTCTAGTTACCTCTTACTACAAAAACATTATTTAAACTATAAATATTTTTTGGAGGTTCAACATGAAGAAGATTCATTTGACAAGAATTAACAGAAACTTTAATACAAACACAGCACTTATTCAGTGCCATTCATTGTACCCTCCCAGAGGTAGTACCCCTTAATGTTAGATGACTGTAATGCTATCGTTGGTGGCTTCGCAATGGTCCCAAATTATTGCTTGCGAGACAAACGATTAAAGCCAGCAGACAAAGGCATATATGCCTATATCTGTAGCAACGCATCTACTTTCAAATGTTCTGAGAAGAGATTTGCTAAGAATCTCGGTATAGGAATTACAGCAGTTAAAAATTCCCTTAAGCGTTTATTTGAACTTGGCTATATATACAGAGTTGAAGTTCGAGATGAAAAGGGTAAGTTCAGTCATATTACTTATGTGGCTCGTGCTATACCTGAAAACCTAGACAAGGGTCAGGAAACTACTACAACGGATGAGCCGTTATTGGATAATCCGTTAATCGAGAATCCGACACCCTTAATAATACTAGGTATAAATACAATATCTGAGACAACACTTAAAGGGATAACTCCTTACGAACTAACTACTAATCAGGAACTATTTGAAAAGAGATTAATGAGAAGGAATTTAACACTATCTGAAACAGCTATATGGCAGAGCTGGCAGAAGAACGGTGTTGATCCATATCTAATTCTCAGAGCGTATGTAGATACAGAATACAAAGGTAGAAAGCAGACACTACAGGATATCGATAATGCACTTAAGGCTTGGAAGGAGTTCGGAGCAGAGTCCTATAAGGATGTTGAGAACTATATCCTCAATAGAATGCGTGAGAACATTATTAAGAAGCTTAAGTACGAACAGCACTGTACTGATGATGAGATAGAGACAGCTCTACTCAAAACCGAATCAGGTTTCATTACTGGCTGGCGTGATGATATAAGAAAAGCTTATAACACTCGTCAGTATGAAGAAGCTCAGTATATGCTCCACGATTGTCCGGATGAGGTGTTCAGATATCTTTCTGATGATTTACTGGAATTTGCTGCAGATTACTATGAACGCAAAGGCATGCTTGATAAGAAAGCTACCTGCCTATCCTTTGTGGAAGGAGGTAAAGCTTATGCCTAAGTCGATTGAAGAACAGATAGCAGAAATTGAGACAAAAGCATCTCAGGCCCTTGAACGTAAAGAGCGTACTGTAGCTTTGAAGAAGAATCGCAGTAATAGAACTCATCGCTTGTGTGTCATTGGCGGATTAGTTGAAAGTATTCTTGGAAAAGACATCACTGAAGACGACATCCCTAACCTTAAGACATTCCTTGTTGAAGCTAA
>JAZUDM010000008.1:0-2626 GCA_045639635.1 Saccharofermentans sp. | reverse complement strand
AAGACCATACTCAGAAAGAACATACTGAATGTTTTCTTCAGTAAAGCCGTGTGGCTCAAGAGTGTCTCTTATGAACTGCTCTGTAAGTTCTGAGTCTGTGCTGTTTACTGCTTCTTCTGCAACACGGTAAGCATTCTGATCAAAGTCAAGAACATTCATTATTGAAAGAGTATTAATGGCCTGATCGATAATTGTCTCAGAAGCGCCCGTATGGTTAATAAACTCATCGTAAAGTTCCTGTCTTGAAGGATTGTTCTCTACGTTATAGTCAAGCATTGTAGTCATAAAATCTTCAGGCTGCTCTGGAGAAGGTGTCTGATCAGCAGCTGCTGAAGAAATCATTGAATCAAGAATATCCTGCATTTCGCTGTCCAATGTAATCTGAGGATGAGTTACGGTTGGGCTTATACCACTTCTATTATTATATGTTTTTGAAAGAGCTGCAGTAATAAAAGATATAAAAATACTCAAACAAAGAACTACGGCAAATACACCACCCAATATCTTATTAGCATTGTTATTCGCACTGCCAGCCTGAGATCTGTAAGTTGTATTTGGGTAAGACTGAGCTGGACGTGGCTGCTGATAGTTTGTGCCACTAGGTCTTGGCTGCTGCTGTGGCTGCTGATAATTAGGACGTGCCTGCTGAGCCTGTGGTCTAGGCTGCTGAGGTGTAACAGGACGTGGCTGCTGCGCCTGCTGCGCCTGTGGTCTTGCTGCAGTTGGATTTACTGAACCAACATTAATTCTTCTCTGGTTATCGTCGCTATGGTCAGCCTTACAGTCAGCATGAGTTGCTGGCTGACGCGCGTAAGAATATCTGTCGCCGTCATCACTATGGTCTGCAGCACAGTTACTATGAGCAGCCTTACTTCTACGAGTGCTTTCTTTTCTAAGTCTCTTCTCGTCTTCATCCAAGAAGTCTTCTTCGTTATATCCACCGAATAATCCGTTTAAAAATGCCATATTATCCTCCATTTACTTTCCTAATTATAAGGAAATTTTGCGAATAAGAAAAGGAACTTCTTTTCTACGAAGCTCCTTCCCCCTTAACTACTACCCAGATTGTTTTTAGAAGTATCTTAATATCCTGCCTGATACTCCATGTATTTATGTACTCTGTATCGAGCCTTACAACTTCCTCGAAGTCCTTAATCTTACTGCGTCCGCTTATCTGCCAAAGACCCGTAAGACCTGGAACCGTCGCAAGTCTCATACGATGGTGTATAGAGTACTTCGAATACTCCGATACAAGAGGCGGTCTCGTTCCAACAAGACTCATATCGCCTTTAAGTACGTTATAGAACTGAGGGAATTCATCCAGCGAGAATCGCCTTATAAAGGCACCAAAGCCATAGTGTTTGCGCCCCTTGGAATCAATTCTGTTTCCAATAATTCTAGGATCAAAATCCATCTTAAACATTAAAGGATCCACAATACCCAAGTCCTTCATGAGCATTGCCTTACGCTCCTCAGCATCCATATGCATGCTTCTGAACTTATACATCTTAAATGGCTTGCCGTTCTTACCGATACGTGTCTGCGCGAAGAACACTGGACCAGGTGACATAATCTTAATAATTGGAGCAAAGAAGATATAAAGAATTCCAGTGATCAAGAGACCCACCAAAGCTCCAACAATATCAGTACAACGCTTAATTGCATACTGACGGGCTGTAATATAGTGCTTGGATGTAGATACTACAGACATTGAACCATAGTTATTTACAACTGACTTTGAAGGCTCGTTTGAAACGAATCCGTTAAGGTCAACATGAACTGTAACTCCAATATCCAAAAGCTCATCGAGAACGTTGTTATCCAAAAGCTCGTTATAGTCTGTAGCGATAAGAATCTCATCAACCCAGTTACCTGTAGCGTAATCCAAAAGTCCATCGAAATTACAAACAACAGGAACACCAGCAATTGACTTACCTACAAGAAGAGTATCGTTAATAACAAGACCCTGAACCTTGTTGTTCTTAAGTTCCATACGCTCTACGCGCTCGATAATCTCAGCAGCATTCTTTGTGTTAACAACAAGAAGAATTGCGCCAAATCTTGACTTTGCAAGAGCCTTACGAGCTACTGGCTTATAAAGAACACGAACTACGTAAGAAATTACAAAATAAAGGAAACTTACAAGAGCTACTGTCTTACGAGCAATCTCAATATCCAAAAAGAAAAGGCTTGTAGCAGAAACAAAGAACATTACGCCAGCCTGAATTAAAGTAGCAACAAACTCTTTGAAATATCCTCTTCTTAAAACATCGTGCATTGTGTTAAAGAGAAGAAGAACAATAAAGTCCAAAACAAGGAGAAAAGCGAAATAGAAAATGTGAGTAGAAATCTCTGTAAAGAAACCATTTCCGATAGCAATAAAAGTGTTGGCAAAATGTGCTAAAACGAGACTCAAAACATCAAGCAATATGAAGTCTAAGTGCTTTGACCAACCCTTGCGCTCAATACGTGTCATGGTAATCCTTTCAAGTTTATGCGCTAACTCACGCAGTTTTTCCATAACCGTAGATTACTCCTTTCCTGCCAATATATATCCATTATAAAAAGAAAATTAATACGCCCTAATTATCCATTTGTAAATTTTATCCAAACTCAGACATAAAAA
>JAZUDM010000007.1:0-10463 GCA_045639635.1 Saccharofermentans sp. | reverse complement strand
ACGACCCATAAGAGCTGAGTAAAGATCTCTAACAAATGCAGCATTTGACTTATTAAGCTTACGGTACTCAGGTCCAAAAAGGAACTGATATGCAACCTTAGCACCATCCATCTTTCTGTTAATAAGCTGATTTGTCCAATACTCAATACCACCCTTGTCACCGTTACGGCCAAGAATAAGAACATAGAAACGATTTACGAAGAGATTAACCTTTGCAACTTGTGCTACAGACTTACCTTCAATATAAGTACCAGCAACAATTCCGTAACTCTTACAGATGTTAAAGAACTCAAGTGAATTAGCAAATCCTGCAAATACATAATCTCTGGACTTACCAGCGTTCAACTCATCAACCCAGTACTTAGCACCACCTGTTGTTACATTAACATCACGACCCATAAAAGCCTTATATAAGTCCTGTACATACTGTGCGTTAGTTCTGCGCCTTGCAATATACTCATTGCTGTTAAAGAAGTTGTAAACAAGTGAAATACCTGTCTGTTTGCCAGCAGTAAGTTCATCACGCCAGTAAACATGCCCACCAGTTGTACCAGTTGGAACTCTGTTAAGTGTTACAAAATAAACTCTTTCAACAAACTGCTCAACAAGAGTCTTTTCAACAATTTCCTCTGGCTGCTTTGCTGATGGATCCTCTTCTGGATCAACTACATCAACGTCTGTTACGTCCTCTGGAACATAATCTTCAACGTCAGCAGGATCAACGATAACAACTTCATCCGGAATCTCGAAAATATCTTCCTCCTCGATAATCTCCTCTGGAGATAAAGTATCTTCTAAGATAACTTCCTCTGTTTCAGAAATCTCATCCTCTTCAGTAGTTTCAGCAACTGGCTCTACTACCTCAACATCAGCTTCATCAGCAAATAGAGTTCTTGCTGGAATAAAAGCAAGAGTTGAACTATAAACCATGAGAACTATAAGAAGAAGACTTACAAATTTAAGATTCTTTTTCATAAAAACCTCCCCAAATCCTAACAAAATAATTTTAGGATATGAGAGTAGTTGTTTCAACAAAAGACGCGGATGTTAACAAAGGCTTTACATAAAATAAGTAGCGCCCATACCACTAAAAATAGTAGCAAGTTTCGTCATTTTTGTTCTTTAGGCTTATATCAATAAAATTTGTTATATGGTAAAATTCCGGTATTAAAATGAATTCTTATGGGGCACGAGGTTATGATTAAATCTAAAAACAAATTGCAGATGGTAAATCGAATCCTGATACTTATTCTTTCTTTAATGATTGCATATGTTTTCACATGGCCGGCGGGAGCAAATGATACACATCATATGCTTGATGATCGTGCATATATGAATTGCCATGGTACTTTAGCTCGTCCAGTTGTGGTTAATCATACAAGTGCTATTGAACAGGTAGCTGCTGAGGTAGAAAACAGAGAGGTTACAGACGAATACGAAACTCTCCCTGCAGGAACAGAAATTATTTATATTTTTGAAGACGATAAACCTGTTTTTGTAAATCTATATTCAGAAGAAGGAATGAATTGTTACATTCACCCTCATGACTATATGCGCCAGGAACTATCAGAAGAAGACCTCGTTAATCCTGAAGAGATTGAGCAAAATCTCACAAGAATAACGAATGAGAAGGCAAAACGTCAAGCTGAATACGAAGTTGCTCAAAGGCATTATAAATACATGTTTCTACCATCCAAGCTTGTTTATGCTATCCCTGTAGGAATTGTTCTTTTTGCTCTTTTATGTCTACTCGAGAATAAATTCAAGAGACCACAGATTTTCACTATCGAGATGAGTGTGATTCTTATTCTGGCTGGATTCATTATTTTTACGAGCTGGATTGCATTATCAGCACCTTGTCGATAATTATCAGTAATTATTCTGTACAAAAAGAGGATCGTGATCAATGTTATTAATTAAGACATTGATTCACGATCCTTTTATAAGTTAATAATTACTCTTCAGAGATAACCTTATCTCTTTCAGTCAGGTCCTTAGGTTTGATTGTCTTACGTGTACCACAGAAAGGACACTCGAGGAATGTTCCTGCGACAATCATCATCTGTGCTGCGCATCCAGGACACATGAGATCACCATCATCGATATTAACGCTTGAATAATCTTCACCAGTTCTTGTTGTAACGTAGAGACGAAGCTGTGCGATAGCATTGTTCTCGTCAATTGTTACACCAGAACCCTTATCTGAGATAGCATCAGCAACTGAGATAAGAGGTGGGAGGTCTTCGTCCCTGATTTCCTTTAAGAACTGCTCAACGAAGATGAAGTTATAGTCTTCGTTATTTACGATAGCGTTTGCGGTCTCCTTAAGGTCGCCTGAAACAGTACCGTTCTTAAGAAGCTGATTGATAATAATTCCAAGTTCTTCGCGCTCGTCATCTGTTAATGTTCTGTCTGCCTTTGAGATAAAGCAGCATACAGCAAGCTTTGCAAGAAGGAGATCATCCTGGTACTTGGCGTCTGACATTGCTGTGTCACTGAAGTCATAGCCTGTTCTGTCAGAAATATAAGAACGAAGCCTTGTTACTGCTTCAGACTCATTTCCATGTACGCTGCTGTCACAGCTTGCAACATCTTCTGCAAGGGAGATGAGAGGAATAAGCTCTTCGTTCTCGAGGTCTCTGAAATACTTTTCGGCCTGAACGAAGCTTGTTCCCTGAGCGTTAATAAGTGACTTGAGCTCATTCTTAATCGACAATGAAACCTTAGCATTATTAAGAACTTCGCCTACCATGAAATCGAGGATTTCCTTTTCCTGAGCTGCAATCATGCCGTCAGCGTAAGCTACATAGAAGCAGCATACTACTCGTGCAAGAAGAACTTTCTCCTGATATGCCTTGCTCTGCATCATTGAACTTACATGGTTAATAAGTTCTACGCCAAGTGAGCTGCCGTAAGCGTAGCTATTTCCATAAGGTGAGCCATAGTAAGCATAATCATTAGCATAGCTTGAAGAATAGCCATTAGAGAGAAGTGGAAGTCCGGAAGTAACTGATCTTGCTCTTAATGGTGTCGCATTATATCTAGGTGCATTAGAAGACTTGGAGATAGGTGCACCCTGAATCTTTGTTGAAGGCATAGACTGTGGCTTAACAAGATTTGGGCTCTGAGAAGAAGATCTCATTACTGAAGCACTACCTGAAGAAACAGGCTTACTAGTTCCAAGTGGCTTTGTATTTCCGAGATTCTTTACACCAGAAACAGGCTCCTTTACTCCGAAAGGTGTCTTTGCTGGCTTTGAAGAACTAATAGGTGTCTTTGAAGCCATTGGTGTTGGACTTTTTACAGCTGGAGCTGGCTTTGAATGAACTGGAGTCTTACTTCCAAACAAAGATCCTGTTGGTTTTGTGCTTGGAGCAGGACTCTTGGTTACTGGTCTTGATGCAGGAGCCTTACTTCCAAACATAGATCCAGAAGGCTTTGAAGATGATGAAACTGGCTTCTTTGCGCCGCCTGACAAAAGTCCGCCAGAAGGACGGGAAGAGCTGGAAGTGCTTCTTAAAGGTGACTTGGAGCTGCTGCCGATGGAGCTATGTGAAACTGGCTTGGATCTGCTGACTGAAGGTTTTGATGGGCTCTTGAAAGAACTCTTTGAACCGCCGCCAATACCACTCTTAGAAGGCCCCTTAGAAGGCCCTTTCATTAAATTACCTGCCATATGAAAACCCTCCACTTAAGTTTTTCATCCTAATTATACACGAAAGCACTTAAGTTAAACTTTTTTAGAATTCTATTTAGTGCCATGTAAATTTTTAAATTAGGGGAAATGAGAGCAAAAAAAGAGATGCCTCATAAATGAAGCATCTCTTGAACAAACTCAATAGTTATCTATTAGTTATTAGTCCTTCTTCTCGTTGTCGTTAGCACGGATCTCTGTACGACGAATCTTGCCTGAGATTGTCTTAGGGAGCTCCTCTACGAACTCAACGATACGAGGGTACTTATAAGGAGCTGTCTTCTCCTTAACGTAGTTCTGGATTTCCTTCTTAAGCTCATCAGAAGCCTCAGCCTTACCAGGAACCAATACGATTGTAGCCTTAACTACGATACCACGAACACCCTGTGGGTCTGGTGCACCAGTTACAGCACACTCGAGTACATATGGGAGCTCCATGATTACTGACTCGATCTCGAATGGTCCGATACGGTAACCAGATGACTTGATAACGTCATCGATACGACCTACGTACCAGATGTAGCCATCCTCATCCATCCAAGCTGTATCACCTGTGTGATAGTAGCCATCGTGCCATGCCTCTGTTGTCTTCTCCTCATTTCTGTAGTAGCAAGAGTAGAGACCATATGGAATGTAATCAGATGTCTTGATGCAGATTTCACCTGTCTCACCTGGCTTACAGTCCTTATCCTCAGCGTCAAGGATATGAATATCGTAAAGTGGGTTTGGCTTACCCATAGAACCCATACGGATTGATGAACCAACAAGGTTAGCAATAGCAAGTGTTGTCTCTGTCTGACCGAAGCCCTCCATGAGACGGATACCTGTTGCCTTGATCCACTGGTTAAATACCTCAGGGTTCAAAGCCTCACCAGCTGTTGTAGCGTACTTGATAGAAGAAAGATCATACTTGTTGAGGTCTTCCTTAACAAGGAAACGGAACATTGTTGGTGGAGCACAGAATGTTGTGATTCCGTACTTAGCGAACATTGGGAGAATCTCATCTGACTTGAACTTATCGAAGTCGAATGTGAATACAGGAGCCTCACAGAGCCACTGTCCATAAATCTTACCCCAGAGAGCCTTACCCCAACCTGTATCAGAGATAGTGAAGTGGAGACCGTTAGGGTCAACGTTGTGCCAGTGCTTAGCTGTTGTGATGTGGCCCAATGCATACTTATGTGAGTGGAGAGCCATCTTAGGGTAACCTGTTGTACCAGATGTAAAGAACATAACCATTGGATCGTCACCGCATGAGCAGTCCTCTGGTCTCTCGAATACATCAGAGCAGTTCTCAATCTCCTTATCGAAGTCGAGCCAGCCCTCACGAGCACCGTTAACCATTACGAATGTATCAACCTCTGGAACATTCTTAGCAGCCTTCAAAGCTTCCTCTGCTGTGTCTCCATCTGGTGTCATAACAACAGCCTTAACACCAGCTGCCTTATAACGATAATCAAAGTCATGCTCACGGAGGAGGCATGTAGCAGGGATTGCAACAGCACCGAGCTTCTCAAGACCAAGCATACAGAACCAGAACTGGTAGTGTCTCTTGAGGATAAGCATTACCTTATCACCCTTCTTGATACCGAGGCTTGCGAAATAGTTAGCTGTCTTGTTTGAGTACTTCTTCATCTCTTCGAAAGTGAAGCGGTGGTCTGTAACGCCATCCTTAGCAACCCACATCATAGCTGTCTTATCAGGTGTCTTTCTTGCAATCTCATCTACGCAGTCAAATGCAAAGTTGAACTTACTGCAAGCTTCCTCGTGGAAACCAACCTTAACAAGCTTTCCTGTTGAGTCGAACTCATCCCAGAAGAAGTGCTTGTGTACGTTATCTACAACATTTGTAGCAAGATCTGTATTTGTAACAGAATCTGTCTTGAGCTCTGACTTAAGAGTCTCCTTACGTGTCTTACCCTCTGTCCATGCTTCTGGATTGAAGATGATTGACATAAACTCACAGTTCTCGCCACCAACAGCGCACTCGTAGTGAGGTGTTGTACTGTCGAAGAAGATAGAGTCGCCTTCACGGAGGATCTCTGAGTTGTCACCAAGGAGAACCTTAAGAGTACCCTTAGTTACCATAAACATTTCCTGACCAGCGTGAGAGTGCATCTCATAAGGAGGGTTAAGAGCCTCATCTGAGTATGGAATCTCTACGTGGAATGGCTCGAAATACTTATTTCTGAAACGTGAGCCAAGACGCTCATACTTAAATCCGTCACGACGAGCGATGTTACGACCCTCACCCTTACGTGTAACAGTGTACTCAGTGAGAGTTGCTGTAGAACCCTCCATAAGTTCCTGAATATCAACCTCTGCGATTGCAGCATACTTGCTTAAGAAGCTGTAGTTAAAATCCTTCTCACCATTCTCGTAAGTGAGGAGGTCTTCCTCAGACATGCCCATCTTCTCGGCCATCTCTGAAACTGTCAATTCCATGTCAAGACGAAGTCCCTTAACACGGTCTGCGATTTCCATGATCTTCTGATTCATGTTGTTGTCAAGTTCAGCCATTTTCATTCTCCTTTGTTAATTCTCTTTGCCCATAGGTGTCAGCCTTGTGGCGGGTTCTTGAATCGGTAAACTCAGAAATGGAGCAATAAAAAACGCCCCAAGACTTCGTTCATCGAAGTTTCTTGAGACGGATATAATCCGCGGTACCACTCAACTTGCGTTTAATAAAAACACCACCTTATGGGTTCTGACAAACCCCTTGCCTTAACGCGGCTGCCTTCGGATACAGTCTACTAAATCTATATAAGATTGTTCGGTGTACCAGCTCGGGAGGGATAGTCCTGGATATTTGTAGTTATGTGACTCTCAGCAATGTCACACTCTCTGTGAACTCAAGGTATCCGACAGTCTCCGTCATAGCCTTTATTTATAAATATAAACCATTGACAGAATACAATCATATAAAAACAATGTCAATCATTTTTCGTGATTAAAACATTTCGTTTTTTGTTATGGGTTAAATCTCGTTAACATAATATTTACACACAAACGGGTTTATTAACATAAACAGTAATATTTTACATTATCAACGCACTAGAATAGGGGTAGTTTAAATATTGAGGGATTTATATAGGAGGCTATATGTATCAGGAATATTTGGTAACAGGAGCGTGTAATCCTGTTGGAAGATTAGTAGCATTTAAACTTGCCGAGGGTGGTTGTAAAGTAAGAGTACTTTTACCTGCAGGCGTTGAAGGAAATGAATTTACTGACTTAGGTATCGAGGTATTTAAGGGTAGTGTTTTTGATAAGGATTCTATGAAGGAGTTTTTCCAGCTTGAAGATGCGAGACATTCTGCAATTCTTCACTGTGACGAAGTAGTATCTGTATCAGAGGGAACTAATCTTAATATGAGACGTATTAACGTTTCAGGTACACAGAATGTAATCGATCAGTGTATTAAGTATAAGATTGGACGTATCGCATGGCTTGGTTCTGCATATGCTCTTAATCCTAATTCCAGATTGGAGAACTCAGTACTCCATTTCGATCGTAACCTTGTTGATGGTGAGTATGCCAAGACAAAGGCTGAGGCTGGTGCTTATATTATTGAGAAGACATCACTTAATAAGCTTAGTGCTGTAATGCTTCTTCCTACATTCATTATCGGTCCTGGTTTTGGTCCTGATTCTGATATGGCAGTAATGATTCAGAAGTACCTTGATGATGGTGTTTCAACTGTACCTGGTGGACATGCTTTCGTTGATGTAAGAGACGTTGCTGAGACACTTCTTGCAATCTGTGAGAATGGTGAAGTTGGCGGATGCTATATTCTTAACGGTGAGTATAAGTCTTCTGAGGCTTTCTTCGATTCATTGAAGCATGCAAGCGGATCTGAAAAGGACGTTAAGGTAATGTCAAAGTGGATGTCTGGTCACGCTATGGCTAAGTTCGTAGATACATATTATAGAATCACAAAGAAGGATAATCCTAAGTATGTATACGCACTCTTTAGAAACAGCCCAGATGCACACTTCAAGAGCACAGTAGGTGAGATGGTTCCTGAACTCCAGCCTAAGAGCGTAGAGGAGTCTTTGAAGGATTCTATCTGATAAAGTCTGATATATAGAAGAGGAGTGGCCCGGTTTTATACCGGGCCTTTTTGCGTCTGATTGTGGTAGAATTCTTTTCGAAAATAAAGGAGAGTAATAAACATGAAGCATATTGTTCTTGCAAGCGCATCCCCAAGAAGAAAAGAACTTATGGGATTAATTACAAAGGATTTTGAAGTAATTACTTCAGATGTAGACGAGCGTGCTATCGAAGAAATGTATAAGCACGAAGGCGCAAGAAGCGTTGCCTTAAATGAAGCAAGAGCAAAGGCTGAAGCTGTGTGGGATACTCTTTCGGATGAACTTAAAGATGCTTCAGTTGTAGTTGCTGCAGATACTTCTGTTGTTCTTGGCGATGTAATTATGGGCAAGCCAAAGGACAGGGAAGACGCAGTAAATATGCTTACAAATCTTTCTGGAAATGTGCATAGCGTTGTTACAGGAGTCTGGGTTTTGGATAAGAATTATAGTGATGGTTTTTACGAAGAGAGTTTCGTCCATTTTGCAGACTACGATGAGTATCAGAAGAACCTCATTGAAAGCTATGTTGATTCAGGAGATCCTTTCGATAAAGCGGGTGCGTACGGAATTCAAAATGGAGGCGCACTTCTAGTAAAAAAGGTCGACGGAGATTACTTTAATGTAGTCGGACTTCCTGTTATGAAACTTGCAAGAATGCTCTCAAAATTAGTTTGATTCCAGGGACTTAATATAAGGAATTACATTATCCTCGTCCATTGGATCACAGAGGTGATTACCCTGGAAGTAATGGCATCCGAAGTTAATGAGTGCCTGAAACTGGTCTTCTGAAGCAACACCAGTTGCATTTACAGGGATATCAATCTCATTAAGAAGATCAATAATTGAAGAAGAGAGGATACGGAAATGTGATCCCTCTTTAAGATCTGATGTAAAGTGACTATCAAGATTTACAAGTGAAATTGGGAAGAGTGGGATGTTATTAAGTGAAGAATAACATCTTCCGAAATTATCCAAAGCCATCTTAATTCCAAGATCAGCAAAACCATTGATTACAGGACGTGATGCATTGATATTAGTAAGGAGACTCTCCTCAGGGATATCAATAATTACGTTGCTTCTGTTGATGTTATAAGATGTTGTAATCTCTTCGAAGTCTTTAAGAACTCTGGTGTTATTAAGCTGTGCAGATGAAAGATTAATAGCCATTGTAAGGTCAGGATTAGTCTTATTAATCTGAGCCAAAGTCTCCATGGATTTACGAATACAGATAAGACCAATCTTATAGATTGCATTAACATGCTCTGCAGCAATAATAAGGTTAGCTGGAGAGATTCTTCCATAAATTGGGCTGTTCCATCTAAGGAACGCCTCAAAGCCTGTAAGCTTCTTCTCTCTGTCAAACTGTGGCTGATAAACAAGATAGAATTCATCACCCTTGATTGCATTCTCGATAGCATCGTAAAGCTCATTTGTTGTGAGCTTGAAAAGTGGTGAATCAGCAAATGGTCTTACACTGGAATCAGCCTGGTACTTAAGTGGATTAATGTTAGTCTTAAGTGCTTCACGAACAGCGCGCTCTGCCTCATGGAGAAGATCTCCTGAGAAACGTGATGTCTCTGGGAATACAGAATAACCAACATAGTACTTAATCTTAGCCTTGCCATCGTCATCCATAACTGAATCTTCGGCAGCCATAATGAGCGAATCGATATAAGAAGTGAACTCATCTTCCTCAAGCTCGCGGTTAGTTACAACAACGAACTCAAGACGTGAAATTCTACCAACGAGATCTTCTGGATCAGCGCACTCACGAATTCTGTGGGCAATACACTGAATAAAGAGGTCTGTTGCACGGTGACCAAGATTCTCGAGGAAGTGTTCAGGGTCAAGAGCAGCCATATAAATAACGCTGATTTTCTTGATGTTACCTGAAGAAATACACTCGTTTACAAGGTTATCGATATGTCCAAAAATCTTCTCACGTCCTGGGAGTGTAGTAAGTGAGTCCATATGAGTTGAACGTGAAGTAGCAATAGCATCTGAAACGCTGCTGGCATCCTTGATGTTATCGTGTCTGGCGATAAGATTCTGACGAATCATTGAATTCTCAATAAGAGAAGTAGTCTCACTTGTAATACGTCTCTGCTGCTCTTCGTCAATCTTGTCTCTGAGACTGATGATATTGTTAGAAACACGTCTCATAAAGAGCTGGAACAAAAGGATAATTACAATAGAAAGCATTGTAAATCCAAGAAGGAAGATATTGTTGTAGTCTCTAAACAGCGTTGCCTTATATGCGTAAATGATTATCTGAAGAATGTTTAAAATAAGGGACAGAATAAAACCTGTCATTCCAAGTAAGAGGTTGAATACATAAAGAATTACAACCATAAAAATAGCGATTGGAAGCTGGATTCCGAATACAGGAAAAACAGACTGCAAAGAAAGACCGACGAAAAATAAAATCGTCAGACCAATCGTAATTGAAAGAAAAGCGTTCTTGCTTTTTATGTAAATTTTATCCGTATTATAATCCATAGTAGTATTATGCATTCCAAATTTAACAGAATAGTGAACAAAAAGAATAGAATGTATTAATGATTAGATGTAGATGACCAGTTAATTATCTTATAGTCAGAAATCTGACACATTCTACTCCAGGATTCCAAAGAACCTGCACCAATTTTATCATAAACACAGGTAACCTTGAATT
>JAZUDM010000006.1:0-4977 GCA_045639635.1 Saccharofermentans sp. | reverse complement strand
TATTGAACTGGTTCCGCTAAAAAAGATACAATAATCTGAGATCGTATTATTTTGTATAGACACACAGCTCCCGGTTTGTCGAGCGGATGTGGTGGCAGTTAGATATTATTTTCTCGGTCATCCGTCTGGCAGATATATTTCTCTTGATAAACAGAAAATCAAATTTATATGACACAAGAGAGGCCAATATGACCTCTCTTGTCTTTTGAAAATATGAAATTGTTTAATATACCGTAAAGTTTTGAGACAGCCCCTTCTGTTTTATTACTCCGTAATCAAAACATTCACATCGACTTTCTTTACCTTGCGTGAAGAAATATAAGCACAGATGAAAGAAATGATCATTACAAACACAAGAGGTATCAGATACATAGAAGGATGGAAATCGACATGTATTGTCGTAGCTCCAAAAATACCAAAGAGAACTCCAAAAGCCGGTTCCAAAACTATTCCAGATAAAACTCCGCCGAGCAAACTTCCAATTGTAAATACAATCGCAAATCTTATTGCAAACTGGCGTCGAATTGAAGATGAAGTAAATCCATTTGCCTTCATTACACCACACTGCTTTATCTCGTTATGGAAGAACTTAGAGCAGCTCATATTAATAATAATAAATACAATCACAATTGTAATTAAATAGATTACGTATTTAATAAGTTCAATAACTCCATCAATCTGAGAACCAAATATTGATGCCTCAGGTGCAATGCAGTAAAGTTCATCGTATTTCTCATTAAGCTCAGTACAAAGTTCTTCTGCTTTATCCTTTGGATACCATTCATTTGGATTATCTGGATTTTCAATAACAAGAACCATTTCTGAATAAACAAGACGTTCGTCAAATCCAATTCTTGCTGCAGCTTCTAAGCCAAATGCTGCAACATTACCCAAATCATTAGTAGTACTGATAATTCCAGTAATAAGATATTCAAATGTCATACCGTTATAAGTAATAGCAATAGTATCGCCGATTTCCTTTTCGTACGAAGAAGCAATTCCTGTTCCTATACAAATCTCGTTATCGTAGATAGGAGCTCTCCCTTTCGAAATGCATCGCACCTCTTCACCATTCTTATAAAGAAAAGTGTAGATATTACCAAATTCGCCAGAAGTGTAATAAGCTGTCACTTCAACGCTATCCTGTAAAGTCACTTTTGAATTTATGTACTCCATTACTTCTGTCTGCTCTTCAGGTGTTAAGTGCTCAATATGATTCATGTAGATCTCGCCTGCAACTTTCATACTGTTTACAGTATTCTTTGAAGACAATGCTGTTCCAGACGCCTGTGCAAAGACAAGAAGAACCATAAGAATCATGGCAGTAATTACAAGTCCTAAATAACTTAACTTTGATGAAGTAATATGTCTTAAAGCAATACTCAAAGAAAGACCTCTCTTTGTAATTGGATTCACCATCCTATTAGCAAAGTAAACGTCGTCGCCTGTCTCAGAAATTGCCTTATAAGGTGATACAAAAGATACCTTTGATGTACTTAAAGCAATAACAATAAGCGAGAATAAAAGAATACCGAGAATAATTGATAAAGTAACAACTACATCAATATGTGACTTAAAGATAAATCCTGAAAAACTTGCAAAACTATTAAGAAGTACGCCACAAAGAGCATATCCCAGGATTAAGCCAATAACTATACCAACGATTTCAGTTATTAAGTACTGAAAGATATAAACAAGTCTTAATTTACCTGCAGAAAAACCGTTAGCCTTAAGTATACCAAGAGTTTTATAGTTATCTCTTACTGCTGAAGTAATTATATTACCGACTACAACAATTAATACGATATAAAGAATGAAAGCTACAATAATTAAAATAGTTGCAAATATCTCAGTGATAATCCCGTTATATCCCTTGAATTCATTTCTTTCGGTTGCTGCAGTAGCATAATCATAGATGCCTGTTGCCTCATTTACAGCTCTTCTGAAATCATTTGTCTTCATGGATTTATCACTCTTATATAAAGCAATACTATAGGTGTTATAGTCTGCCTCAAAACCCATGCCGGCATAAGTTTCCATTACTTCATCGTAAAAACTTATAAAGTCTTCTTCGTTTACAAGAACATTTTTATATCCTATTATAACAGCAGCACATGGCTCCTCAATAATACCTGCCACAGTAAATTCTCTTCTTGTACGCTCGCATGTAATCTCGATTTTGTCGCCCACATGTACATTAATCTGTGAAGCAAGACCATTTGCGAGATATACTTCACCAGGATTAATAACATAATCGTCTGTAATTCTTTCAGTGAATCCCTCATCAATCTGTGGATATCTTATTCCTGCAGATTCATCCGGTTTTGTCTGAAGCATAATTGTAGAACCATATACTCTGGATCTGTCGCTATAATCCCAACCGGCCGGAGCTGCGGAATGACAACCAAGAATAGGTGTTACAACATAATGGTCGACTTCATCAAGGTTGGAAAGAGCCTCAAGCATCTCATCTGTAACCTTGGTTCTCTCAATATATAAGATGTCATCAGCTACATTAATATAATCGTATTCTTCATTTAAGCTCTGCTTTGAAGACTGCATAACATTATAGAAAGCAACAATACTTGAAACACAGAAAATAACAAGAAGAACAAGTCCAATGAACTGGCCCTTACGAGCCTTAATATTTGCCTTAATAATAGTAAAAATATCCATACTTCACCCATCCTTCGTAAATTACCAGTTAAGTGAAGTAAGCCAGGAATTAACCTGAGCCTCACGAGCCTTCTCTTCTGTATCCTTATACCCGCTAAGCTTAAGTTCACCTTTAATTGAACCGTCCTCGATATATAAAATACGTGTTGCTCT
Source organism: Saccharofermentans sp. (assembly GCA_045639635.1). Classification (GTDB taxonomy): domain Bacteria; phylum Bacillota; class Clostridia; order Saccharofermentanales; family Saccharofermentanaceae; genus Saccharofermentans. The sequence goes on along the minus strand of JAZUDM010000006.1, from coordinate 2,148 downwards.
TATAGCTGTCTTAATGTCGTGAGTTACAAGAAGGATTGTCTGTCCCTTGTTATTAAAATCTGTAAAAAGATTAAGCACATCCTTGGAGGTGCTTCTGTTAAGAGCACCTGTCGGCTCATCTGCAAACAGAATCTTCGGCTCGTTAATGAGGCCTCTCGCGATGGCACATCTCTGCTGCTGACCACCACTTGTTCTCGCCGGATTATGGTCCTTAACCTCATAGATACCAACTGTTTTTAAGAGTTCATCAACACGTGCATCAACTTCCTTACGTGTCTTAGTTTTCTTAAGATATCCCGGAACTGCCACATTCTCGCGAAGTGTAAGATTTGGAACAAGATTCATCTGCTGGAAAACAAAACCAAATCCATTGGATCTGATTCCCGTAAGCTCCTTCTCCTTCATTTTGCAGATATCTCTGTCGTCGTAGATAACTTCACCTGATGTCGCTGTAGTCATTCCGCTTAAGCAATAAAGAAGTGTGGACTTACCGGAGCCTGATGCTCCCATTATTACTACAAATTCACCCTCGTTAATCTCGAGGTCTACATTTGATAAAACGTGGTTCTGAACACCATCGCTCGCATATGTCTTACAAAGTTTGTTAGCTTTAATTACTGTTGCCATACAAAGTCTCCTTTTTAAGTTTCATGCTGGAAGTATAATTCTTCGAACATTAAGAAAACCTTAAGAAACTTTCGCGAAATAAATTTTTGCCAAAAATCCTTCGCACACCGAATCTTTATCAGCTGAATAAACATTACTTAAAACAAGCTCAGCATCCATCTTATCTGTCAGATAATTACAGATGTAGAGTCCCAGACCGGAACCCTGAATACCCTCGATATTATTGCCTCTATAGAACTTCTGGGTGATAAAAGGAAGATTCTCCTCAGGAATTCCCTTGCCGTAATCTCTGACTTCAATTACGACTTTGCCGCTGTCCTCGTGAGTATAAATATCTACCCTCGTACCTGCATACTTACCGGAATTGGCAACCAGATTCTCCAGAATCTGAGTAAGCCTTGACGGATCCGCCTTAATATAAACATCTTCCTTTATGTCGCTTCTGTATCCGAGATTGCCGTCGGCCGCGAGCATCACTGTCGTCTGCTTCATAAAGGCGCCAAGCTCGATTCTCGCAGGAGTTACGCTAAGCTGATTCATGTCAGAAACCGAGTGCACAAACAAATCATCTGTAAGTCGACCAACCTCATCACACTTTTCCATAATGGTATTAAGATACTGAGATCTCTTCTCCGGAGTTCTGTCCAGCCCGGCATCCAGCGCTTCACAATAAGTTCTGATAGATGAGATCGGAGTCTTTATGTCGTGAGATAAGGTGGCAATTACCGTCTTATTGTTCTCAATTGCGGTTTTCTCCGCGTCTCGCGCCTTTTTTATCTCCTTACGCATATTATCGAAGGCCCACGTAAACTTACCAAAATACTGTCCTCTCTCCTGCTCAAGAGGCACATCAAGGTCCCCTGCCGCAACCTTGGACGCGAAGTCTGACAGCTTATCGAAAGGCTTCAGTATTGTCACATAAATATAGGCAAATACACCAATTACAGCCACGATGGCAACTGCCCCAACGAGAATATAACGCGTTACATTACTCTTACCGGTGAAGTTATTTCTCGGGAGATTTCTTATACTCTCCTTGGCGCCTTCAATATCGCCGTCATCAATCTTATGGGTAATCTCGTTTATATCGACATTAATCTGCTTACCGGAATATGCCTTGGCTTCGTTAATATCCAAAACAATGAACACAGATGTAATAATCGCAACTATCACTATAAAGACGCTACTTAAAATAACAACCTTTGATTTACTATTCATTATTCCGCCTCTTCTTAATCGATTTTAAGAGCGTATCCGACACCTCTTACGGTAATCAGATACTTAGGATTGGATGCGTCATCTTCAAGCTTCTCACGTAGCCATCTTATATGCACGGTGAGGGTTGAAGGCTCAACTATGTTATAAGCACCCCATACCTCTGATAAAAGCTTCTCTTTATTTACTGCGACATTTTTATTGTTAATTAGATAATCGAGAAGATCAAATTCACGAAGCGAGAGATTAACCTGAACTCCGCTCTTTGTAACTGTTCTTAAGGTACTATTTACAACAATATCTCCA
>JAZUDM010000005.1:0-5539 GCA_045639635.1 Saccharofermentans sp. | reverse complement strand
TAAATGGTTTTGTTAACCGTATGTATCGTGTTGTACTCAACCGCTCTATTCCAGAGGACCTTAATGGCGGTAAGGTTTACTGGGCAAATGAGCTTGTATCCCAGCGTCGTAACGGTGGCCAGGTAGCCAAGGTATTCCTTACAAGTTCTGAGTTCAATAATATTGGCTACAACAATGCACAGTTCGTTGAGATCCTCTACCGTTTGTTCTTTAACCGTTCACTTGGTAGTGCAATCAACAACAATTACTGGGTAAACCAGCTTAATTCGGGCAAGATGACACGCCAGAGAGTAATCGATAACTTCATTAACTCAAAGGAGTGGGCAAATATCTGTTTCACTTTTGGAATAGCTTCAGGAGGAACCTGCCAGCCTGATAGAAATCAGCCAGCAACAGAGGGTGCTATTGATTTTGTAGCTAACTTTTATGGAATTGTCTTTAATAGTGAATGTCCATACGATGTATTGGCATACTGGTCAAAGGAAATCACTAACAGAAGAATGACTGCAAACGATGCTGCTTATTCATTCTTCTTTGGCGAGGCTTTCCAGCGCATGAGCGTTACTGATGATCGATTCGTTAGTATTTTGTTTAACGTTTTCCATAATACATCCGCATCCGCTGACCAGAGAACTTACTGGGTTAACAGGGTTCATGACACAAGCCGTTACGCAGTATTCCGAGAGTTCTCTAACTCCAGTGACTGGGCAACAATCTGTTACTATTTTGGTGTAAACTCTGGTGGAACTGGAAGAATTGACGTTACACTTGAAGTAATGCACATCCACTTCAGTAAGGTTGATGGCGACTATGGCACATATGCTTATGGCGGTTTCTTCGATAATGATGACGAGCCAGTAATCGATGTAACTGAGGAGACTGATGTAGTTGAGCCTGCTGAGGATGTTGCAATCGACGCTGAGGTAGTTGACGCGACTGTTGTAGTTGTTGAAGAATATGATGCAGCCGCTCCAGAAGACGCCGTGGAGCCTCTTGACGAAGCTGTTGAGGAAATTAGTGAGTCAGACCTCGAGGAAGCCGTAGAGGACGTAGCAGAGGCTGATGTAGCTTAATTAAACTTATAACTAATGTTCTTAAAGGATCGTTTCTACTATATGAAGCGGTCCTTTTTGCTTGCTTTCTTTTGTCCACTCTGCATTTCACTCTGCCAAACAACTTAGGCAGAACTACATATTATTATGTGCGATAACTCAACAAACAGCGCCTGGTCCCAATTCTTATATAATTTCTTCTGTTTTGCTGATTTTATATAAGTCTTTTCAGCCTAATATGCTGAAAACTTATATAAATCTGGAGGTTTCATTGATTTTATATAAGTTTTTCTGCTTGTGAATGCTCTATCAAAAGCATCTGGGCTTGTTATCCCCATTATGGTGGCGTCAGAAGAGTTATGTCCTTATATAAATTTGAAGGTTTCGTTGATTTTATATAAGAAATGAGGGATTTCATTTTCTGTGACTTATATAAAATTGAAGGTATCACAGTTTTTATATAAGAAATCTGGAATTTCAATTTCTGAGACTTATATAAAATCGAAGGTTTCATTGATTTTATATAAAAACGACGCAATAACCGCCAGGAAACAGCTGGCCACCAACACGCCAACCCACCAACCCACCAACCCACCAAAACCACCCAACAAAAAATCCCTCGACCTTTCAGCCGAGGGACCATTAAAACAATCAACCTATCACAAGTTAACCAAAATCAATCAGTTCAACAACTCGTTATAGAACTCAGAGTAATCTGAACGCTCGTCCTTGATGAACTTGATAGCTGAACGTGGGTGCTGGTTCAAAAGACCAGTCATAAGATATGGAATATCGTAACCCCACTTAGGTGAGTTAGCACGCATCTCGAGCATCTCTGACTCGATGAGCTTCAATGCTGGGAGCTCCTTGTACTTAGGGTTCTTAAGGAAACCGAGGAGAAGCTCCATAGCGCAGTTACCAGCACCACGGCCCATTGAGAAGTAAGTAGCGTCAAGCCAGTCAACACCATCCCCGCAAGCCTCGATTGTGTTAGCGAAAGCGAGCTGCTGGTTGTTGTGAGCGTGGATACCAAGTTTCTTACCATACTTAACTGCGAACTCGTTATAGAGGTCACATACTCTAGCCATTTCCTCTGGATAAATAGAACCGAAGCTGTCTACAACGTAGATTACGTCAACAGGTGTCTGACCAATCATGTCGAGAGCGCACTTTAAGTCATTTTCCTGTGTCTGTGAGATAGCCATGATGTTACATGTTGTCTCGTAGCCCTTATTATGAGCATCCTCGATCATCTCAATAGCGTCTGGGAGCTGGTGGATGTATGTAGCAACACGAACGCAGTCAACAGGTGAGTTAGCCTTCTGATCGAAATCGTCCTTATCGTGACGTCCGATATCTGCCATGATTGCGAGCTTCAAAGAAGTATTGTTCTCGCCAACAATCTCGCGGATGTGCTCATCTGAAGCGAACTTCCACTTACCGAACTTAGTCTCATCGAAAACCTTCTTAGAAGCACGATAGCCCATCTCCATATAGTCTACGCCAGCTGCGATGTTTGTCTCATAGAGCTTCTTTACGAACTCGTCTGTAAAGAAGAAGTCGTTTACAAGACCGCCATCACGAAGTGTAGCGTCAAAAACCTTAATACTCTCTCTGTATCCCAAAAGATTACCAATTTCCTTCATAGTAATCCCCTTTCTTAAAAAATCATCTATACAAAATAATGCAGAATAATATTACAGCATGAGAAAAGAACGTCAACCTTTTTATATAAAAAAGTTCATTTTAAAAAGAAAAAATTCAGGAAAAGGACACCATTTTAACAAAACCCGACTTTGTTTACATTAAAAACCTTTTATTTATATTTAGTTCATATTTTGCTACAGGCGTCTTGCTATAATATTTTTGAGAGATTTGAAAGGAGGGTAAATATGCGACTTAAATTGTCTGAGAATTCTAAGAATATAATCATTGCTTGCGGCTTTATTTTTAATTTGTTCGCATTATTTATTATCTCCCAGGCTAATCGTCTCGCCATTAATGGCTTTATTACTTTTGGTAACCTGGACGTGCCTGTCTCTACATTTAGCGGTGGCGTTCAGACTATTGCACTTTTTATTTGTATGCTTATGGTCTGCATCAAGCAGAAATTGTCTCTTGTTTTAAGTTATTGCTACTATGCAATTTCTCTTATTCTCATAATGCTTTCGATTTTTGTTGGAGGCTCTTTGAGTGCTGTTCCTGGAATTTTAAGCATTATTCTTTCAGTTATTACTATTACTATTATTTCTCGCCAGTTCATTAGCATTCAGAGGGAGAAGGTTACTGATTCTATTACAAGCCTTCCTAATCGTGTTGGCGCAGATCTGGAGCTTGACAGGCTCATCGAGAAGGATCTTCCTTTCTCAGTTTTAATGATTCAGATTGTTAACTATAAGAGCCTCACAGACGATGTTGGTACTAAGTTCGGCGAGGAGATTTTACGCGCCTGTGCTGACAGACTTCAGACTACTGTTGGAAATCGCGGCAGAGTATTTAAGATGGATGGCGCTGAGTTCTGTGTATTTGCTAACGAGAACGTAACAGAGTCTGTTGCAAGACACGTTATTGGAGCTTTATCTAAGAAGGTAACTTTGGTAGTAGACGACATTGAGTCTAATTATTATTTGGACGTCAGAGCCGGTATCGCCAAATGCCCACTTAATACAAAGAATCCTACAGAGCTTATGAGATTTGCAAGTGTAGCTTTGTTCCACGCGCAGACAGATAACGTTAATAAGTACACTTTCTTTAATAGCGATATGCAGGTTGAGATTAAGGAGTATGTAGATACAATTCGTAAGATTAAGCTTGCTTTGGAGAACGATTACTTTAGTCTCGTATATCAGCCACAGTTTACTTCTCATGATAAGAAACTTCGTGGATTTGAGACTTTGATTCGAATGAATCTCCCTGACGGTGGTAACGTCCCTCCTGGAAGATTTATTGACCTCGCGGAGAGAACTGACCTTATCTCCCAGATTGATAAGTTTGTATTGAAGCGTGCCTTAACAGAGTTCGCACCAGTATTTAAGAAGATGAACGTAGACTTTATCCTCTCAATTAATGTATCTGCAAAGAGCATGGCAGAGCCTACTTTCTACGATGACCTTAGAATTCTTCTTACAAAGATTGGATTCCCTGCAAGTAACTTAGAGATTGAGATTACTGAGTATTCATTAGGCGCAGAGAATTCATACGCAGAAGAAAACATTAAGTCTTTAAAGGCACTTGGCGTTAAGTTCGCTCTTGATGATTTTGGTACTGGCTATACATCACTTAGCAGACTCATGAACCTCAAGGTAGATCTTGTAAAGATTGATAAGAGCCTTATCGATAACATCTTAACTAACGATGAGAACAGAGCTCTTGTTGATTCCGTTATCTATATGGGCCACATCATGAAGTGCGAAGTAATCGCAGAGGGCGTAGAGGACGAGCATCAGCTCAACGCAATCAAGGAATGTAAGTGCGATCTCGTACAGGGATATATCTGGGGCAGACCTAAGCCTTTCGAAGATGCAATGACAATAATTAAAGCAGAGGCGGTTTAACGACATGAAGGTTGTTGCCGCCCTTGATTCTTTTAAGGGAAGTTTATCTTCCCAGGAAGCAAATACCGCTGTTAAAGAAGGCGTTTTAAAGGCAATCCCAGACGCCGAAGTTATTACCTGCGACATCGCCGATGGCGGTGAAGGCACCTGCGCTATTTTAACCCGCGAAATGGAAGGCATTCTCGTAGAGGTAGAAGTCCAGGGCCCACTAGGAAGCACGCGTCCACCAATCAAGGCACAGTATGGCTTCATCGAAGATGCAAAAACAGCTATCATCGAAATGGCATCCGCAGCAGGCATCACTATCCTTAAAGAGAACGATAAGAACCCACTTAAAACAACTACATATGGTGTAGGGCAGTTGATTCTTCACGCCCTTAATAAAGGAGCAAAGAACTTCATTATCACTATCGGAGGAAGCGCCACTAACGACTGCGGCATTGGAATGCTTACAAGCCTTGGAGTTAAGTTCCTGGATAAAGACGGAGAGATTCTGGATGGCTTTGGCGAAGACCTAAGAGATATCGTTGCAATTGATACTTCAGGATTAAACCAAAACTTAAAAGACGTGAATTTCACCGTAATGTGTGACGTGGATAATCCACTCTACGGAACCACAGGATGTAGTTACGTCTACGCTCCACAAAAGGGCGCAGATAGTAAAACAGTAGCAGAAATGGATCAGTGGATTTTCTGCTTCGCAAGACTAGTTCAGGAGATTTATAAGGATGCTGATCCGGATTTCCCTGGTAGCGGTGCTGCTGGTGGTATGGGATTTGCTCTTATGACATTTCTTAATGGCAAACTAAGACCAGGAATCGAGGTAATAATTGAGGCGATTAATCTGGAAGATAAGCTCAATAACGCAGACCTCGTTATAACAGGCGAAGGCAGAATAGACGAGCAGTCTATTCACGGTAAGGTTATCGCTGG
>JAZUDM010000004.1:0-4023 GCA_045639635.1 Saccharofermentans sp. | reverse complement strand
TGAGGGGGTTAGTATGAACGATCAGTTGAAAGACATAGTCTATGCAGACTTGTTCCGTTACACTGGTAACGCTCGTCGTACAGAGAAGATTTTTACTACATATCTTCAAGAGCTGAGAACTAGCCCTGAATTCCATTATATTAGTACAATGCGTCGTACAAGATATTACCATGATCAGATATCCCGCTACGATGGTTTCAATAAATATCTCTATACAGTCAAGTTTAAGGTATTCAACTGGTGGCTTGATCGTCTTTCAAGAAAGTATCATTTCCAGATTCCATATGATACAGAGATTGGTAAGGGTTTCTACCTTGCTCATTTTGGACGTGTAATTATTCACCCTAAGGCAGTTATCGGTTATAACGTTAACGTTTCTACAGGTGTAGTTATTGGTACACAGTTCCGTGGTAAGAGAAAGGGTGCCCCACATATTGGTAACTTTGTATGGATTGGCGCCAACGCAGTTATCGTTGGTAATGTCAATATTGGTAATAACGTTCTCATCGCCCCTGGCGCTTACGTTAACTTCGATGTACCAGATGGTTCTATCGTAATTGGTAACCCTGGTCTCATCAGACGTGCACCTGGAGCTACATTGAGTTATATCAACAACACCATTTCGTTCGACGAGTACAATGTACGTTCGAGCGGAGGCCGTGGACCTCAATGAGAATAAATTCCGATTTCTTTTCTGACAACCGAGAAGAATTAATGAACCGCCTTGAAGATAACATCGCGGTTTTCATTTATGCTGGAACAAATCGTCCAATGAGTCAGGATAATGACTATAGATTCCATGTAGACCGTAACTACTATTACTTAACAGGAATGGACCTTGCTGAAGGTCGCCTCGTCCTTTATAAGGAAGATGGCGCCGTTAAGACTATGCTTTTTGCCAATGGCAGAGACCCAATGGTAGAAAGATGGCATGGCAAGCGCCCTGATTTTGAGACTATTAGTAAAATCTCTGGAATATCTATGGAGAATATCCATAAGCTCGATGAATTCGATGAGAAGGTCTACCCTATTTTGAGTGGCGACTTTAAGCTCGCTTTCGATGGAACTTCCATTACTGAACTTACAAAAACTTTTCAGGATACTCATAAGGGTGCTACCGATATTGGTGAGATTTTAACTAAGATGCGTATGGTAAAAAAGCCATGCGAGATCGAAGCAATTAAGGAAGCAGCAAAAATTACTGAGGACGCCCTCCTTGATATGAAGTCTCATATCAGACCAGGCGTTACTGAAATTGAGCTCTATACTGCCCTTGAGTATGGCATGAGCAAGAGAGGATGCCTTATTCCTGCTTTTGCTACTATCACTGCATTAAATGACAATGCATTCTATCTTCACCACAGCGAACCTGAAGGCGAAGATGGAGAATTAGGAAAAATCGACGGACAGCTTCAGATTGACGTAGGAGCCAGAGTAAATGGCTACTGCGCTGATATTTCACGTGTTTATTTCATTGGAAATAAAACTTCTGAAACTGACCATAGATTTGAACTCCAGGAGCTTATCGTAGATTTACGTAAGCTTTGCTGGGAATCTATTAAGCCTGGAATGTCTTTTCCAAAGCTTAATACAATTATCAGAATGCGCTGCGGCGAGTTTTTGGTAAAGCACGGACTTCTTGAAGAGGGATTCAAGGAAGAAGACGTGCGCAAATATTATTGGCATAACACAGGCCACCACTTGGGACTTGATGTACACGATATTAGTTTGAGAGAAACTGAGTTCGTTCCTGGAAACGTTCTTGCAATCGAGCCAGGAGTTTATATCCCTGAGTGGCATGTTGGATTTAGAATTGAAGACGACGTCCTTGTAACAGAGGATGGTTGTGAACTTTTAAGTAGCGGTATCGACAATATTGAAAGCATTATTGTAGAGTAATACTGTCTACTAACACTTGGGATGCATATATGATTCTTGCGATAAAAACTACTACAACAGTTACTATATTGGTGTGCGTGCTTGTACTTCTTTTGGGCGCGCTCTTATACCTTGGTTATCTAAGATTTACCAAGAAACTTTTTACTACAATCTTTAAGCGCCCGGAGCCTATGCCTAAGGTCGACAGATCCCCTTCCAAGATTGATCAGTCCACTATCTTTGGCAGAGGCCGTAACTGGTTTTACACAAACCGTAATGAATACTTAAATGTCAGAATTGATTCTTTCGATAAGGTGAAGCTTTCTGGTTACTTCCGCCCTTCTCACGACAGAACTACAAAGTTTGCAGTACTTTGCCTTCACGGCTATAACGAGCATCCTTCTGAGATGTCTGCTTATGCAAGACTCATGATGAAGCAGATTGAGTGTCATGTTCTTGTCGCTCATCAGAGAGCCCACGCAATGAGTGGTGGTAAGTACACAACTTATGGCGTTTACGAGAGCGTAGATATCACTAAGTGGATTGACTTTCTTAAGATGCAGGTTGGAAACGATGTAAAAATTTTTATCGTTGGCAGAAGCATGGGTGCTGTTGCTGCACTTCTTGCAGCGGCTCAGCCTGATTTTTCTAATAACGTTGCAGGTATTATCGCTGACTGCCCTTACGATAAGCTCGAGAACGTTTTAACTGAGGCTGCCAAGAGAAGATATAACAACGAAATGAAGTTCCCTCTTACAACAGTTGATAAGATTGTTCATAAGAACTTAGGCTTCCACATCAGCTCATGCGATGCTTCTGTTAACGCAGATCACATAAGAGTTCCTGTTCTTATCTTTGCTGCAGGAGATGACACTATTGCACCACCTGAAGGAGCACGTCATATCTACGATAATATCCGCGTACCAAAGCGTCTTGTTATGGTAGACCATAGTAAGCATTGTATGTGCTATAACGACACTCCTGCTATTTACGAGAAGGAAGTCAGAAAATTCGTTGAGGAATGCGTATTCCGTCTTGTAAGCCAGGGTAAGATGTAGTATATTTGACGAGGAATTTACGGGGAGCTGGTGTTTCCGGCTGAGAGGATGTATTAAGCATCGACCCGATGAACCTGTACGGATAATGCCGACGAAGGGAGGAAATTTTTATGTCTAATTCATCCAACAAGGAAAAAATTCTAGCTATCGTTTCATCAGGCGTTTGCATTGCCTTAAGTTTTGTTCTTTCACAGCTTAAGATTTTTGAAATGCCAATGGGTGGTTCTGTTACACCTGCTTCTGCACTTCCAATTGTTGTTCTTGCAATGGCTTTTGGCCCATGGTGGGGTTTTGCAGCTGCATTTGTATTCAGCCTTCTCCAGCTTATTGGTGGTTACCTTGTAACACCTTTCCAGGTACTTCTCGACTACACATTGGGATATACTTGCTTAGGTCTTGCAGGCTTTGCTGCTCTTAAGTCTGACAAGCGTCTTGCTATCAAGAACCCACTTAACAGATTTGCTAACGCGTCACTTATTAAGGCAATCGTTTTCACAGTAATTGCTTATGCTGCACGTTGGTTCTGTTCAGTTCTTTCAGGCGTAATCTTCTATGCTGAGTACGCTCCAGAAGGAATGAACCCATGGGTTTACTCAATGGTTTATAACGGTGGCTTCCTTGCAGCAGATCTTGCTGTTTGCTTGGTGGTTATGGTTGCGCTTTACATGGTTTTAAATAAGACTTCAGCAGCTAAGAAAAACTGAAAAAACGCAACACAGCAAACTATATGCAAACTCAACGAAAAATGGCGCTAAATGCGTCATTTTTTATATAGCAGAAAAGCCGACAATTATGCTATTATGAAAGACAAATTTCAAATAATAATATTTTTATATAAAGGGGGCTCCTTATGGCTATGATTTTTGAGCAGGAATCACGTACTTTCAGTGAGTATCTTTTGGTTCCAAACCTTACTACAGAGAAGAACACACCAGATCAGGTGGACCTTTCAGCACCTATCTGTAAGTACAAGAAGGGTAAGGAAGAATCTAAACTTAAGATCAATATCCCTATGGTATCTGCAGTAATGCAGGCCGTTTCTGATGATGGTATGGCAATCGCACTTGCTAGATGTGGTGGTCTCTCC
>JAZUDM010000003.1:0-22791 GCA_045639635.1 Saccharofermentans sp. | reverse complement strand
AACAAATGCTACTCATATTGACCGTTTCACAAGATGATGTGCGCTTGGCACTGATTATAAAGTAATCAACTTATAAAATTTGAGCTTCTAACTCAATCAATAATTCGCTTTGTAAAACAGACCCTGTTTCACTCACTTGAGTGCGATTATATAGGTCGTAAAAGGTCATGTCAATTAGTTTACTAATTATTTTAAAAATAAAAAAATTAGTACAAAAAAGAAGCATTTCCAAATTGTAATTAACTATAAATTTATATATAATAAGCACGTCGTATGGCCTGTATCACGAATTCCTTTAACGTGTATAAATCTGTGGTCATACTAAGTTTGGAGGTTATACCATGGTTAAGGCTATTGTTGGAGCAAACTGGGGAGACGAAGGTAAGGGTAAGATTACTGACCTTCTTGCTAACGAATCAGATATGGTAATTCGTTTCCAGGGTGGAGCTAACGCAGGACATACAATTATCAATGAGCACGGAAGATTCGCTCTTCACCTCATGCCATCAGGTGTTTGTCACGAGAATATCGTGAACATCATTGGTAACGGTGTTGCTTTTGATATCGCTAAGTTCATCAAGGAGCTTGGTGAGATTAAGGAAGGTGGACTTAATCCACAGATTCTCGTATCAGACAGAGTTCAGGTAATCATGCCTTATCATGTACTTTTCGATCAGCTCGAGGAGGAGAGACTTGGAGGAAGAGCTTTTGGTTCTACTAAGTCAGGTATCGCTCCTTTCTATTCAGATAAGTTTGCTAAGATCGGTTTCCAGATCACAGAGCTTTTCGATAAGGATCACTTGAGAGAGAAGCTCGCAAGAGTTCTCGAGATTAAGAACGCACTTATCGTTAACCTTTATCACAAGGATCCAATCGATGTAGATGCTCTTACAGAAGAGGTTTACGCATTAGGCGAGCAGATTAAGCCTTATGTTACAAATACAACAGTTGTTATCCACGATGCAATCAAGGCTGGTAAGAAGATTCTCCTTGAGGGTCAGCTTGGTTCAATGAAGGATCCAGATCACGGTATCTACCCAATGGTTACTTCATCTTCAACACTTGCTGGTTACGGTGCAATCGGTGCTGGTATCCCACCTTATGAGATTAAGGAGATCGTTACAGTTACTAAGGCATACTCATCTTCAGTAGGTGCTGGTGCTTTCGTTTCTGAGATCCTTGATGAGGCAGAGGCTGAGGAGCTTCGTAAGAGAGGCGGCGATAAGGGTGAGTACGGTGCTACTACAGGTCGTCCAAGAAGAGTAGGCTGGTTCGATGCTGTTGCTACAAGATATGGATGTGCTATCCAGGGTGCTACAGAAGTTGCAATGACAAACATTGACTGCCTCGGCTACCTCGATGAGATTCCAGTTTGTGTAGGTTACGAGATTGATGGCGAGATCACAAAGGATTTCCCAAACCCATTAGACCTTGAGAAGGCTAAGCCAGTATTCACAAAGCTTCCTGGTTGGAAGTGTGATGTAAGAGGCTTTACAGAGTACGACAAGCTCCCTAAGGAAGCTCAGGACTACGTTGAGTTCATCGAGAAGGAGATCGGCGTACATATCGGTATCGTTTCTACAGGACCTAAGAGAGAGGAAATTATCTACAGATAATTATTGGTTAATAACCTAATGAAGAAATTAGTAAGTCGCGTAATAGGATGTGCAATTGTACTTTCTATTATTGCGACTTATTTTTGTGCCTGCAGTCTTTTTGGCGGCAAGAAGGACATTAAGGCTTCAATTGATGCTTACTGGACTTCCGAAGTTATAGCTAATGCCAATTCATTTTCGGATGACTATAGTGAGCAGGTTCTTGTTAAAACTATTCTTGATTCATCTTCAATTGATGTTCAGGAGATTACTATTGAGAAGGATCAGGCTGAGGCACAGGTTCTTCTTACTACATGTAACTATGCAGGATACGAAGGAAGAATTAAGTTAGACGATCTTACAAAGGCTCTTTCGGAAGATAGTAGTAACTACGAAGATGAAATTACATTTACGCTTAGTAAAGTAGATGGCACATGGATTGTTACTGACGATACAAAAATTGCGGTAAACCGTTACCTTAATGCTATTCTTGATAAGTTCGAGTTCTACGGAATTCCAGAGGTTCTTGCAACTAATTTTGTTGAGATGCTTATTGGTGGTTTCCAGGATGGTGACTACGAAGTAGCATCTTCTTATAAGGCACTTAAGGCTGTAGTTGAGTCTTACGACGAAGAGTATCAGGATTCAATTATTAATAGCTATATGCTTATGTTCTCTTCTTATTTTGGAACAGCAACAGATATTTCTTATGAGGTTGTAGGAAACTACGACGATCGTGTAGATGTCCTTGTTGAATGCAGTATTGTAGATACTGAAGCTTCTTGGGAAGCATTTTACGAGGATGAAGAGGCTTTCCTTGAATTAATTAAAGAGAACTTCCGTTATTTCTACGGGGCAGAAGGCTACGATATTGGAACATATACTTCTATTTATGCAGATACAGTAAGCGAGTGTTATTCCAATAGTAGCGAAAGAACTACTTTGCAGGTAGTGTTCCCTGTAACTTACGATGAGGCACAAAACCTCCAGGTTTATCTTGATAACATGTTTGTTTCTGACTCAGGATTTTTCATGAGCACAAACAATGAGCATTATTTAAATCTTCGTACAGCGGCTTTGGACTCTCTTCTTGAGGAAGGTACAATTACCGAAAGACAGTATAACGAGGCATTAGGTGTTGTTTATGGCAGCAACTATGCCGGTGTTGATTTCTCATATACTGAAAGCGATGAGATTTATTCCTGCTCTTATTCAATCGTAGAGGATTCCATGATTAGAATTAATCTTATTACATGGGGTTATTACGATGAAGGTACTACATTTAGATATGAAGTATTTAAGGACGATGAGCTCGTATCGGAGGATGCTTCCTATGTAATTTCATCTAACCATTCTGATGAGATTTATCCTGAGTTTGTTCTTGGCGAGGAAGAGGATTCTGAACTTATGGGAAACTACCTGTTTGTAGTTTATAACCCAGATGGAACAGAGCTTATTTCAGTATCTATTAATATTAAGGATAGTGATGAAATCGATACATTAATTCCTGAAATTCCATCAACATGGGATACTGGTACTTCAATGACATTTGAAGGCGATGAAGCAAATGATATCTACTATGTTCATTTCGAGAATTTAATTAACGATCAGCCTTCAGCTTTTCATGCAGGTGACGACGGATTTGATGTTTATGTATGTACCTGGAGTGATTATAATGAAGGAGACTGCTTCGTATATGCCGTATATTTAAATGGTGAACTTATAGGTTCCGAGAGAATGGCATATGTAGATGGCAGAGTTGGCCTTGATCGCATTGAACTTATTTACGAAGGTGAGGGTTCCGATGGTCTTCAGGTTGGCGATTATACAATAGTTCTATATAATAATAACTCTAGTGATGTGCTTCTCGTGGCATATCTCACAGTTAGTTAATTAGGTAATTTAAATATTTAATATAAGGTGGATTTTGTATGGCACAGGATTTGGTTTTAGTTATTGACTTCGGTGGTCAGTATAACCAGCTCGTTGCAAGACGAGTACGTGAGTGCAATGTTTATTGTGAGATTTATTCTTATAAGACAGACATTGAGAAAATCAAGGCAATGAATCCAAAGGGAATCATTCTTACTGGTGGTCCTAACAGCTGCTACGAAGAGGGTGCTCCTACATATACTAAGGAACTCTTCGAGCTTGGTATTCCTGTACTTGGACTTTGCTATGGCGCACAGCTTATGAATCTTATCCTTGGTGGTAAGGTTGAGCATGCTCCTGTAAGAGAGTACGGTAAGATTGAGACATTTATTGATGGCTCTAAGGATAAGCTTTTCGCTGGTGTTGAGGATTCTACTATCGTTTGGATGAGCCATAACGATTATATTTCTCAGGCTGCTCCTGGATTTGAGATTATTGCTCATACAGCTGACTGTCCTGTTGCTGCTGCAGCTAACGAGGAGAAGAAGCTTTATTCAATCCAGTTCCATCCAGAGGTTCTCCATACTGTTAAGGGTAAGGAAATCCTTTATAACTTCGTAAGAAATATCTGTGAGACAGATGGCTCATGGAGAATGGATTCTTTCGTAGAGAATGCAATTAACGACATTAGAGCTAAGGTTGGAGATGGTAAGGTTCTTCTTGCTCTCTCAGGTGGTGTAGATTCATCTGTACTTGCTGCTCTTCTTGCTAAGGCTATTGGTAAGCAGCTTACATGCGTTTTCGTAGACCACGGTCTTCTTAGAAAGAACGAAGGTGACGAGGTAGAGGAGATCTTTGGTAAGAGCGGACGCTTTGATATTAATTTCGTAAGAGTAAATGCTCAGGAGAGATATTACGGTAAGCTCGCTGGTGTTGAAGAGCCAGAAAGAAAGCGTAAGATTATCGGTGAAGAGTTCATCAGAGTATTCGAGGAAGAAGCAAAGAAGATTGGTACAGTTGATTTCCTTGCACAGGGAACAATCTATCCAGACGTTGTAGAGTCAGGTCTTGGTGGTGAGTCAGCTGTAATCAAGTCACACCATAACGTTGGTGGTCTTCCTGATTATGTAGACTTCAAGGAGATTATCGAGCCACTTAGAAATCTCTTTAAGGATGAGGTAAGAAAGGCTGGTCTTGAGCTTGGTCTTCCTGAGTTCCTCGTATATCGTCAGCCATTCCCAGGTCCAGGACTTGGTATCAGAATTATTGGCGATGTAACAGCTGAGAAGGTTAGAATCGTTCAGGATGCTGACTACATCTATCGTGAGGAAGTTGATAAGGCTCTTGCTGAGTACAAGGAAAAGAATGGTGTTGAGGCTCCATGGATGCCTAACCAGTACTTTGCAGCTCTTTCAAACATGAGATCAGTTGGTGTTATGGGTGATGAGAGAACATATGACTACGCTGTAGTTGTTCGTGCTGTACGTACAATCGACTTCATGACAGCTGAGTGTGCTGAGATCCCATTCAACGTTCTTATGACAGTAATGAATCGTGTAATTAACGAAGTTCAGGGTGTTAACAGAGTGCTCTTTGATATGACATCTAAGCCACCTGGAACTATCGAGCTTGAATAATATAAAAAGTCTGGAAACCCTTGATTTTCAAGGGTTTTCATTTTCTTCGTCAAAAATTCGTCAAAAAATTATTTTAGATATAGATGTTTATCTTATTGTCGAGACTGATGTTTAGTTATGTTGTTAGTAGCTAAGAATTTTATTTGGTTATATTTTTCTTCTGTGGGGGCACTAAAAAATATTCACTAGGGGTGGTTGAATATTTTCCTTCATCATAAGCGTTTCTTTTCTGTAGTTAGTATTATTCTTGTAATTGCATTTGTTATTGGCGTTTTACCAGTAAACGAATTACGTGCTGATGCCAATACACATGGTGAATATGATTTATCACCATACTATGTTACGTATGATCAGAATAGTACATGGAATAATTTCACACAGGGACAGTATGTAGTAGCTAATAATTCTAATGAAGAAATAACTTCATGGGAGTTTGAACTGGTGTTTATGTATCCAGTTGTAGTTAATAATTCATGGAATGTAGTAATTGATTCGCCCCAAGATTTCTCATCAAATAAATTAGTTGTAAGAAATACAGCGAGTAATGGTTATTTATCTTCAAATGGTAGTGTGAATTTTGGAATTATTCTTGAAGGACAAGATGGTGCACCAATTGCTCCTGTTTCAGTACGCCTTTTAACTAACGAAGATGACACTTCTAATGGTGATACTTCGGAGATTATGCCTACTGTTACTGATATTCCAACAGAAGTAATAACACCTAGTGTTACTCCAGAAGTTGAAGAAATAACAGAAGTTTTTCCTTATGCAATTTATTCAGGAAGCAGTACTTTTGACTTTACTTTTAATGGTTGGAAAAGTGAGATAGAAGGTAATTTATATACTGGTAGAAATTTTCAGTATAACGGTTCAGAATTGACTTTAACTGGAACTGTTGATGCTGTTGGAATTGTTAATGCAAATGGCTGGCGAGTAAATATTGATGAGCGTAATCAGTTTGTTGACGAAGTACCTATGCCAGACTGGAGCTATTATATAAATGATAAAGCCAGTGAACTAGATGCAATAGATTCAAGCAAATTTAACAGCAGTAATGTAATCAGTGCTAATGGTTATTGTTATGTTGATGGTGATATTACAATTGCCGGTACAACATTTGATGGCGATGTAATTATCGTTGCTAGTGGCAACATTACTTATAACGTCGATGAAATTTCAGGAGACGGAAGAGTACTTCTTTATTCTGAAAATGGAAATATCACAATTAACGGTTCTAGTATTAATGTAAATGGTCTTTTATATGCTCCAAATGGAAGAGTAACTATAAGAGCATATGAAACAAATCTTAATGGCCGAATAGTTTCTAATGAATTCTATTACGAAGGTTCAATCTTTAATTGTTATTCAGATCCATCAGATTTGGATATGTTTTATCCTGTTCCTGAAGTTAGAATTAACCCATCTGCGTATAATGTAACAACAGAAGATATTGTTATTTTTAATATAAATGTCTCTGAGAATAATGTATTTGATATTTGCTATAGATTAAATGGTAGCGAAGTAGCATTAGACGAGCAGGAATATGAAGATTCTCCATTAAGATATACACTGGATGATTTAAATGAAGGATCTTATACATTTGAAGCAGTTATTAATTATTATGGTGAGGAAATGGTGTTAGATAGTGTTACTATCTATGTTTCAAATCCTGTTACAGAAACACCAACACCTGTAGCAACGAATACACCAACAGTAACACCTACTTTAACACCAACACCAGTACCAACGGCAATTCCTACAAATACACCTACTTTAACACCAACAAGTACTCCTGTTCCTACAGAAACGCCAACAAGTACACCAGCACCTACAATAGCGCCTACAAATACGGCTACACCAACACCAACTAATACTCCTAGTCCAACGGCTACAAGTACGCCTATTCCGACTAATACTCCAGTACCTACATCAACTCCAACAAACACACCAACACCAACAGAAGTACCTGAGGATTTAGTAAGATACTATCCTTTCTCTGAAGGTGATATGGATGTTTGTGGTTATAGAAATAACTACGATTTAAATAATTGGTCCATGAGTGGTAATCAGAGATTAACACCAACATATATGTCCTTACTTAGAGAAGGAATGTTTACTGATGCCACTGCAAGATATAAAGGTGAAAGAGCATTTTCACCTGACTATTCAATGGAAGGAAGATTCACAGTAACTATTAATAGCGGTGAAGTTGCAGGTCGAGTTGTATTTTATATCAGAGGAACTGGAGCTGATGGACATTCTATCGGAATCAGTGTAAATCCTAATAACAGATATGTTGGAATTGTTCTTAATAATCAGGCAGGAAATAATGTATGTTCCGTACCTTATGAAGCATTATCAACATTTGGAAGATATACAGAAGTCTGGTACGACTACGATGGAATTAATAAAGTATTCAATGTCTATGTAGCACCTTATAACGGTGAAGGACAGGCAATTAAGCCAGATACACCTACACTTTCTTATTCAATTGATTTTGAAGAATTCTTTGGAAATTCTGAGACATTTACATGGGATTTTGTAGCAGCCAGTGGATGGTATGTAGCAGATATTCATGTATTAGGTGTCGAAGTTGATCCTTATCCACAGATTCATCAGAGTGATATTACTCCAACTCCTACCCCAATAATTCCAGCTGATGCAGATGGTTTTATTTCATTTTCACAGGGTAATTTAGAATATGGCTATGAGACATCTTTTGTCCAGGATAACTGGTCATATTATGGTGCCTCAAATTATGTAAATGGCAATGAAATTTCAGTTGTTAATCGTAGTAATTCAAATCGTGATGGTGCAGTATTCTTTAATGTAGCAAACGATATTGGACCAGATTATT
The DNA here is from genome assembly GCA_045639635.1 of Saccharofermentans sp. Lineage (GTDB taxonomy): Bacteria > Bacillota > Clostridia > Saccharofermentanales > Saccharofermentanaceae > Saccharofermentans. The sequence continues at coordinate 14,830 of JAZUDM010000003.1, read as the reverse complement.
CTTTTGGAACCAGATTTACATTTTCTAGCGAAAACAATTTGGAAAATGGTTTTGCTTTTGTAATTGCACCTTATAACGAATCAGTAGGGTTCTATGGTGGTTCTGGCTATGACTTATATCGTAATAGTGTAATTGTCGAGTTTGATTTGGATAATCAGTTAGATGGTTACTATTTAAATAATAATGGTGAATTTGTTCCTTATAAGGAAAGTAATTCCCATGTTGCTATTATTTTAAATGGTAATGAAGAACTTCACTATGCTGTTCAAGATTACCCTGAAATGAGAACTATTGGTGCAATAACAGATGCATGGGTAGATTACGATGGTGAAACAAAAACACTAAATGTATATGTTTGTACAATAAATGAATTCGGACATATTTATAAGTACGAAGAGCCATTGCTTTCTTTAAATATTGATTTAGAGGAGTATTTTGGTGGAAATTCAAATCTCTATATGGGATTTGTTTCAAGAGATTACGATAAAAATTCCAATGTAATTTTGCACGGATTTGAAGTTGCAAGAGAGCCTTTTACTACACTTCTTCCAAATGAATTACCATTAGAAGAACAGGACAGATATAACATTTTGTCTATGGGAGATAGTAATTATTCTTATGAGAATTCTTTCTCTTCTGGAGACTGGATTACTGTAGAAAGTCGACCAACTATTTCCAATAACGCAATATCCATGGGCGACTTATTTACATCCTCTTCTATTAGATATAGAAGTACTCAGTATGAATTCTCACCTGATTATTCATTTGCAGGAAGATTTACATATAGTATTAATCACGGAGCTAATTACGATAACTGTTCTAATTTAACTATTTATAGTCCAACATTAGGAATTGATGGTGGTTCATTTACAATTCATATAGATATTGCTCCAAGTAGTAATCACTACTGGAAAGATCCATATGGACAGGGTGAATGGCAGTTTGGAACAGAACCATCAAGTTGTTCAATTGGTATATATCTTAATGACGATGCCATGAGAGAGTATTGTTATTCAGAATATCTTGGTTTTCTTGATGCGGATAGTATTCACGAAATATGGTTTGAGTACGATGGCGTTGACGATATTTTGTATGTTTATGTCGCACCATACGATGAAAATGGTAATGTAGTTAAGCCAAATGCTCCAACTCTTATGCTTAATATTGATTTAGAAGAATTGTTCGGTGGTGAGCATAACTTTGCTATTGAATTATCTGCTGAAAGTGGCTGGGATCCAGCACAGTTTATTTATCGTGGAATTGAGATTGATCCATATCCAGATATTCACGGAAATCACGAAGAAGATATCGAAGTATTAAATCCGAAGGATAATGAAACATATATCGTCGGAGATACTATTAATGTGTTCGGAAGAGTTAATGAAGCTTCAGCCGACTTAATTAGTTTGCAACTCATTAATGAATCAGGTGAAGTAGTAGCTGAAGAGATTACAACTGCTAATTATTTGTATGATGTTATTGCTTCAATTGATACAACTAGCCTTATTCCTGGAAACTATAGCCTTGTTGTGACTATTTATAATGATGAAGACGAAATATCTTCTAAAACAATAGATATTACGTTATTAGAAAACCCTGTTAATGAAATAGATATCTCTGATTTTGAAATAGACCTTGAAGGACTTGATGTAATTGGAACAATAGATGTAGACGAAGAATCTACTTATGTTTTGTATGTGCATAACGAATTTGATTATTGGACAATAGCATCAACTGGTAGTGGAAATATCTTTAACGACAGTATTGGCTTTATTGATTTTGATAATTTACCAGATAATGAGATCACTTTAAGACTTGTTGTAACACTTATAGACGGAAGAGTAGTTACTGTCTATAAGACATTTGAATACAATAAAAACAGTATTTTATATCCAGACGAACCAGTTACACCTACACCTAGCGTTCGAGAGTTTTCTGACGGAGAATTATTTGTAGAAATAGATAGAAGTCAGATGGGAATGGAAATATCTTTTATTAAGGATATTTATGGTGAAGTATCTGGAACGATTCTTAATGACTATACATTTGAAGTTATTTCAGTCGATTCAGGTGAAGTTGTATATAGCGTAATTGGAAGAGAGGAAGTTATTAATAGTATTCTCGGAACAATTGATTCTACTTTACTCTTGAATGGATATTACGAAGTAGTAGTAACAGCTAATTCAGATGAAGGATCAATTTCAGATTCTATAGTGGTTCTTGTGACTGGTCAGGCAAAGATTGGAAATTATACAATTAGTTTCCTTGATATGACATTGCCTGTAAATGGATTACCTGTTGAGGTATATAGAACATACGATTCAAGAACACGTAATACATCAGGTGATTTTGGCTATGGTTGGAACATGACTATTGGTGGTCCATCCATCTCAGTTAGTACAAACTTGGCAGAAAACTGGGGAACAGAAAAGAGAACAATGTACTATGTTCCTTTGTACTATCCTGTATCAGAAATCCCACATGAGGTTACAGTTGATTGGGGTAACGGTCATAGTGAGACATTCTCTATGGCATTTACACCTGAAAAGTTCATTTCTGTTGGTGAGATGTATGGAATTTCAATTGGATTTAATAACGAGTCAGGAACTAATTCTACACTTGAGATTTTGGATGAGAATTCAAATCTCGAACTTAAAGATGGAACACTTTACTATTCTGACTTAGAAAACTTAAGAGAATTTAACCCACAGAATTTCAAGTTAACTACAGCTGATGGTATTTCTTATTACTTCAACATTAATGACGGACTTTATATGGTAGAGGATAGTTATGGAAGAACTATAACTATCGATAACAATGGAATCCATTATTCTGAAGGTGGAAATATTTCTTTTGTAAGAGATGCGGAAGGCCGTATTACTGAAATTAATGATGGACTTGGAAATTCTGTTATTTATGCATATAACGATAATGGTGATTTGGTTTCAGTATTAGATAAGGGTGGATATTCTACAACCTTTGAGTATGACGATAGCCACTATATTACAGGCATCATTGCAGATAATGGAGTAAGAATTGTCAGAAACGAGTACGATGACGATGGAAGACTTGTAGCAACTATCGATAGTGATGGTAATAGAATCGAGTTTAATCACGACTTGGATTCAAGAGTGGAAGTTACAACAAATCGTCTTGGATATTCAACTATTTATACATACGATGAAAGAGGAAATGTGTTATCCGTAACTGATCCTCTTGGACGAGTAACTACTTATACGTACGATAGTAATAACAACAAGGCATCTGAAACAAGACCAGATGGAACTACTTTTACATATAAGTACGATTCGAATAACAATTTAATGGCTGCTACAGATAATAGTGGAAGAACTATTTCTAATACTTATAGTTCTTCTGGTGAACTTTTGACAATGTCTTCTATGGGTGTAACTGAGTTATCCATGGTTTACGATAGTCACGGAAATATTTTATCTGCTACTGATTCTTCTGGAAATATTCAGGAATATGGATATTCAAACAGAGGAGAACTATTAAGTGTATCTGATAACTTTGGAACACTTATGTCCATGACTTACGATAGTAATGGCAATGTGGTTTCTATAACAAATGGAAATGGTCAGGTTACTAATTTCTCTTACGATAACGAAGGTCGATTAACTACAAGAAGTGTTACTTATAACGGAAATACTTTAACTGATAGATATTCTTACGATGCTTCTAATAGAGTAACAGGTATTACATATGCTGATGGTAATACAGTAAGTTATACATATAACCAGGCTGGAGATGTAGTTTCATCAACAGATAGTCAGGGCAGAACTATAAGTTACGCCTACGATTTATACGGAAACTTAACAAGAATCAATTACCCTGATGGAACTTTTGAGAGTTTTTCTTACGATTTGGAAGGCCACAATACTTCTTCTGTTGATCGTATGGGTAGAAGAACAAATTATTCTTACGATGCTGTAGGCAATTTAATCAGAGTAACTACACCTGAAGGCGTAACACTTGAATATACTTACGATAATTGCGACAGAGTTATTTCAGCTACAAATGCTTATGGCGGAGTAACTTACTATGGTTACGATTATTTGGGTAGAAATACATCTGTTACTGATGCATTGGGAAATACTACAACATATTCTTATAACAGTAGAGGCAATGTATCTTCTGTAACTGATGCTAATGGTAATACTTATGAGTTTACTTACGATAACAATGGTAATCAGACAAGCGTTACATATCCAAATGGAAATACATTTAGTAGTACATACGATGTAAGAGGAAGATTAACTTCTGAAACAGATGGTAATGGTAATACTACAACATACACATACGATAACTTGGATCAGCTGATTCTTGTAACTGATGCAAATGGTTCTAACTGGAATTATGCTTACGATTCTATGGGTAATGTTGTTTCTGTGACTGATGCAAATGGTAATGTAACAACATACGGTTACGATTCATATGGAAGAGTTATTTCTTGTACTAATGCTGCAGGAATTGTATCTACAAATTCTTACGATGAATTTGGCAGAGTTATTTCTTCTACTGACTTTGGTGGACATGTAACTACTTATACTTACGACAATTTAGATAGAGTAGTTACTGCAACTACAGATGGCCATGAGACAAATTATGTTTACGATAGTCTTGGTAATCTTGTTTCAGTAACTGATGAGACAGGAACTATTAGTTATGGATATTCAGCTGATGGATATCTTACAAGTGTAACTAATGTAAATAACCAGACAATTCATTATGGCTACAATAGTCAGGGTCAGTTAATAAGTATTTCATATGAAGGATATTTGATTTCCTATGGATACGATATTTTGGGTCGCTTGATTTCTGTAACAAATAATGAAGGAACAACAAATTACGAATACGATAACGTAGGGAATTTAATTAGAACAGAATATCCTAACGGAGTTGTTACAATTTATGAGTATAATGAGAATAGTATTCTAACTTATGAATCAACAACAAATTCCGAAGGAGAGGTGATTGGATCCTATCGTTATGAGATAGGAAGAAATAACGAGAGATTATCTGTAACTGAACTTAATAGAATAGTTGCTTACGAGTACGATAGTTTAAATAGACTTGTTTCAGAAACAGTAACAGTAGATAACGAGACAATAGTAACAACATATACTTACGACAGTAATTCAAACAGAATTACTAAGGTTAGTGATGGAGATGTAACTAATTACACTTATAACGAGTTAAATCAGCTTACTACAGAAGATGATGTTACTTATACATGGGATAACGCTGGAAATCTTGTTTCACAAAGCAGAAGTGGAATAACAATTGCTACATATACTTACGATTCTTATAACAGAATGGTATCAGCTTATGTAGTTAATGGTTCATCTATAGTTGAGCAGAGTTATACCTACGATTATCTTGGTAATAGAACAAGTAAGACAAATAATGGTGAAAGAGTAAACTATCTTACAGATTTATCTACTGGATATGCTCAGATTTTGTTAGAAGAAACAGATACAGAAGAAATCTTCTATACAAGAGGACATGAACTTATTTCAAGAACAACAAATGGTAATTCTTTGTATTACTCATTTGATGGTGGTTCATCTGTAAGACAACTTACAAACGAAGATGGCCTTATTACAGATACATATGTATTTGATGCATTTGGTAATGAAGTATCTAGAACTGGTGATTCAGATAACGAATATGGATTCCAGGGTGAGCAGAAAGATGAGACAGGTCTTTATTACTTAAGAGCAAGATACATGAATCCATCTACAGGAACATTTACTTCAATGGACACTTATGGCGGTTCTTTGTCTGACCCTATGAGTTTACACAAGTATTTGTTTGCTAATTCTAATCCTGTTAAGTATTGTGATCCAAGTGGGCATAGTGCAGTAATTAGCAAAGAAGTAATTGAAGTAACTTGTATAATTAGTGTTTTGGCTAATGTAGTGAATTATTCGATATATGCAATGTTAGGTTTTGTTGTCCTAAATGCAAGTATAAAAGCATCTCAAATGATAAGTGCTAAGTATGTAGCAGTAAGCAAGTTAATAAATGTTTTGTTAGCCATATCTATAACAATCGGTGTTTCAATAATAAAAAAGACTGCGCAAGAAATAGCAAATGCAGTTGCTAAAATAGTAGCTGTAGCAACAATTAGTGAAGGAATTCGTTGTTATGAAGTTTATTTGATTCCGTCTATAGATGAACCTATTAGAATTATGTATGTCGGAAGAACTAGAAATTGGAGTTATAGAGAAGCCTATCACACACGAACAAAAGGTGATGTTTGTAATATCGATGGAACCATACATATTAGAGGATTGACATATGAAGAAAGTAGAATTCTTGAACAATCACTTATGGCATATTATCATACCAAAAATAGCTTAGATGAAGGAGGATTGAATCGAATAAACGGAATTAGTCCTACAAATACAAATTATGACCAATTGAGAAAAGATTATTTAGACTATTTAAGTAATCAAATAGAAGAAGAAGCATTGATGTTGCAAGAAATATTCGCAGAACCATGGTATTGAGGTGAAGTATGGGAGCTTGGGGCGTAAAGATTTATCAAAACGATATTGCATTAGAAGTTAAATCAATTTATGTAAATCAACTGAAAATGGGTGCTTCTAATGATATAGCTGTAGCAAACACATATATTGAACTAAAAAAATACATTAATAATATTGATGATAATGTTGATTATTGGTTGGCCTTAGCTTCTATAATGCAGGAGTACGGTCGTTTGTGTATTGATGTAAAGAATAAAGCTCTTGAGATTCTTAGTTCAAATGTGGATATCGATAGATGGAGTGATAAAGATAAAAAACTTAGACTAAAAGAACTGGCAGATTTAAAAAATAGACTTTTATCACCACCATTAGAAGAGAAAAAAGTTACTGTAATCAAGCGACAAGTTCCATCGATTAACCCTAATGATATTTACTATTTTGTTCTTAATGATGACTATTTACAAAATGATTATTTCTATGGGTACTATGTTTATGTTTTAGTTGATAGTTGGATTATCAAAGATCATAGAATTAAAGGATTAGAGGATAGACAGGCTCTTATATATTTGAAGATAAGTGATTGTCTGGCAGAGTCATTTGAAAAAATAGATTCTCTACCATTTTTTAATAAAAATCCACAGATTAATCTAGAAATAACTGATAGAGAAGATAAAAGGATTGAGATGCACAATTCTCGCTTTTCTGTTATTAAAAAGCGATTGAATTATGTCGGTAATTTTGATTTTACACGCGAAACTCGAAGTGAAGTTGAACGCTGTGGAGGGTGGGAAAATGTTTATATTAATGTTGATGGCGTAAGTGTGTGGAATGGTAAATTTTCAACCTGGGATACATTAATTAAGCAAGATATTGTATATAAATTACGTAAGATGAAAAAAAATAGTACAGATGGGAAGTAGAATTATTCGAACACTACAACTAAGTTTTCCATAGGAGAAATGTATGATTACAATATGATTTTTAAATAAAAATTGCCGAACTAAAAAATAATGAAAATGTCTGAAAAATCTTGATCTTCAATGGTTTTTCATTTTCTTAGTCAAAAAATTATTTAACTATAGAACTTAAACTCGTCTTCGAGACTGTTATTCTGAGTCATAAGAGAGCTTTTGAAACTACTCTCGAATTCATCTTTGGCGAAGTCGGATTTATCCTCACTACGTAAATATTCATTAAGATTATTTATGTCTGTGCATACTACACTTAGTGATGGAATTCCAATCCAATATGTAATAGTAACCATACCATTTAAGTAGAGGTATTCGTCTTCACAGACAATGCCTCTATTTTTTATGTAGTTAAATTCATTAAGAAAGAGAGCAAAATCTCTATTCTCAGAATTAAGTAATTCACTAATCTTAAATGTAAATCCCACAGCTTCTTTTGTTGCTGTAGGTAATACAGATATACCTGCTTCAATCATTCGTCTGATAGTTTCAGTCAAATCGGAAACAGTTTTAAGCAATTCATCTTTTCCAATTTCAGATAGTAGTGGTGCGTATAGTGAAGATAGTTCTTCTCTTTTTTGGTTGTAGTACTTTTCAACATTAGAACCAATATTAAGTTTCCAGTCTTCATAATTCTCGTCTGACTTAGATTGCTTATCACACCACATATTAAGAAGGCTTACTAATGTTCTGGACTTACTATAGTCGTTATCAAAAACAAGAGAAGTCTTACCATCCTTGTATTCAAGTTTCATGCCACATTCATCCTCTAACTGATATAAAGCATGAACAGTTTCAATAGGAGAGCTTAGATCAATATCAGATAGTGCTTCTACATCAACAGATAATATCTCTGCCATCTTTTGACGGACATCTGCCTTAGGTGCCATTCTTCCAGACTCATATTGATTTACGCGAACATCAGCAGCGCTTTTGCTAAAGCCTACTTCTTCTCCAAAACCTCTTTGTGTTTTGCCTCTAAATGTTCTTAGTCTCTTAATCTTTGCACCAATATTCATAACCTTAACTCCCATAAATTTTTGAATATGAGTATGAGTATAATACAAATTCAAATTAAATGGAATAGAAATACCATATAAATTTGTATGGAATATGTTGACAAATTAAAATTATTCGTTTAATATAGCATAACCACACATAATTGTATGGTAACAGAGAAGAAATCATATTTCTTATGTGTGGTAAATAATGAGAAAGGAGCAAGATATATGAAAAACACAACTGAATCAGATAACTTACCTCTTTTCTTAGGGGTAGAGGTTATTCAGAAGGATATGAGCGTATCTAGGTCAAAGGCTTACGAGATTATTAAGAAACTCAATACCGATATGAAGAGAGAATACCCAGAAGCGTTAGTTGTAAACGGTCGAGTAAATCGTTTTTGGTATCAAAAAGCTTGTCTTATGGACAGAAAGGAGGGCACTTAATGGCGGTTTTAAAAGATAGATGGAATGGTTATAAGGGTACAACTTGGAGAGTTGTTGTTACTTATAAAGACTGGAAGGGAAATAACAAACGACATGATAAGCGTGGCTTCGCAACAAAGAAAGAAGCGCTTGAGCATGAGCGTGAGTTTGTTTTCATGAAAAGTAAAGATAACAATATGCTCCTTGATACCTTCTTGGATATTTATCTCGAAGATATGAAGCCGACATTAAGATATAGCTCTTTTAAAAATAAGAGCTACTTAATTGAGAAGCATATTCGTCCACACTTGGGAAAAATCCGTTTATCAGATATAGATCAGCTGACAATCCTTAAGTGGAGAAACGAAATGTTATCTATGCGTGGCGAGAATGGACAGGCGTACTCAGCAACTTATCTTAGAACAATAGAGAACCAGCTTAGCGCTGCACTTAATCACGCGGTTAAGTATTACGGCTTAAGTTCAAATCCATGTTTGGTCGATAAGAAAATGGGTAAATCCAAAGCAGATGAAATGAGTATATGGACTGAAGAAGAATTCAATAAGTTCGTAGATACACTTATTGATAAGCCACAGTCTTTTACGGCATTTATGACTCTTTTTTGGACTGGTATTCGTATCGGCGAATTACTTGCGTTAACACCTGCAGATATCGATTTTGAAGCACAGACAATAAGTATAAATAAGTCATATCAGAGAATCGATAAGACGGACTTTATAACGGATCCTAAGACTCCAAAAGGTAAGAGAATTATTTCCATACCAGACTTTCTTTGTAAGTACCTTATGGCATATAAGGAAAGCCTTTTAGGGATAAAGGATACGGAAAGATTGTTCCCATTAACAAAGTCGTTTCTTGAACATGAGATTGTACGAGGTGCAAAGTTCGCTGACGTTAAAAGAATTCGTATTCACGATTTGCGTCATAGTCACGCCAGCCTTCTCATATCTATGGGATTTTCGATTAAGGAAATACAGGATCGCTTAGGACATGAGAAGGCAGAGACGACGCTTAATACTTATGCACATCTGTATTCAAACTCACAGTCAGACTTAGCAGTGAAACTAAATTCTAGGTACAAGGAGAGAAGATAACATGCCATGTAAGAATGAAGACCGTAAGAGAAGTGCTTGTATAAATTTTAGATTAACCCCTGATGAAAGAGATGCGATTCATGGTCTTGTTGAGGCATTAGGAGTGCCTCTTCAAGACTACTATTACAAAGCAATCATTGGGCAGAAAGTCGAAATCAATTGGGGATTTTTTGACAATGAGAGACTAGCGATAGAACTGAAGAAATTCAGAGAAATGCTTGCAAACGATATTCCTAATACCGAAGAAATGATGGACGATTTGAGGCGTTGTACGGTAGCTCTGGAAGCGATTGCAAAAGTATTAAAAGACAACAATCAAATTAAAGGAGATTAAAGAAAATGAGTAATAGAAAAACATTAGAAGAACAGCTTGAAGACACAGTGAAAAAGCAGGAACAGCTTAAGGCTCGTGAGAAAGAACTGCGTCATAAATACAATGAGGTCGAGAGGAAGAAGCGTAACAAGAGACTTGTCGAAATGGGAATAATCGTTGAGACATTTCTTGGCAGACCTTCTGTTGATGAGGATAAGGAGCGACTTAAAAACTTCCTTAAACTTCAGGAGCAAAATGGCACATTCTTCAGTAGATTCATGAATAAGGATGAGGTCCAGAAAGGAGGTTCGGAATGATAAATAGTTCTAACCTTAAATCCCTTGTATTTAACAAGGGCGCACTTACGGACACACTACGTGTGGTCCAGTGCGCAAAGGGGATATCCCCCTTGAACCCTCTAGCTTTCTCGAATCGCAATTTGTCTTTAGGAGGCGACCGTTTTGGCTATCTTCCATATGTCAATTAAGGTGATAGGAAGAAGCAAAGGTCGCTCAGCAATGGCAACAGCCGCATACTGTTCTGGCGAGAAATTACACAGCGAGGAGACAGACCGAACTTTCGACTATAGTCGTAAGTCCGGTGTTGTCTTTTCCGAGATAACGCTGTGTGCTAATGCGCCAGAAGACTATCTCAAAAGAGAGCAACTCTGGAATGCAGTTCAGACTGTAGAAAACAAATCTGACAGCAGACTTGCCCGTCTTTTTGAATGTGCACTACCTAAAGAAACAAACCTTGAAGAGCAGAAAGAAATCTGTCGTAAGTTTGCTTCTACTCTGGCTGATAGTGGAATGATAGTTGACTGGTCTATCCACGATAAGGGAGATGGAAATCCACATGTGCATATGATGGCAACAACAAGACCTATTACTAAGAATGGAACGTGGGGTAGTAAGCAGCGTAAAGAGTACGCACTTGATAAAGATGGCAACAAAATTCCAGTTATAGATCCTAAGACTGGAGAACAGAAGATAGAGAAAAAGACAGGACGTAAAGTGTGGAAAAGGGTAACTGTTGAATCTACAAGATGGGATGACAGGTCCAATGTTGAAGAGTGGAGAAAGTCGTGGGCTGACATTTGCAATTCTTATCTCAAAGCAGATAACAAAATAGATCACAGAAGTTACGAGAGGCAGGGAATAGATTTAATTCCGACAATTCATGAAGGCTATTCTGCAAGGAAAGCAGATGGAGTTCTTATGAGAACTGAAGGAAGACATGGCGATATTGTAGGACGCAATATTGAGATTAAAAAAGCAAACAAAGAGCTTGTAGGAATAAAACTTCTTATGGGCATTATCTCTGCATTAGTAGAGAAGATAAAGAAAGAAATTGAGAAATTGAAATTGGATTATAAGGAGGTGAGAAATGTCACAGTCGGAGAATTATTGCAGCGAAGCAGAAGTCTTAGAACTGATGATGGAACTGGAGAAGAGTATCGAGGACAGGGAGGAGTTAATAAAGCAGAACCTAGAGCTGAAATCCCAGTTGGAAGAACAGGAAAAGAAGACAAGCGATACTCAGAACAGACTTCAGAAACTAGAAGAAACGAAGGCACAAAACGAGCAGACAAGGCAGTACCTGTTAAGAGAAAGGGAAAAGCTCGATAAGCAGATTGCAAACTATGAGGCAGATCGAAAGAGAGACTGGAATAGTATGCAAATCGAAGCAAGGGCAGAACTTAACAATGAATCAGCGAAGCTCCATGCAAAGTACTTCTTTTCTCTTTATGGAAGTATATTGGTTCTCTTTATCACATATCTAATACTTGGATTAGTATCAGAGACATTCAGGTTTGATGTATGCGAGGCTGCTATAGGAGTTTATACCGTAATAGCATTATGGTTTGACTCAACTTGGAATGTGGTTCCAAATGCAGTTTTCTTATTCTTAGATGGTAAGGGTGCAATCTTCCTTATGTGGTTACTAAGAATTGTATGTGGCATATTGATAACTATTGCTATTGGCGTAGGACTATTTCTTCTTGGTAGAAAGATATTTTTGCTACTTAAGGAAACTCCTAACTGGTATCACGGATACGAGAAAATCAATTTGTGGGATAAGTGGTTTATGGTTATTGTTGTAACAACTTTCTGCTTATGTGTAGTGTTAAGCAACCTTGTGGAGATAATGATAAATTGGATATTGGTTTGGGTATTCCTGATAGTGGTGTTGCAGGGTGTTAGGTATGTAGTGAGAAGGATGAAATATTGTTGATATGTGTAAGCACTATTCGGTTTTGGCTGAGTAGTGCTTAATTTTGGTTTGAATAATATAGTAATTATGTCGCGATTTATTTTTACTAAAAGGCGTAAAGCCTTATAAATAAAGAGTTGAATAGGCTCGAACCTTAAAAATGCCTAAATTGACAACAAAAATATTGATAAATAAACTTATTAAAAAACGGAGTAATTTATGAATGGGAAAAATATAGCAAAATTTCGTAAAGAAAATGGCTTATCTCAGTTGGAGTTAGCAGCAAAAATTGGTGTTGCAAAATCCACGTTATCAAGTTGGGAGAATAACAAAACTACTCCAAAAGGAGTTGATTACCAAAAGCTTGCTAGTGTTATAGGAGAAGAATATTTAGTTGATAATGATTTAACTGAGACAATAACTACCGTAGATGCTATAGGAGAGGTTTCCGATGTCGTAAATGATATTTTGTATCAAGTAACCAATATAGGAACCAAACAGGAGCAGTACAATTCTGAGAGTATTAAATCCGAAATTCGACACAGAAGAGTAAGAACATTTTTTGTGATTTTTACTTGTATTTTTATTATAGTTGTCTTTCTATACACATGGATTTGCCTTGTTAATCACGGTTTGACAGACAAAGGTATAGAGGGCGCGGCAGAAATTGAAACACCATCGTATTTTCAAATAGACGATGATGAATAAATTGGGAGGTAAAAGTAATGAAGAAATTATTGGCAACAGTGTTGACAATTACAACATTAAGTGTTATGGGGGGGGCAGACTGACCTTCCAACTCAGAATTCGAAGACTGATTTCAGCCTTATCGAATATCTTGAGACGCATGAAGTTGAAACTTATGATGAATTTACAGAGGTAATACAGTCAGTTTCACCTGAGTCAGTTGAAGATATGAATGAAGCTACAAATGTGACTTCATTCAATATTGAAATTGATTACGAAGATAGGGTTGTTTCTGTTACTACAATAGGTGAAGTGTCTATGGGTAGATCTCAAGGTGCAAGTAATAGTGCGTCTAAAACATATTATAGTGATATAGGTGTTCAAATATTCAGGATTACAGTAGAAGGTACGTTTTCTTATTCTTCAGGGCGATGTTCAGCCTTATCTAATGGTGGTAGTTTTTCAAAGCCATTTTACAGTACATGGTCTAGCACACCTTCATATACACGCGGCAACATCAGTACTAGTAAGGCATATGTCAGAACCTCTGGAACTGCTACAAGTTCTGGAAGCAGTAGAACTTACTCTTTGACTTTAACTTGTGATGATTCAGGTGTTTTTAGTAGTTATTAATTTTGGGTATTGGATAGTTTTTTGAGATTTGATTGGAGATGAATCCGATGTGGTAATAGTGCTGCCTAGCACGGGCAGGGTAATAAAAAAGCAACCCTAAGCGGGAACTTGAGGATTGCTAAATGTGTATGTTTTGCAAAATGCTACACTAATGATTTTACTCTATCGCATAACAATTCTAAACAGTTTTTTCATTCATAGCGACTTCAGATTTTAATTATTTGGCTGAAGAGTTGTTTGCGACATCAAATTTGTGTAGCAATTATTATGATTTGAGGTGTTTTTATGAAAAGAAAAGTTATTTCAGCGATAGTAGTTTTATGCATGACTATTAGTCTTTCGGCTTATGGTGTAATGGCTGATACTGCAACTTATGCAGGTGTTAGTTCAGCTCGAAATGTAGCAGGTATTACAAATTATCAAGGTGGAACTAGAACACTATCTGCTAAAGCAGTATTGACAAGTGGTTCTGGTGGAGCATGGGTTCAAATCAGAAATTCATATGGAACTTCAATTTACACTCAGAAATTATTTCCATTTCAGGATCCAACAATAAGTCCTGTTACGAATTCTGTAGCAAATAGAGACGGAAGAACAATATATGTTCTTCCTGGTGTAAATGGTCAGAGTATTAGTGGATCCGTTGTTTATGGACTTTCATAATAAATATTATTCGAATATTACCAGATTAAAGTTATATAGACGTCAAGCAAGCAGAATACTCTGCTTGCTTGTTATACTTATTATTGGGTCAGCTACAATTTCATCAGTAGGATTGTTAATTCGTAGTCAAAAAGAATATCAATTAGATAGATTTCTTACTGAAACGGGTGACTATGATGGAATTATTTATAATGTTCCTGTCAGTGAATCGAATCAGTCAATTAGTACACTTGATACGATTAAAAGTGTCGGTTCTTATTATGAAATAGAAAATGTATCATCTTTAAATAATGCA
>JAZUDM010000002.1:0-10906 GCA_045639635.1 Saccharofermentans sp. | reverse complement strand
AAAAAGTTCAGTATTTGTGAACTGTGAGTCAAGTATTCGTCTGACTCATGGTTTTTGCAGTTGTAAAAAGAACAATAGTTACTTTAAGAAGGGTAGTTAAATGAACATCGGAGAAAAGATTAAGTTTTTAAGACAGCAGAATATGCTGACTCAGGAAGAGCTGGCTGATCGTTGCGAACTTAGTAAGGCTTTTATTTCCATGGTCGAGAGAGATCAGACATCGCCTTCTATTGCAACGCTCATGGATATTCTTGAGACACTTGGAACTACTGTTTCTGAGTTCTTTAGTGAAGAAGAGGAAACAAAGGTTGTATTTGGAAGTAACGATTACGCGATAAAAGAGGACCTGGATCTTAAAAATTCAACCTGCTGGCTTATCCCAAACGCGCAGAAGAATAAGATGGAATCTATTATCGTAACAATAGAAGGTAATGGTAAGACATATCCTGATAATCCACATGAAGGCGAGGAAATCGGATACGTTTTAGAGGGGACTATTACAATTCATATTGGTAAAAAGAAGTTCATTGCTCACAAGGGAGAAAGCTTTCTGATAACGCCAGATAAGCCACATTACCTTAGTAATCAGGGCAAGAGACCAGCGAAGGTAATCTGGATTTCATCTCCACCAAGCTTTTAATTAACAGTAACCACTATTTCTATATACGGAGGGTCGTATGGCAGACATCAATAATCAGCTTCTTGAAGATAAGACAGGCAAGGAACATATCATTGAGATTAAGGGTCTTTGCAAGAGTTTTGAAGATAATCAGGTATTGAAGGATATTACTTTCTATATCAGAAACAATGAGTTTATTACACTTCTTGGTCCATCAGGATGTGGTAAGTCAACAACTCTTAGAATCATTGCAGGATTTGAGACTGCAGATAAGGGTATTGTTAATTTTGAGGGAAAGAATCTTCTTGATACTCCAGCATATAAGAGACAGATTAATACTGTTTTCCAGCGTTATGCGTTGTTCCCACACTTAAACGTTTTCGATAACGTTGCCTTCGGACTTCACCTTAAGAAGGTTCCAAAGGACGAGGTAAGAGAAAGAGTATCAAAGGCGCTTTCTACAGTAGGCCTTGCAGGCTACGAAAAGCGTTATATTGACCAGCTTTCTGGTGGTCAGATGCAGCGAGTTGCCATTGCGCGAGCAATCATCAACAGACCTCGAGTATTGCTTCTCGATGAGCCTTTGGGAGCTCTTGACCTCAAGATGCGTAAGGACATGCAGATTGAGCTTAAGGAGATGCAGCGTGAGCTTGGAATTACTTTCGTATACGTTACACATGATCAGGAAGAGGCTCTAACAATGTCAGATACAATCATCGTTATGAAGGATGGTGTTATCCAGCAGATTGGTACACCTATCGACATTTATAACGAGCCAAAGAATGCTTATGTAGCTGACTTCATCGGTGAGTCAAATATTATCCCAGGCTACATGAAAAAGGATTTAGAAGTAACATTTGCAGGTAGCACTTTCGAGTGCGTAGACAAGCTTTTCCCAGAGATGGTAGAGGGCAGAGCAAATCCTGTAGACGTTGTAGTAAGACCTGAGGATATTTACGTTAAGGAAGAGGACGACGATTACATTAACGGTACTGTAGACAGCATTGTATTTAAGGGTGTTCACTACGAGATTATCGTTAAGTCAGATATTGGTGTTGAGTGGATGATCCACGACGTTGATCCAGTTGTTGTTGGACAGCGTGTTGGTCTCACATTTGACCCAGACGATATTCATATCATGCGTAAGTCAGACTTCTCACCAAATGCAGGAAGCTATGGTGTAAAGCTTGATGGCGAAGACGATGCGGAGGATAAGGAATGAGCAAATTAAAAGCAAGGATTAGCGTCATGCCTCTCCACGCGATAGTAATGTGCCTTTCGGCTCTGCTATCCCTCGTTGGTATGTTCGTTCCAATGTTTGAACTTTATGTTCAGTATCAGAAGAGAAGAGTATATTCACTTTTTACACTTCTTATTAACCCACGTGTTCACGTTCAGCTCAGACAGGCATCTGTTAATCTCGATTTCCAGATGTTTGGTGCATGGATATTCACACTTTCAATTATCGTAAGTGTTGCTGCTCTGACACTGGCTCTTGGGTTCCAGCTTTATAACGATAATAAGCGCAAGAAGAGCTTTGGATGTTTTTCTGTAATGATTCTTCTTATCGCAAGACTTCTCTTGCACGTGGCAACTTTGTCAAAGTTCATCTCTGCGAAGATGCTTGTTGATAATAACCTTACAGATAAGACTTTGTATGTGGCTCAGGGCCTCTTTGGAAACGTTTTGTTTGTAGTTTTGTTTATTGGTATTATCGCAAGCCTTTATGGTGCTCTTGGACTTAAGTTCACAATGAAGCAGCTCGCATATCCATATATCATCTGGATTGTTGTATTTACAGTTCTTCCATTGCTTCTTATCGTGTTCCGTGCGTTCTTTGCAAATAACAACGGTGCTTATAGATTCACAATGGATGGCTTTAAGTATCTTTTCGAAGGCCGAATGATCGATACTACTTTGTATGGATTCAAGGTTCATATGCAGATTTATTTCTCGACTTTTGTAAAGAGCCTTGATTATGCACTCTGGACTACACTTGGATGTTTTGCAATTGGTTATCCTCTTGCTTATATCCTTGCCGAAAGAACAAAGCGTGCGCACAAGCAGAGCAGTAAGCTCCTTCTTCTTTTCGTTCTTCCTATGTGGATGAACACAATGCTTCGTACATACGCTTGGAGAGCATTCCTTTCGGAGACAGGCGTTCTTAATAATTTCCTTGTTAAGACTGGTGCTGTAGCTCATCCGGTTGCTTTCCTTGAGTCTGGTTCAACAACAATCGATATCGTAATTAAGCTTGTAATGATAAGTGACTTTTTGCCTTACATGATTCTTCCAGTTTATTCTGTGCTTGTTAAGCTTGATTCTAATCTTTCACAGGCAGCAGCAGACCTTGGAGCAAACCGTGTACAGACATTCTCACGTGTTATCTTCCCATTGTCTTTGCCAGGTGTAATTTCTGGAATTCAGATGGTATTTATGCCATCCATGACTTTCTACATGATTCCAGATATTATTGATCCAAACAACATCACTGTTGGTAAGCAGATTGAGATGTTTATTCTTGGAGAGAGCACAAAGCTCCAGCAGGCAGGTAATGCGATGTCACTCATTCTCTTGATCTTCGTTGTAATCTCTATGGGTATTCTTCGAAATCAGGATAAGGAAGCAGGAAGTGGAGGTATGACATTATGATGAGATTTCTAAATAGATTATTTCCAAACATCTACATTGGACTTGTATTGTTTTTCCTTTACCTTCCAATCGCGGTTCTTATTATCTTCTCATTTAATAAGATTCCTAAGTCTTTTAACTGGGGTGGCTTCTCAATTGATAACTATTTGAAGCTCTTCCAGGGTTCAGATGGTGGACAGCTTTTCGATGCGCTTTTAACTACACTTAAGATTGCGGCTATCGCAGCTGTTGTAGCTACACTTTTTGGTGTTATCAGCTGCCTTGGTATCGCGTACCTTCGTAAGCGTTTCCAGAACCTGATCATGAACGTTACTTATATTCCAAACATCATGCCTGAGCTTGTGCTTGGTATTGCGTTCATGCTCCTGTTCTCATTCCTTAACATCCAGAAGGGTG
This sequence comes from Saccharofermentans sp., assembly GCA_045639635.1. Taxonomy (GTDB): domain Bacteria; phylum Bacillota; class Clostridia; order Saccharofermentanales; family Saccharofermentanaceae; genus Saccharofermentans. The sequence goes on along the minus strand of JAZUDM010000002.1, from coordinate 7,239 downwards.
AGCTCACACTTATCCTTGCGCATATCGCTTTCTGTGTACCATTTGCGATTTTGTCAATCAGCCCAAAGATGAAGCAGCTCGATAAGAACTTATCGGAGGCAGCGATGGATCTTGGTGCTACACAGTGGCAGACAATCAGACTTGTAATTATTCCTGAGCTTATGCCTGGTATCCTTTCTGCTTTGATGCTTACATTTACACTTTCTGTAGATGACTACCTTATCTCAGCATTCAACGTAGACAGTTCAATTCAGACTTTGCCAATGGTTATTTACTCACAGACAAAGCTTGGCGTTAACCCTAAGCTCAACGCACTTACAACAATCTTGTTTATTGTTATTTTTGCACTTCTTTGCTTATCCAATCTTTCATCTTTGAAAAAGGATAGCAAGAAGAAAAAATCATGATAAAATACGGTTCGACCGAATTAATAAGGAGTACAGATATGAAGAAGAGTATTAGAAGAGTTGTAGCAGCTGCTGTAGTTTCCTTCATGATGGCACTCAACGTGTTCTCAGTAACAGGTTGTGATAACCGTCAGGAACTCATCATTTATAACTGGGGTGATTATATCGCTGAAGATACAATCGCTAAGTTCGAAGCAGCTTACCCACAGTACAAGGTAATCTACCGTACATTTGAGACAAATGAGACAATGTATCCAAACCTTGATAACACATACGACGTTATCATCCCATCTGAGTACATGGTTTGCCGTCTTATTAATGAAGAGAGAATCCAGCCACTTGACTGGTCACTTCTTCCAAATGTAGTAGAGTACATGGACCCAATGTTTAATAACCTTCAGTATGCTGAAGATATGCAGCTTTCAAGCGAGGTTCTCGATTACGCTATTCCATATCTTTACTGCACAGTAGGTCTTGTATACGATGCTAACAAGATTTCTATTCCAGAAGGTGAGACAGATCCAGCTGTTATTTGGGATATCGTATTTAACGAGGCAAATGCAGGCGAAATCGGTATGTACGATTCAATGCGTGAGTCAATTGGTGTAGCTCTTAACTACCTCGGTTATTCTTTGAATTCAATGAACGAGGCTGAGCTCGAGGAAGCACTCCAGCTTCTTATTTCTCAGAAGGCAAACCTCAACCCATCTTACGGTGTAGATAACCTTAAGGATAAGATGGCTTCAGGTGAGCTCGCAGCATCAATTGCTTGGTCAGGTGACCACATCGTAATGCTCGATCGTATTGAGGAACTTGGTAATGACGATATCGATTTGAGATATGTTCTTCCTGAGCACTCTAACTGGTCTGTTGATATGATGTGCGTTCCAGCAAACTGCGCTAACTACGAGGGAGCTCACGACTTCATCAACTTCATGTATGAGCCAGACGTTGCTCTTGAGAACTGCGAGTATGTTGGTTATTCAACACCTAACGTAGCTGCTAAGGATATGCTTGATCCAGAAGTTTCTGGTAACGTTTATTACTATCCAACAGAGGAAATCTTCTCAACTCTTGAGGTTTACTTCTCATCAGCAACAATCGAGGAGAGATATACAGAGATTTGGAACACAGTTAAGGCAAGCGCTTAAGTACATTTTGCTTGACGCAGTCCTCCGCGCTTCGCTTGTGCGTATGTCGCAAGCAAAATATACACGCGCTTTATTGAAGACGTAGCTCGCGTAACTAGCAGAAAAGTTTCTTAAGCTTTCTACAAGGCGGAACTAGCAGGAAGCTTTACGCTTGCCTTTCCAGCAGAAAAGTTTCTTAAGCTTCTCATAGCTTCGCTTGTGCGCATGTCGCATTCAAAATGCATAAGCGCTTTAGTATTAAAATTTACAGCCGGTTTCGAGTTTTCGGGGCCGGTTTTAATTTGTCAAAAAAGTGTATTTAATTTGAGGCAAAAATACTTTGATATTCAAAGTATTTTTTCTGTGTGATATATTACGGCTATAAAGGAGGGAGGCATTATTATGGCAAAGATTAAAAAAATCCCTGTTTGGCTGCTTTTGACTTTTATTCCATATTTAGTTGCAATTGGAATGATTCTTAACTTTGGAATTTTTGGTGCGTCATTCATGGGCACAACAATGTATGGGCTTCGGGGTATGAGCTATGGTCTTTTCGTTGTCTTTGCATCTATGATAGTTATCCCCATTATTCCTGCTTGTCTTATAATTCAGATTTCCTATCTGATATAAAGAATCAGGAAAAATAAGAATTCTTCAAGTTCAATAAAAAAGTATGTAATTGTGACGGTAGTTGTTTTTCTTGTTTTTGTCGCTGTGCTTTTGTCATTGAAGATGGCGGAGGCAGATTTTATGTTTATGATTTAAAGCCTATGGCTGATGATGAGCTCTCTAAATATGAAGATATGTATTCTGAGATATATCAGGAATCTGAATATGTCTTTGAAAATGGTAACGTGATGCGTACATATACTGACGAACCTTATGACAGACCATATTCTTCTGAAACGATTCTGATTGTTGTTGAAACACCAGACGGCGAGAGATTTGCTAGTGAAACATATTTTGGGACATATTTGCACCTCTCTCCAAACTGTTTTGAAGAATAATGTATAATGTATTTGTATAAGAAATTTGAAAGGGAAATTGATATGAATAAATTCTGTGCTAATTGTGGAACGCCTTTTGTTGAAGGAAATAAATTTTGCATTAACTGCGGAAGTGTAATTGATACTCCGGCTGAGGCTCCAGTAGTTGAAGAAGCACCTGCTGTTGAAGAGGCTTCTGAAGTTACTGAGGAAGTTGCCCCAGCAGTTGAAACTGTAGAAGAAGTTAAGCCTGAAGAGGCAGTAGAAGAAGCAGCACCTGTTGAGGATGCTGAAGTATCTGAAGCTACAGAGGCTACAGAAGAAAATGTAGAGGAGAAGGCACCAGAGACTTCTGCTGAAGATGTTGTAATCGTGCCAATCATTGAGCACTATCAGAAGACTGCTCCAGAAGTATTGGCTGAGCCAATTGAGACTGCAGCTCCACAGGCTCCAGTTGTAACTCCTGAGGCACCTGTAGTAACACCTGCAGCTACACCCGCACCTGTTTACCAGGCTCCTACATATCAGTACACTAATCCAACTGATGTACCACCAGTTAGTTCAATGGGCGATACAGCAGCTGCTACTAATGGCAATGACAACTCAGTTTTGTTTGGTGTTCTTTCACTTGTAATGTTCTTCTCAATGATCATTCTTGCACCTTTGACAGAAATGTTGGCGATTCCATTTATTCAGGAGATAATTGGAACACTTACACTTCTTCTTCCGGTTGCAGGTATTGTCCTCATGATCGTTGGACGTGTTAAGTATCCAAAGAGTGTATTCCTTAAGGTTGTAATGTGGATCATCATTGTATGCTCTATCCTTACAGTAGTTTCAATTATTATTTTCGTATTGCTTTGTATGGCTACATGCGCTATGTGCCGCGGCATGGGTTAATATGACAATAATAATGCCCGAGCTTCGCCTTTATGGTGCGCTACTGATTGCATCCATATTTATTGGAATGGGGTACGTGTACTTCTCGCTCAAAGAAGAATTCAAGAAGAACAAAATGATGTATCTATACTACATCCTGTACCTCATGTGTGCGCTTATCTTTGGAAAACTATATACGGCATATGCGTATGCCGGATTATCCGTCTGGAACGCAGGCCTTTCTGCGTACGGAGGCTTAATAGGAGTAATAGTAGCTTCCTTTGTTTTCGAAAAGATAATTCCGCAAAATGGCAGACTCCTTGATGCGTCTATTCTGTCTTTGCCTTTGGTATACGGAATATCAAAACTGGCGTGCTTTGTCGGAGGATGCTGTGGAGGATTTGAATACGAAGGCTTCATGAGCGTCAGATATCCTCACGTTATGGATATCCCGCAGTTTCCAGTACAGCTTTTGGAAACAATCGTGTCTTTAGTAGTATTTGGAATCTGCTTTATGCTTCGTAAGAAGAAGGGAATACGTTACATCACATTAATCCTTACTGCGACTATAAAGTTCTTACTAGATTTCTTTAGATTCGATCACATGGAGAAAGCGATTACTCCTAATCAGGTCTTTAGTATTATCCTTGTACTTATTACAGTTGCTATCTGGATTATCGCAATACTTAAAAATAGAAAACTCAAAGCAAACTAAAACTGGCCTGGGGAAATTCCCCAAGCCAGTTCTTTTTTGTGTTTAAGCTTAAGTTTATTACTTTGACTCTGCGCTCTCACCAACAACTACGTTTACTGAATCAGCTCCAGAAACTGTGATGTTGCGGTTTACCTTAGCGTCGTAAGACTCAGCATTTACGAGATTAGCAAGATCAATTCCTGTTGTCTCCTTCATGCTCTCGAAAACTCTTGCCATTACAACTGGAACATTACCAGCCATTGACTCAACACCGTTTGATCCGTCACCAGATCCACCGATGATTGTAACCTTGTCAATTGTAGCAAGTGGCTCTGCAATCTTACCAGCGATCTCAGGGAGTACCTGGATAAGCATCTCAGCCATAGCTGCTCTATTATACTTTGCATAAGCCTCAGCCTTCTTCTCCATTGCCTCAGCCTCAGCAAGACCCTTAGCCTCAATAGCCTTAGCTTCCGCGATACCCTTAGCCTCGATTGCCTTAGCCTCAGCCTCACCAGCTGCTCTGATACCTTCAGCCTCCTGCTCCTTAGCAAATCTGTCAGCCTCAGCCTGTGCCTTACGTGCTTCAGCATCCTTCTCTGCCTGGAACTTACGAGCCTCGGCATCACGCTCTGCTACGAACTTACGAGCCTCAGCATCCTTCTGCTGCTGATAAAGTGTAGCATCAGCTCTCTGCTGTGCTGCGTACTTCTCAGCCTCAGCTTGCTTCTTAACCTCAGCGTCCAAAGCCTGCTCACGAACAGCAACTTCTTTCTGCTTGAGCTCAATCTCACGCTCCTGCTTTGCGATGTTAGCGTTAGCTGTTGTAACCTCGATTACCTTACGCTGCTCTTCCTTCTGGATTTCATAAGCTGCGTCAGCCATAGCTCTCTTTGTATCAGCGTCCTTCTGGAGCTCACTCTTCTTAATGTCGAGTTCGTTCTGCTTCTTAGCGATCTCTGTAGCTGCTGCTACTGCTGCATCGTTTGACTCCTTGTCAGCTGCTGCCTGTGCAACCTTGATGTCTCTTTCAGACTCAGCTCTTGCGATAGCTGCTGCCTTCTTAATCTTAACGATGTTATCGATACCAAGATTCTCAATTACGTCATTGCTGTCAACGAAGTTCTGAACGTTAAATGAAATGATATCAAGACCCATTGCTGCGAGATCTGGCTCTGCATTCTCCTTAACGAGATTAGCAAACTTCTGACGATCAGAAACCATTTCCTCAAGTCTCATCTTACCAACGATCTCACGAACGTTACCCTCAAGAACCTCACGAGCAACTGCTGCGATATAATCAGAGTTCTTATTGAGGAAGTTCTCAGCAGCGAGCTTAAGTCTGTCAGGATTGTTAGAAATCTTGATGTTTACTGTAGCATCAACATTGATGTTGATGTAGTCAGCTGTTGGAACTGCATTGCTTGTCTTAACATCGATTGGAATAAGACGAAGGCTAAGCTTATCGAGACGCTCGAAGAAAGGAATCTTAACGCTTGCCTTTCCGATAACGTAACGTGCCTTCTTTCTAAGACCTGAGATGATGTATGCCATATCAGGTGGTGCCTTAACGTAGCTCAAGCAAAAGAGAACGAAAAGTACAATTACAATGATTACTACTGGAACAATTGTGTTAAGTGGCAAATCATTGATATCAAGAATAAAATTGTGCATATATATTTCCTCCTTGTTTCTTTTATTCTAAAAGATATTTTATAAGACCTTCGATATTTTGTATATATATCCCCGGGATGGAATATTATTTGTAATTACTTGTTTTTTGAGAAATATGAGTATATTCTTAACAAGCGTATTTATCGTGAAAGATGAAGGTGTATAAGGAAGATATGAGTAATCCAGAAAATACAAGAATGGCAATTCAGCTTGCCAGAAGAATTGTAGTTAAGGTTGGTACAACAACAGTTACTTACGACAATGGTCGTATGAATCTTACAAACATTGACAGACTCTGCCGTGCTATTGCAGATCTTTGGAACAGAGGTAAGGAGGTAATCCTTGTTACTTCTGGTGCTATCGGTGTTGGTATTGGTTGTCTTAATCTTCCGGAAAGACCTAAGGAGACACGTGAGAAGCAGGCTATTGCTGCTGTAGGTCAGTGCGAGCTTATGAATGCTTATGTAAGAAGCTTTGCTGAGTATTCTTATGTTCCAGGTCAGATTCTTCTTACGAAGGATGATCTTACAGATCGTCTTACACGTTCTAACATTACAAATACGATCGAGGCTATGCTTGAAAGAAGACTTATCCCGGTTATTAACGAGAACGACTCAGTTTCTACAACTGAGATCATGCATAATGGTACTTTCGGTGATAACGATACTTTGTCTGCTCATGTTGCATGTCTTATCAATGCAGACCTTCTTGTTATTCTTTCAGACATCGATGGTCTTTATGACGATAACCCACGTACAAATCCTGATGCAAAGAGAATTTCTTACGTTGAGGAAATTACAGACGATATGCTCGGCTTCTCACAGGGTGCTGGTTCCAAGCTTGGAACAGGTGGTATGTACACAAAGGTTACAGCAATGCAGCGTGTAACATCCAACGGTATTAACGGTGTTATTGCTGAGGGTTCTGATCCACATATCTTAAATAAGATTTTGGAGCAGGAAGATGTAGGAACATTCTTCGCAGCAAGATAATATATATAGTTTATATATTAAGAAAGGTCGGAATTAAATTCCGACCTTTTATTTTCTTAGTCTACGATTGTACTATTGATATATATGTCTCCAGTTCGTGTTTCGTGGATGCTTACAATTCTTACAACGTGTGTCTCGTTAGCTCCGAATGTCTGGCCATCTTCAACGAAGATAAGTAATGACTTCATAAGGCTGCCTTTGTAACCCTGATTATAAATTACGCCCAATGCGCTATCGAACTCTGCGATTTCTCTGTCAGGATTTGTATGTACTTTGATTGTAAGTCCAACTACGTCCTCTCCGTTAAGGAAACGCTCTGCAGCATCGTCCGGATGCTTGAATGTCGCCTTAGGTCCGCATCCTGTGAAAAGAAATGCCAGTACAAGAATGACAGCGATTAATTTTACCTTTGTGAGTGATTTTGTTTCCATAATAGCCCCCTCTGAATAAATCAAACATACAGTAATTATAATTAGA
>JAZUDM010000001.1:0-16969 GCA_045639635.1 Saccharofermentans sp. | reverse complement strand
GAAGAAGAGAATACATATAGAATTCTTGCAAAAGAATATGGAATTACAGATCAGATCAAAATCTGGGGAAGAATAGACAATAGTAAGATATCTGAAGTCTATGCTGAGACTGATATTTACTGTCTGCCATCCAAGTGGCCTGAGAACCAGCCTGTAAGCATTACTGAAGCGATGGCATGTAGTATTCCTGTTGTTGCTTCTAATATCGGAGGAATCGTGGAACTTGTTGAGGATGGTATTACAGGATTTCTTTTTGAGCCTCAAAATGCTGAGTCATTAAAAGAAAAACTCGAACTCCTTATAGATGACCCTGAACTTCGTAAGAAAATGGGGGACAATGGCTTTAAGAAAATAAGCGAATACTCTTTTGAAAGCCAGGTTAGAAAAATCTCCAAACTTTACGATGAAATAGAAATTAAGAGTAGTAAGTGTAATAAGATAATCGCCGTTAAAGGTCGTAAGCTTCCATCTGAAATCAGTTCAATAACAGATAAGGATGTGCTCCTATGGGACTGGATGAATTTCGATGAAGATAAGAAGGATATAGTTGCCGTAATTGTAACCAGAGGCTATTCACTTAATAGAAGTGAACTGGATTTTTGTAAGGATAATAATGTGGCAATTATCGCTGATCTTACTGACTGCATGACTTTGTTTGGAAAGGGAATTACAGTTATTCCTTATGCCGGATACGACGATATGTTTAATGCTGTTTCGAAGATTGTTTAAATGCCTAATCCTCTGTCAACAGACTCGAATTCGAATACGTTTAAGAATTTCTGTGCACGGTCAGTTTTTGGATTAGAGAAGAATTCAGATGGCTTTCCTTCTTCTACAATTACGCCTTCGTCCATAAAGATAATGCGGTCAGCTACTGCTTTTGCAAACTGCATTTCGTGAGTAACGATAATCATGGTCTTGCCCTGTTTTGCAAGAAGAAGCATTACATCCAAAACTTCTCGTACCATCTCTGGATCTAGGGCCGCAGTAACTTCATCGAATAAAAGTAACTCAGGGTCCATTGCAAGTGCTCTTGCAATTGCAACTCGCTGTCTTTGTCCTCCTGAAAGTTCACGTGGAAGGCTCTTTGATTTCTCTTTGAGGCCAACTCTTTCGAGAAGTTCGAGTGCAGTTTTATTGGCGTCAGCTTTACTTTTATGAAGCACCTTGCGTGGAGCAAGAGTTATGTTATCTATGACGTTCATGTGAGGGAAGAGCTCGTAGTTTTGGAAAACCATACCTACGCCTTCGTTGCTGTTTTCTGCCTTGATTTCAATTGTTCCAGAGTCAATTTTTTCAAGACCCTTAATAGTTCTTAAAAGTGTGCTTTTACCGCATCCACTTGGGCCAATTACAACGATTACTTCACCTGCGTGTACGCTCAAATCAATCCCATTAAGAATTAATGAGTCGCCATATGATTTATGTAAATCTTTAATGGAAAGAAGTTCCTTTGACATTGTTATGACCACCTTTTTTCAAGAGTTTTGGCGATGGAGCTGATTCCAAAGCACAGAATAAAGTAGAGAAGGAATACTACAAGGAATATTCCAAAAGCAGCATTTGGACTGCTCATGCGGTTAGCTTCAATTATTTGCTGGGCAACCTTTAAAATTTCAACGACACCAATCATTAAGACAAGACTTGTTGTTTTGATCATTCTTGTAATCAGGTTGATTGCAAGTGGGATAAGTCTTCTTATAGTCTGGGGTACAATTATGTAAATGAAAGTCTGAACCTTGGTAAGTCCCAAAGCAAAACTACTTTCATACTGGTGCTTAGGAATAGAAGTAAGACTTCCTCTTACAAGATCTCCCATTTCAGCGATGCCCCAAAGGCTGAATACAATAATCGATGCTGCTTCTCCTGAAAACTTAATACCAATCATTTTCGTGCTTCCGAAGAATACTATAAAGAGAAGTACAAGCTGTGGGAGAATTCGAATTGCTTCGAGATAAAACTTAAAAATAATCTGCAAGATCAGATTTTTGGATGTCATTAAAATTCCTACGAGAAGACCTATTGGAATGCTTATAAGAATTGAAATAAGGCTGATTTTTGCAGCTTCTCCAAGACCTTCCAAAAGTCTTAAGAGGTTATTGCCTTTAAAGAGGACGTCAATTCCCAAATTCGGCATAACGAGCCCTCCTTTCAAGAAGCGTTCCAAGTACTGATACTGGAAGAAGTATTATCAGATAGAAGACAACGAGCATAAATAAACTCTCTGTTGTTCTATAGTAAAGTCCAATCAAGTCCTTGGCAGTAAACATCAGATCCATAAGACTAATAGCGCTAAATACGCTTGTTTCCTTAAGAAGGAAGATAACGTTAGCTACAAGGGCAGGGACGCTCGTCGAAAAGGCCTGTGGAAGGACTACGTAAATGAACGCCTGTCTGTTATTTAATCCCAGGCAGTATGCATTCTCATGGTGAATTTTATTTACTGCCTCAAGACCACTTCGAAGGCTCTCTGCCATGTAGCTTCCGCCAAGAAACGCGATTCCGATTATTCCACAAAGTTCAGCATCGAGTTTAATGCCGATCTTTGGAAGACCATAGTAGATAAAGAATAACTGAACGAGAAGAGGCGTATTACGGCTGATCTCGATATAAACTGCAGCAATTCTATTAAGTACAGGAATCTTGCGGTATCTGGCAAAAGCCACGAGCGTTCCAAGAAGAAACGCTATGGCAATGCCAATTAAGCCAATTCGTACAGTCAGAATGGCAGCTTTTTCATATAATGGCCAATACTTGTGTACGAATTCCCAATTCATGCTGCTCCGCCTTCAACTACAAGTTCATCTTCGTACTCAGCACCATATACATCGATAAGTGTTGCTTCATAGTCGCTATGGAAGAAATTCTCTGTACCAAGTGTTACCAACTCTTCATTGAGCCAGTTCAAAAGTGTTTCGTTACCAGAACTTACTGCAGCAGCGATTGTATCCTGACTTCCAAGGGAAGGGATGCCTACTGTATATCCTTCGTTCTCGATAGCGAAAGCGATTACCTCTGTGTTGTCATTAGCCCATGCTACTGAAGTACCATTCTGGAAAGCTTCCTTAGCTGTTGCATATGAGTCAAAAATCTGAAGTTCAATGTTTGGATAATTTTCTACAAGATATGTCTCAGCTGTTGTACCAGAGATAACGATGATTGAATCTTCAGCGTTCCAGTCATCAAGACTTGTAATAACGTTATCGTCTCTTGAAACAACTCCGAGTGCTACGTTCATGTATGGATTAGCAAAGTCAACGACTTCTTCTCTTTCTGGTGTAACAGTGAAGTTAGCAAGAACGATATCAACTCGACCAGTCTCCAAGTATTCAATTCTGTTAGCAGCCTCTGTTGAGATGTAATTAACTTCTACACCAAGATCAGCTGCGATACGCTCAGCGTAGTAAACGTCATAACCCTGATAGTTACCGTTCTCATCTACGTAACCAAATGGATACTTGTCTGAGAAAACACCGATGTTGATAGTTCCGCTTTCCTTGATCTCATCAAGTGTTCTGAAAACTTCCTTTGAACCGCTCTTATTTGCGCAAGCAGCGAATGAGAATGTAAGTGCTGCTGTAAGTGCTACTGATGTAATTTTCTTAAAGTTAAACATATTAATAATCTCCTTAAATCTAAATAGGTAATGAATTTTTGAAATAAAAAAGCCCGGATTCTTTGAACCAGGACTTCGACAAATCTAGATGCTCTATAGCGTCAACACATTCGCTTATTACATGAACACTCTAATTTATTAATCGAAGTACAATCTAAACACATTCGACAGCAACACAATGTATAAGTAGATGTCTTAATGATAGTTGTCATAACATGTTTCCTCCTCGTTTCTTGGATTACGAGAGTGAGTATAGTTCTCTTAACCTACAAAGTCAATAGGAATTATATGAATTGACAGAATCCCCAAAATGAGAGGGGAGAAGCAGGGTGTTATGGGCATTGTCACCAAATGCTAAAAATTCATCAAAAACTGGTTGACGGAAGGACTTGATATGCGTATTATCATACTATGTCTATCGACAAGGTAGGTTTTGACAGAAAGCCAAGTAAATCAAGGGTTTCGAGCCTACTATATAAGTATAGATATAAAGTAATAGAGTTATAAAAGAAAAGGAAAATATTACTCATATGAAGAACTATTTTGAACAGTTGATCAGAGCTAATTATCGTTTCGGACGAATGTGCAAATAAGCTTTTTGTTTTATTAATTTCTAATTACTTTCTATTATCTAAGGAGATTTAAACATGAAGAAATTTGCATCTATTTTACTTACAGCAGTATTCGCAGCAACATCAGTATTTGGTCTTGCTGGCTGCTCAAACGCTAAGGCAGAGGATAAGACAATCGTAATTGCTATTCCTAATGACACAACAAACGAGGCACGAGCTTTGCTTCTTTTACAGGAACTTGGATATATCAAGCTTGATCCTAATGCAGGTATTTCTGCTACACCAATTGATATTATTGAGAATCCACATAACATTGAGTTCCAGGAGGTTGAGGCAGCTCAGGTTCCATCAGTTCTTCCTGATGTAGATTATGCAATCATCAATTCAAACTACGCTATCGATGCTGGACTTACACCAACAGTTGATGGTCTTGGTATTGAGAACAGTGCTTCAGCATATGTAAACATTCTTGTAGTAAGAGAAGGCAATGAAGAGACAGATGCAGCAAAGGCGCTCGCAGCAGCTCTTAACAGCCAGCAGGTATATGATTTCATTAATGACAACTATGACGGTGGTGTTGTTCCAGTAGTTGAGAACAGAACAAACGGCTATGACGATTCAGTTGATTACGATGCACTTGCAGGTACAACAATTACAATCGCAGCTACACCTTCACCACACGCAGAGATCTTGGCAGTTGCAGCAGAGATTCTTGCTGAGAGAGGTATTACTCTTGAGATTATTGAGTTCAATGACTATGTACAGCCAAATAACGTTGTAGAAGACGGCGAGGTATTTGCTAACTACTTCCAGCATGTTCCATATCTTGATGACTTTAACGCAGAGAATGGTACACACCTTGTTTCTATTGCAGGTATTCACGTAGAGCCAATGGCTATTTATGGTGGTCAGCAGACAAATCTTGACGCACTTTCCTGATAGAAATAACCACTAAGTAACAACAAGGCGCCTCTTAATTTTGGGAGGCGCTTTTTTACTAGATAAAGAGGAACGATCATGATTACTATTTCGCATTTAAGTAAAACCTTTAAAACGGCCCAGGGCGAAGTCGAAGCTCTTAAGGATATTAATCTTGAAATCCAGGATGGAGATATCTATGGAATTATTGGAATGAGTGGCGCTGGTAAAAGTACACTCGTAAGAACGATTAATATGCTTGAGCGACCAACTTCTGGTAAGGTCATTATTAACGATACTGATATTGGCGAATTGAGCGATAAAGAACTTCGTTCATATCGCCGTAAGATAACAATGATTTTTCAGGGATTTAATCTTCTTATGCAGCGTAACTGCTTAAAGAATGTATGCTTCCCACTTGAACTTGCAGGCGTTCCTAAGGACGAAGCAAAGAAAAAGGCGTTGGAACTTCTTGAACTTGTAGATCTTAAGGATAAGGCCAAGGCATATCCGGCGCAGTTGTCTGGTGGTCAGCAGCAAAGAGTAGCTATCGCAAGAGCACTTGCTACTGATCCTGATATTCTTCTTTGTGATGAGGCAACAAGTGCTCTTGATCCTAAGACAACAAATTCAATTCTTGAGCTTATTCGAGATATCAATAAGAAACTTGGAATTACAGTAATTGTTATTACTCACCAGATGAGTGTAGTTGAAAGTATCTGTACTCACGTTGCAATTCTCGAGAATGGTGTTATCGCTGAAAACGGAAGAGTAGAAAGTGTCTTTGCATCTCCAAAATCTGAAGCGGGAAGACATCTCGTATATCCAGAGTTTGCTGAGCTTGGAGTTACTTCAGAAAATCCAGTTGATAATGTGTTGCGTGTGGTTTTCGATGGTTCGGATTCAGCTTCAACACCAATTATTGCAAAGCTTGCAAAGGAAACAGGAGTAGAAGCAAACATCTCATATGCTTCTACAAAGAGCATTAATAAAAAGGCTTATGGCTCAATGCTTTTGTCTTTTAATGATTCAAAGGAACTTAAAAAAGCCCAGGATTATTTATCCAGACTTCCAAATATTGTAGTACAGGAGGTGAACTAATATGTTTGGAGATTTTTTTACATCTGATGCATGGGAGTTTGCTTCCAAAGTTATCGAAAAGGAATTCCTGGGAGCAATCTGGGATACACTTTACGTAACTATCGTAGCTACATTCTTTGCAATTTTAATTGGTCTTCCTCTTGGCGTTTTGCTTGTAGTTGGAGATAAGAAGGGAATAAGACCTCTTCCAAGAATAGTAATCGAGACAATCAATGTAATTATCAATCTTTTAAGATCAGTTCCATTTCTTATCCTGATGATTCTTCTTATTCCATTTACAAGAGTCATTGTTGGTACAAGTATTGGTACTACAGCTACTATCGTTCCACTTGTATTTGCAGCATTTCCATTCGCTGCAAGACTTGTTGAAAGCTCACTTCGTGAAGTGAATCCAAACATAATTGAAATGGCACAGAGTATGGGTGCATCCCCATTTGAAATCGTAGTAAAGGTTTTGATTCCGGAAAGTATTCCATCACTTTTATCTAATGGAACAATTGCTCTTACAACAGTTCTTGGATACTCAGCAATGAGCGGAATTTTAGGTGGTGGCGGCCTTGGAAAAATCGCAATTAACTATGGTTATTACCGCTATCAGACACTAATCATGATTCTTGCAGTTATTCTCCTTATTATTATTGTTCAGGTATTCCAGTCAGTTGGAACATTACTCGCAGTAAAGTCCGATAAGAGAATTAAGAAGTAAAAGTAAAAGCGCATTCCTCACACGGGATGCGCTTTTTGGTTACTGAAGTAAATCTTTAATCGTTATATTTGAAAAGTAATCGTAAGTCAGTTTATCGTAACCCTTCCACATATCGATTGTCTGACATTTTGAACTATGTGGGCATTCTACTGCGCCATCTGAAAGACAGGCAACCGTTGCAAGGGAAGACTCAGTTAAAGTAAGAATCTCGAATACTGTGTATTCTTCTGGAAGTCTTGTAAGGAAGTATCCGCCGCCTTTGCCGCTTGCTCCTTTTACAAATTTACCCTGAACCAGGAGCTTAACGATGCTCTCCAGATACTTTTTTGAAATGTCCTGACGCTCTGCAATTGCATCGAGAGGAACAGGCTTTGAAGAACCCTGTTCAGCAAGATCAATCATTAATCTGATGGCATATCTGCCCTTTGTAGAAATCATAAAAGTCTCCTTATAATTTTATTCACCTATTGACATAGTAGGTGAATAGGAATATCTTTGTATTTGAAATATATCAAAAGGTGTTTTCCTTGTAAATAGGAGAGGAGATATAACGATAATGAGCAAATTTATATACATGGATAATGCTGCTACAACTCCTGTTAAAGAGAGGGTTTTCGATGCTATGAAGCCTTACTTTATGGAGGTTTATGGCAACGCTTCTAGTATTTATACATTCGCTGGTAAGGCAACTTCAGCAGTAGATGAATCACGTCAGGCAGTAGCTGCTTTTCTTGGTGCAAAGTCTAAGGAGATTTATTTTACAGGCGGTGGAAGTGAGTCAGATAACTGGGCTTTGATTTCTGTTGCTAATAACTATTCCAAGAAGGGTAAGCACATTATCACAAGTAAGATTGAGCACCATGCAATTCTTCATACATGTGATTATCTTGAGAGTCAGGGATATGAGATTACATATCTTGATGTAGATAGTGATGGTGTAGTTGATCTTGAACAGCTTAAGGCAGCAATCAGACCAGACACAATTCTTATTTCAATTATGTTTGCTAATAACGAGATTGGAACAATCGAGCCTATTAAGGAGATTGGACGTATTGCTCACGAGAATGGTGTTCTTTTCCATACTGATGCAGTTCAGGCATTCGGTCACGAGGCAATCGATGTAAATGATATGAATATCGATTTACTTAGTGCCAGCGGACATAAGCTTAACGGCCCTAAGGGTATTGGTATTTTGTATGTAAGAGAGACAGTAAGAATTGGATCATTTATCCATGGTGGTGGACAGGAGAGAGGCAAGCGAGCAGGAACTCATAACACACCTGGTATTGTTGGTCTTGCAGAAGCAACAAGAATCGCTTCAGAGGAACTTGAGTCTAAGAAGAAAACAGAAACTGAGCTTCGTGATTACCTTATAGACAGAGTTCTTACTGAAATTCCTTATACAAAGCTTAATGGTCATAAGACAAACCGTCTTGCAAATAATGTTAATTTCAGTTTCCAGTTTATTGAAGGTGAGTCACTACTTATTGCTTTGGATCAGGAAGGTATCTGTGGCTCCAGCGGGTCAGCCTGTACTTCAGGTTCACTCGATCCTTCCCATGTTCTTCTTGCAATTGGTCTTCCGCATGCAATTGCTCATGGTTCATTAAGACTTACACTTTCTGCTGATAACACAAAAGAGGAAGTTGATTACGTGGTAGAAAAGCTTAAGGAAGTAGTAGAAAGACTTAGAAGTTTCTCACCACTTTACGAAGATTTTATAAAGGAGAATAAGTAATATGAGTCAGGTTTTGGAATATAGCGAGAAGGTAATGGATCACTTTAAGAATCCTCGTAATGTAGGTGAAATCGAGAATCCTTCAGGTGTTGGTACAGTAGGTAACGCAAAGTGTGGTGACATCATGCGTATGTATCTTCAAATTGAGGACGATACAATCACTGATGTTAAGTTCAAGACTTTTGGCTGTGGTGCTGCTATTGCAACAAGCAGTATGGCAACAGAACTTGTTAAGGGAAAGACAATTAACGAAGCCATGAACGTAACAAATAAGGCTGTTATGGAGGCTTTGGATGGACTTCCACCAGTTAAGGTTCACTGCTCACTTCTTGCAGAAGAAGCAATTCATGCAGCTTTATGGGATTATTCAGAGAAGTCTGGCGTAGTAATTGATGGCCTTGAGGCTCCAGTTAAGGATATTGGTGACAAGGAAGAATAATTGATATTAATTCATAAGTTTTGGGACTATTTGGGATTCTTTTCAAATAGTCCCTTTTATTTTGCGCGTTTTTCTTTATTAAATAAGACAAGTTCTTACTTAAGTGATAAACTACTAAAGTTAGAAGGTACCTTAGTGGTACGAGGGAGATATTTAATAATGAAAAATGTGTTGGAATATCTTGAGGCGAATGCAACTCTTTTTTCTGACAAGAAGGCAGTCGCTTATGTAGATGATTCTTATAGTTATAGTGAGCTTAAAAGTCTTTCCAGAAGACTTGGTGCTACTTTATGTAGCCTTAATTTGAAGAATCAGCCAATCGCTGTAATGGCAGATAAGTCTGTTGATACACTGGTTTACTTTATGGCTGTTTTATATAGTGGTAATTACTATATTCCGGTAGATCCTGAACTTCCTTCTCTTAAGATGAAGAGAATTTTTGAGGATTCTGGCGCTACTGTTGTTCTTGGAAAAGAGAATGAGCCTAAGGAGAATCAAGAGGACGATAATTCACTTAAGGCTATTGGCTTTACCGGAACTCACTATACTCTTGCTGATATTAGCGACTTAGAATGCGACCTTCCTGATACAGGTGACTTTGATCCTGCGTATATGGTTTATACATCTGGTTCTACTGGATATCCTAAGGGAGTATTAAAGTCACATAAGGCAGTTATCAGCTTTATCGAGGCGTTTACATCAGAGTTTAAATTCGATAGTGATGAAGTAATTGGTAATCAGACACCTTTTTATTTCGATGCTTCTGCAAAAGATATTTATCTTATGCTTAAGATTGGCGCTACACTTGAAATTCTTCCTAAAACGGTATTTGCGCTCCCACCAGAGCTTATTTCTTACCTTAATGAGAAAAAGGTTACTACAGCTTTATGGGTTCCTACAGTAATTTCAATTGTTGCAAAACTTAATCCATTCTCTATGGTTACTCCAACTTATCTGCGTAAGCTTTTCTTTGTAGGTGAGGTAATGCCTATGAAGGATTTAAATAAGTGGATAAAGACTTTGCCTCATATTGAGTACGTTAATCTTTATGGTCAGTCAGAACTTGCAGGCGTCTGCTGCTACTATAAGGTTGACAGAGATTTTGAAAATGACGAAGTTCTTCCAATTGGTAAGAATCTGAACAACTGTAAGATTTATATCGTAGATGAGGATAAGGTAGTATCCAAGGACGATGTTTCTCATGTCGGTGAGATTTATATTGTCAGTGATTCACTTGCTTTAAAGTATTTTAACGATGAGGAAAAGACTTCCCAGAAGTTTATTATGAAGGACTTTGGTGAAGGTGAGGTAAGATGCTTTAGTACTGGAGACCTTGCATCCTACGATAAGGACGGTAATCTTATTTTCGCTTCAAGATCAGATTTCCAGATTAAGCATTCAGGCTATCGTATTGAGCTTGGCGAAATCGAGGCCGTTGCAAATTCACTTGAGGGAATTAGTTCCTGCTGCTGTCTTTATGACAACAAGAAAAAGAAGATTATGCTTTTTGTTGAACTAATGGATGGCGTAGAGATGACAAAGAAAGATATTCAGCATATTTTAAGAGGTAAACTCTCATCTTACATGGTGCCTGAGAAGGTTGTGATTTTGGACTTCATACCACACAATGCTAATGGTAAAATAGACAGGCAATGTCTGAAGATGAACTATATAGGAGATTGACATGGACGAGTTACTTGAGATTTTGAATGATATAAATGACGATATTGATTACGAGAATGAGACTAATCTCATCGATGGTAAGGTTCTTGATTCTATGAGCATTATCACTCTTATCACACAGATTTGTGATACTTTCGATATCGAGATTTCTCCTAAGTGGATGCGCAACGAGAACTTCAATTCCGTTGAAGCAATGTGGAACATGATTCAGACTATCCAGTCAGAAGAATAATAAACTGTTATGACTATCACTTCGCCTGAATTTATACTTTTTATAATCGGCGTAGTGCTGGTTTATTTTCTTATACCCAAAAAGCATCAGTGGGTAGTACTTCTTGCTTCAAGTATTATCTTCTACTGCTTTGGCAGGGCGTCTGATTTCTTGTATGTAATATTTACAAGTGTCACCATTTTCTTTGCAACTAACTTTATGCAGAAACTTCTTGAGAAGAACAAGAAGTATATTTCAGAGCATAAGGAATCTTTATCCAAGGAAGACAAAAAGGCCTTAAAGGAAAAGACCAAGAAGAAGCGTAAGCTCATTATGGTCATTACTTTGATTGCTAATCTCTTCCTTCTTTGTTTGTTCAAGTATTCCCATTTTGCTCTTGCCCAGCTTAATTCAATTCTTGTTTTAGCTTCTGTTAATCCTATTGCGGATAAGATTAATCTTATTTCTCCACTTGGTATTTCGTTTTATACATTCCAGTCTATCGGTTATCTTGCTGATGTTTACTGGGAGTACTATAAGCCTGAGAAGAATTACTTTAAGGTATTGCTCTTTGTATCTTTCTTCCCACAGATGACACAGGGTCCTATTAGTGATTTTGAAGGCCTTTCCAAGGAACTTTTTTCAGAGCATACATTTAAGTATGAGAGATTCTCCTATGGTGCCAGAAGAATGATCTGGGGTTTTACAAAGAAGCTCTTTGTAGCCAACATGCTCGGACATCTTGTTAATGATGTTTTCGCCAGCTACCATGCGTATTCAGGTCCTGTAGCTCTTATTGCAATGTTCTCTTATTCTATTCAGATCTATGCAGATTTTTCTGGATACATGGATATTATGTGTGGTTTCTGTGAGATTCTGGGTATTAAGCTCAAGGAGAATTTCGACAGACCATATTTCTCAATGTCTATTGCAGAGTACTGGAGAAGATGGCATATCACTCTTGGTGACTGGTTTAAGAAGTATATCTATTACCCAATGGGTATTTCTAATTTCAGCCGCAACATCGGTAAGGCACTTAAGCCTAAGCTTGGAAAGCACATTGCTGATACTGTCCCTGCAACTATTGCTCTTATTGTTGTATGGTTCTGCACAGGTCTTTGGCATGGTGCCAGCTGGGAGTATATCCTCTGGGGTCTTTTTAATGGCTTGTTTATTATTCTTTCTTTGTGGATGGAACCTTTGTACCAGAAGTTTAGATCTTTCTTCAAGATTAATACAGAGAGCCGCTGGTGGAAGGTTTTCTGCATCATCAGAACATTTATCCTCGTTACATTTATCAAGGTTTTCCCTGAAGTAGGCGGTGGTGCTGCTCGTGGATTTGGTATCTGGAAGCATGTATTTACAGGCCCAGTTAAGTGCGAGAATATTACTCAGTTTATCTATAGACCATTAATTGTTCTTCCAGTAGTAGCAATCATGTTTGCTGTATCTGTTATGCAGGACAGAAAGCCTGTGAGAAAGCTTATTGATAAGGTTCCACTTGCAGTTCGAATTATTGGTGAGGCAATAATTATAATGCTTGTAGTATCCTGCGGTTACTACATTATGTATAAGTTCGGAGAGATTGGATTTTTGTATGAAGGATTTTAAAAAGGCGATTCTTGCAAGTATAAGCGTTCTTCTGACACTGGTGATTTTATCATCAGTGATTTTGGCGTCTTTTTCTAATCGTGTTACTTCAGCAGATCTTGAACTTCGTAATCGTCTGGCAGGCAGCGTTGACTGTTTCTTTGTTGGTGCCAGTCACTGTCAGCAGGGAATTGATACAATTGCTTTCGATGAGGGCTTTGGATGTAATTCCTATAATCTTGCAGCTGACGCTATGACTATTAATCAGAAGAAGTATTTGCTGGAGCATGAACTTGCGCGTAATAACGTAAATACAGTTATTCTTGAGGTGTCTTACGATACAATGCGTACAACTCCTGTAAGTGACTATACAAACAACAGTGTAGACCACATTTTCAGACTCGATAATCTTAAGGACAGACTGAAGTTTTTCTTCTTTGAGACTACTTTGGAGAACAAGATTATCGTTTACTCAATGTGGGTTGTAAACTGTACTAAGGCATTTGTTTATTCCGTATTTAATCGTCCATTTATCGATGAAGTTACAATGGCTAAGGCCGCTGAACTTAAGGGTAGTCGTTCATTAGGATGTGAGTACGAGGGTATGCCAGCAGAGGATGTTGAATCTTCTTACCATTCTCTGGCACAGGGTACTGATGGATATCTCGAAGAGACAATCAGAGGAACAGAAGAGCTTATCCAGATGGCCAAGGACCATGGTGCACGAGTTATTGTTATTGTAATTCCTGTTTCAGATTCTTATATCTGGACTCATTCTGATATGGATGAATTCCATGACTGGACACAGCAGTTCTGCGATAGAAATGAAGTTGAATTCTATGATTTTAGTCTTTATAAGGAGAAGTCAGTGCTTTTCCCTGATGGATGGAGTTTCTCCTACGATAACGAGCATTTAGGTGGAGAAGCACCAGCAAATTTCTCAAGACTTTTGGCAGATGTTATTCATATGGTAGATAACGGTATGGATATTTCTGACCTCTTTTATGCTTCTTACGAGGAAGTAACAAACAACATCAATCCAGATAACATGGTTGCTGCTAGTTAAGTTCCTTACGTTTCTTACGTCTGATACGGTTAATATGCCTTTCGAAGTCTCCGTTATGGAGTAATTCTGCAAGAACATACTGGTCAAAGACAGGTACAGTACAGGAGTAAAACCCTAATTTCTCTTCGAAAACATCAATCAGGGATTCAGGAAGAATCATGTACCCAATTCTGATTGAAGGGGCAATCGTCTTTGAAAAAGTATTAACATAAATTACGTTTTTACCACCTGCAAGAGAGAAGAGAGTATCTTCATGCTTACGGGATACTGTAAGTTCGGAGTCGTAATTGTCTTCAATAATGTATCTTTCGTTTTTGTTAGCCCATCTTAAGTATTCGTGTTTCTTGGAACTATCGATGGAGATTCCAGAAGGGTAACTGTTAAAAGGCGTCGTATGAAGAACAGATGCAGTTGTAGCCTTAAGTTCTTCTGAATTAATTCCATCAGGAAGAAGTGTAAGCCTGTCGTATGTGATGTTAAAAGCATCGTAAACGTTAGAAATCTTACTATATGAAGGATTTTCTATAGCAAACTTCTTATCTGATCCGAATAACTGGGCAATTAATCCGTATAAGTATTCTGCTCCTGAACCAATAACAACCTGATTGGGTTTAACATGAATTGAACGGCTTCTCGCAAGATAATTACATATTTCAATTCTTAGTTCAGGGCATCCTGAATTAGGACACTTGGTGAATAAAGAATTCTCGTAATCAAGGATTACCTTACGCATTGTTTTTGCAATTACAGTGTAAGGGAAAGTGTCTGATGTATTAGATTCTCTTCTGTTAATAGGAAGAGTAGAAGATATAGGGGAACCAAGGAAATCGTCTTTACGAAATACAACAAAGTATCCGCTTCTTTCCTTTGTTTCGATATAACCTTCTTCGCTTAAAAGTTCAATTGCGTGCTTGATTGTAATTACGCTGACGCCTGTTTCAGTTGCAAGAATACGCTTGGATGGAATCTTACTTCCATAAGGATAGAAACCAGAAAGAATGTCCTCTCTGATTTGCTGGTATATCTGGATATAAGCAGGCGAAGTGCTAGAAGCATCAATTGAATAATTCATCTGGTTATAGTAATCCTTCTTATAAAGTGTCTTTTATATAATCAGATTATAGTTGGAAAAGGCGAATATTAGTAGTGTTTTGAAAATTTAGTTTCGCTATAATTGAATTTAGTTATTAGGGGTTTAGGATGAAGATGATAAAGAACTTTATTTATAAGTCAGTTCATATTATTTTTTCTTTATTGGCAGTAATGATTCTGATCAGTACTCTTTTTATCGATAAGAGTATTAATTATACTGCTACGAATTCTGTTAACTATCCTAATTCTCTTTACTTTCTTGTAAGTATACTCGTACTAACAGGGTTATTCGCTTTGGGTAAGCTAGTAACTTCAAAAGGTGACATTAACCGTTATGTTTATATAGCATCGATGGTGGCTGTTCCCTTAATCTTTTTGCTTTGTTTTCAGTATCCAATTGCATATTGGTTTGGATGGCTGGAAAATCCAGTTTATGACTGGGGCAGTGTATTTCAGGGCGCGATGAAACTAAGTAACGGTGAGACACTTAAAGGTGTTCATTACTTTGTTGTAAGTACTAATAACGTCAACATGACTGTGTTTTTATCCTGGATTTATAAATTAATCCCAGACTGGCGATTTATTATTTTCCTTGGAGCCATGCTTACTAATGCTTCAGTTGTATTTTCTGCATTAGCAATTAAGAATCTTACTAACAGCAGATACTGCTCACTTGTGCTTTTGATTTTGGGTGAGATATTGTTCTCATTAAACTGGAGAACTTATATCGTTTATACAGATAATTTTGGTAGCATTTTTGTCGCTATAGCTTTATGGATTATCACTTTAAAATTTAAGGATAGATATAAGTTCCCATTACTATTTTTAGTAGCAGGAATGGGTGCTCTTATAAAGCCAACAATTGGTATTCTGATTTTTGCTTATTTAATTTACTGGTTTGTTGAACTTGTATTTTCTGATAAGCCTGTTAAAGGCAAACTTATTAGATCTTTAATCTGTGTAGCTGGAGTTGTTTTATTCTTATTGGTATTTAGTAATATCCAGTCAGGTATTCGCAAAACTTATGAGGTTGATAGTGCGCATGATTATCCTAAGGGATGGCAGTATATGCTTTTGGTTGGCCAGAATACTGATGGTTATGGACTTGCGAATAATCAGGATGTCAGAATACGTAATTTTTATGTTAATGAGGCAGAAACTACAGGAAAAGATGTCAGTTACTTAAACGAGAAGTTTTTGGAATTTGCACTTGGAAGAATAGAGCGTCGAGGTTTTGTTAATAATGTGACTTTCTATTTGGAAAAACTTACTTATGCATATAGTGATGGTAGTTTTACAAATAGTTCCTTAAAGCCAATATTCGTAAATGAAGAAGTGAATATTGATAGAGATAATGAGCTTTATGATTACTACTCTATAGTAGATGGTAAGAATGCCGGTGTTTTGGGAACTATATTTCAGATTATCTGGGATGTGCTTTTGATCCTTTTAATTGCTGGTACTATGGCATTTAATTCTAATGATGAAATTAAGTTCTTAGAGATTTTAATAATTGGAATAACTATATATCTGTTGTTGTTCGAATGTCGTGCAAAGTATCTTTTTATGTTTGTTCCTGTTTATATTGTAATTGCAGGATATGCTTTAAACAGACTAAAAGAAAAAATAGCAAATATGCGATAAAAACATACAGAATATTCTTATTTGTCTTTAATGCGGTTTATTATGTAAAGCCTTTGTTAACATGCGTCCTGATTCATTGAAATACATATTTCTCTTTTCTAAAATTAATTTGTTTATATTTTTAGGAGGAGAGGATTATGAAAAAGAATCTTAAAATTGTAAGTCTTCTTTTGACAGTTCTCATGGTTTATGGTTCAACTGTAGCACTTCTTCCTTCAAAGGCAGTATTTGCTGATGAGGCTGATGTTGAGGTAGTAGAGCCAGTTAGTGAGGAAGAGGGGGAAGTTCCACCAGTCGACGTTGATGAATTTGTGGAAGTTATTGAAGAAGAAATCTTTGATATCGACGAAGATGAAATCATTGTTGATCCAGCTGAATTCCTTGAGGATGTTACAGAAGAAGTTTCAGAAGAAGTTGATGTCGATGTAGTTGATCCTGAAGGGGATCCATCTGCAAAGGTTCCAGAGGAAGAGGCTGAGCCAAAGACACAGATTGAGAACTTTATCGAGAGATGTTACCAGGTAACATTTGGCAGATCAGCAGGTTCAGGTCCTAATAGTGGTCTTGCTTATTGGAGTGGAGAGATTAATAAC